>JAJZDA010000090.1 GCA_021851525.1 Actinomycetes bacterium | reverse complement strand
GGGTCGGCACCTGGGCGGGCGCGGGGCCGGCACCCGGGCGGGCGCGGGGCCGGGGCGGGCCGGCCGTCCCTTTAATGGGCTGGATGCGCACGCTCGTGATCTCCGACCTGCACCTGGGGCAGCGCAGCGGCCGCAGCGTGCTCGAGCTGGAGCGTCCGCTCGCGCTGCTGCGCGAGCGGATCGCCGATTGCGACCGACTGGTGCTGCTCGGCGACGTCGTGGAGATGCAGCAGTCCCACTGGAGCCGCTCATTCCCGATCGCGGAGCCGGTGCTGCGCGCGCTGGGCGAGGCCTGCGGACCGCGACGCGAGCTGATCCTCGTGCCCGGCAACCACGACCATTCGCTGCTCGGCGGCTGGGCAGCGGCGCAGGGGGAGGCTCTGGCCAGAGAGTCGGTGGTGCCCCACGACGCCAGCGCGCAACTGCAACAGGTGGTCAGCTGGCTGGCTCCGGCGGCGGTCCAGGTGCGTTACCCGGGAGTGTGGTTGCACGACCGCGTGTGGGCTGCCCACGGCCACCAGCTCAACCACTACCTGCGACCGGTCTCCTCGGTGGGGCTCCTGCACCCTGCGCAGCGGCGCCGCCCGGCCGCGCCCCGCAGCCCCGCGGGCTACGAGTATCTGCCGGAGGCGCCGGCGAGGCCGCCATTGCGCGACGGCCTGCCGCCGCAACCGATCCACGAGCGGGTGGCGCCGCTGCTGGCGGCGCCCGTGCTGGCCCGCCTGCTGGGCCGCCAGATGCTGCACCACAGCCTGCCGGCGATGGCCCGGGCGGCGGCCGCGCTGGACGTCCGGGCGGAGTTCGTGGTGTTTGGACACGTGCACCGCCGGGGTCCGCTGCCCGACGAGGATCCGCAGCCCTGGTCAGCACGTGACGGGCACCAGCAACTGCTGAACACCGGCTCCTGGCGGTTCGATGCGGTGCTCTGCCACGGGGCCAGGCCACCGCACCCGTACTGGCCCGGCGGCGCTGTGGTGATCGAGGCAGATGGCCGGCCGCGCTCCGTCGGCATCCTCGACACCCTCAGCGAGTCCGACTTTCGTTAGCCTCGGCCGGGTGCCCAAGTTCTGGATCTACACCCAGGCGCTGATCGTGATCTTCATCCTCATCGGGATGGTGATCGCGGTGGTCAGGCTCGCCTGAGCGCCGGAGCGACGCGACCAGGCGAGGCGGTGGGCCGGTGAGGCGGTGGGCCGATGAGGCGGTGCGTGAGTCGCGCGGTGCGGTGACTCCCGCGGTGCGGGTGCGGCGGCGAGCGGGTGAGGCGGCACTCCGTGCGCGGGGTCCGTGTGAACCTCGCACCCGGATTCTCGGCCAGCGGTCGCTGGGCCAACAACGTGACCTCAGCTTCAGGGGCCCGGCCTTGGGGAGACCGGCTCGGTCGAGCTGAGCGCGGTTGTCTCGGTGGCGGTGGAGGTGATCGGCGTGGTGGTTGTCGTGGTGGTGGTGGTGGTGGTTGCGGTCGTGGTGGTGACGGTGCTGACCGGGGCGAGCGGGCCGCCGCTAGCGGTGGCGGCGCCGATGTTGATCAGGCCATATCCGTAAGCCTCGTCAGGGACGATCGGGCTGAGGCGCCGTGCGGTCGCCTCGAGCCGCGCGAGGACAGCGTCCGGGGTGGGATGCTGACCGAGCACGCCGCTGGCGATCACCATCGCCGCGGCGGCGGAGACCGCCGGCGCGGCCATCGAGGTGCCGAACCAGCCTCCCTGGATCGCAAAGGCGTCGACGTTCGCGGACGTGGCGGTGCCGACCTCGTTGGGGAAGGTCATCTGGTAGACGTCCGGCAGGTTCCTCGCCGGATGGCAGCGCGGATTGTGAGGTGAGTTGGCGTCCCCGCCGCCGCCGGGCGCGACCAGATCCAGCCCGTGCCCGGTGTCCGAGTAGGCCGCCAGGCAGCGGTCGAGCGTGGTGGCGCCCACCGAGATCACGTTCGGGTCAGCCGCCGGGTAGTCAAGCGAGCTGCCGTAGTCATTGCCGGCAGCGGCCACCAGGACGGCGCCATGCGCGTGCGCGTAGGCGATGGCCGCGACCAGCTCTGGGATCTGCTCGGAGGTTGTCCCGGGAGGAAACTCGACGCTCAGGTTGATGACTCTGGCGCCGTGCGCGACCGCGTAGCGGATCCCGGCGGCGATCGTGCTGGCCGTGCCGGCGCCGCTGGCGTCGAGCACGCGCACCGGCATGATCGAGGCCCCGTAGGCCAGGCCGGTCAGGCCAAAGCCGTTGTTGGTGGACTCCGCGATCTCACCGGCTACGAAGGTGCCGTGCCCGAGCCGGTCCAGCGCGAACCGGTCGGTGCAGCGGGTGCCGCGCAGCGACCCGGCCACGAGGTCACAGGGAGCCACGAACCTGGTGGTGCTGAAGTCAGGTGAGCGCTTGAAGCGACCCCAGTTGCGGTACGCGACGCCGCTGTCCAGCACCGCGATCACAACCCCCTGGGCGCCGGGGCGGTGGTCGCTGATCAGGTTGCCCCAGGCCTGGGGGGCGTTGACGCCGGCCGCGGGCATGAAGTTCCACTGCAGCCGCTCCCACCCGTGCGGGTGCCCCGCGGTCCCCGGGTCATTCGGGTACCAGGCGCGCGCGACAAAGGCCTGAAAGTCAGGGACCGCGTAGGCGATCCCAGGCAGCTTCGCCACGCGCGCCGCCAGCGCGGTCACGCTGACCCCGGCCGGCAGGCGCAGCACATGCTCAGACGGCGACGCGGACGGCGCCCCGGAGACGCCGAGGTGGACCCCCGTGCGGGCGCGCAGGTAGGAGACCAGCGCGCCGAGCGGACGGCTCGAGCTGACCACCAGCCGACCTGGCTGGTAGGGGTTGGTCATCGAAGCCGCCGACCCGGGGGTCGGCTGCAGTGCGTGCACCACCCGTGCCAGCCCGCCGCTGACCGCAAACCCGGCGATCAGCGCCGCCAGCAGCGCCAGCGCGAAGCGCCCTCGCCGCGGCGGGCGCTGCGCCGGCGCGGCGTTGGGGTGGATTGCGTGAGTGGAGGACATTGGGCGCCGCTGACGGGTGCGCCCGTCAGCTGTTCAGACAGAGACCGAACCACAAAGTTTCGCTCAGCCCGGTGATGAACGTACGCGTGCGCGCCGGCGGCCCCGGGATCAGCCAGACTCATGGTTGATGAGCGCGCACTTCTTTCCCCGCGACGAGTACTTCATGCGCCTGGCGCTGCGCGAGGCCGAGCGTGCCCTGGAGCACGACGACGTGCCCGTGGGCGCGGTCATCGTGCGCGATGGAGAGGTGATCGGCGCTGGGCACAACGAGCGTGAGCTGCGCAACGATCCCACGGCCCACGCCGAAACCCTGGCGCTGCGCGAGGCGGCGCAGTCGCTGCGCAGCTGGCGCGTTCTGGACACCGTGATGTACGTGACGCTCGAGCCCTGCGCGATGTGTGCCGGGGCGATCATCCTGGCCCGGGTACCGCGCGTGATCTACGCGACCGCGGATCCCAAGGCGGGAGCCGCCGGGAGCGTGCTCGACCTGCTGGATATGCCGCAGCTCAACCATCGCCCGCAGTGTGAGAGCGGCCTTCTGGCACAGGAGGCCGCCGACATGCTGCGCGCGTTCTTTGCCAGCAGGCGCTGAGCCGGCGGTAACCCGCGCCGGGCCGCTGCGCCGCGCCGGCCTCCGAACCGACCGCCGCCCGTGACGAGGAGCCGCTACTTTTGTTCACGCTTGTCCCCGGAGAGGTGGCAGAGCGGTTGAATGCGCCGGTCTCGAAAACCGGTATGGGCTTTCAGTCCATCGGGGGTTCGAATCCCCCCCTCTCCGTGAATCTTCGCCCTTTGCGCCCCGGTCTCAGCGTGAGCGCGCTCCTGTCGTTCCAGGGGTCCCGTTGGATGACGACTTGTGGGTCAACGCGGGCCAGAGCAGGTCTGCGCAACCGAGCCCCGCGGGCGTACCTTCCCCTTTCGTCCGCCCCCATCACCTCTGAAGCGGACTCCAACTCCGAGCTTGGAGAGGCCACCGAGACCGGTACAGGCACGCAACAGCCCGGTCAACGCGGGCCAGCACGAGCCCCGGCGCAATGCGCTCATCCCCGCTTGGTCACCTGAGTCCATTCCCGAGGCATCAAAGCGGGTGCCGCCACACAGCTTGAAGATGCTCGGTGCTGGCGAGGAGGAGGGCGGATCGCCCTGAGGCCCGCTGGTTGTGTTTTTGATTTTTCGCGAGTGTTCCGACTTGGGGCTGCGTGGCGGCCCGGGATGCATCAACGAGCGGTGTCACACCGGTGATACACTTCGCGTTGATGCCGACCAATCACCGCCGACATGCTGTGACTGAGACCCCGCGCGTTCAGGCCGCACTGGATGAGTTGCGCCGTGAGCTGGGGACCGACCGGGTTGAGCTCGGCGAGCTTGTTGTGCTTGGTGCCGGCGCCAAGCTCGCGTCGCTGCGCGCCACCCGTAACGACACTGTGCAGCGCCGGACGCGACTTGCTGATCGAGTGCGGACGCGGCGTGTTGGCGTGGACGTTGACGCCGCTGATGAGGTCCGTGCCCGCGGTTGGGCGCGACCGTGAGCACAAGACTGCTGCTTGACAACTCGGCGTGGGCACGGCTTGACAGCCGGTCGCTGCCGCAAGCACGAGCCGACGAGATCGCCGAATGGCTTGAGAAGGGCCAACTGGAGGTCTGTTTGCCGTTTCTGCTCGAGGCCGGATACTCCGCTCGCAACGGGGCTGACCAAGCCGCACTGATCGGTGATCTGCTCGCGCTCCCACGCGTAGCCATTGATCAGCGGGTCGAGGACCGTGCCCTGGATGCGCAGGCCCAGCTCGCACGGGTCGGGAATCATCGCCTGCCGCCAGTTGATCTCTTGATCGCTGCGCTGGCTGACATCAACGGGCTTGGGGTCCTGCACTACGACAACGACTACGACCTGCTCGCGCAGAAGACCGACCTGAGCTTCCAAAGTGTTTGGCTAGCGGACCGCGGCACGCTCTGATCCACGCAGCTCGCACCGGCACGCGCAACTCAGTACGGACGTGTCCCGGGCACCCTCCCGTGATGCCAGATCCGCGCGGACATGCGAAGCCGTGGCGGAGCGCTCGTGCCCCGGTCGGCGCCGCGTTCCACGAGCGCGATCGCGCGGTCTCTGCTTGCCATCAACCGTCCGGTGCAGGTCGGTGACCATCGCCTGGCATGACCCTGGGGGAGAAAGTCGTTCCCACGCCGCATTTCTCCCCCAGGGTGGAGCGGTTCAGCACCAGGCGTGCCGGTCAGACCCACGCGCGTCGGGCAGACCCACGCGCGCCGGGCAGACCCACGCGCGTCGGGCAGACCCACGCGCGCCGGGGCGATGCGCCGCCAGGCGCTGAGCATCGCGCGCGCAGCCACCAAGAGCTGTCCGGCGAGCGCTATGCCACGCAAAGGCAACTCTCGCCGCACCCGCTCTTCTGTCTCCACGAGCATCTCGCCGTGCGCCGCGCCGAACCCGCAACGCGCGGACAGCGAGAATTGCTACTGGCGGTGACTGGTCTCTAGCGCAGGGGCGTGCACAAGCTCATCAAGGGTCCGCCGGTCGCGCGCGGCTCGGTGGGATTCTGGGGTGACGTGATCAGGAACGCGGCCGACCGCTGCCATGGTGATCACCTCCCAGTGCGTAGGCACCGCGAAGTCGTCTGCGAGCGCGGCTTGATCGAACGCACGGAACTGGCGTACGAACAAACCCATCGCACGGGCTTGGAACGTCAGGTGGGCGACGGCCTGCCCGAGGTCATAGTGCGCAAACTCTGAGAACTCCCATTCGGTGTCTTCGACGTACCGGTGCGCCAGGTTGGCCAACAGCAGACTCGCGTCTGGCGCCCACCGCGCGGAACTCGCAGCTAGGTGCGCGACAAGCCGCCCGTGTGTCTCATCGCCTCGGCAGCCGACAATGAACGCCCAAGGCTGCGAGTTGCCCGCAGACGGGGCCCAACGCGCTGCCTCCAACAACACTGCGACTTCCGCCTCGGTCAGCTTGTGCCCCGAATCGAAGATCGTTGGACTCCAGCGGCTCGCAAGCAACGGGTGCAACGACGCCACTGGCTCGTTGTCTGCGCTCTGCGACATGACGAGCCGATGGTAGGCCTCGGACGCCGCCGCCGGAGCTGGACCCGCTTTCGCCTTGCGGCGAGCACTTCGCACCTGCCGGGACCGCACCCGCTAAGCGCGGCTTGCGCTATCCCAGCTTACGCAGCGTCGCTTCGATCTCTGAGGTCTGCAGGTGGAGGTCGAGTTCCTCTGGGCCGTCGGGGTCGAAGGGGTGAAACCCGAGTCGCTGCCACCAGACGCGGGCGTTCTGGTTGAGTGCGGTTACGGCGACGGCGCGGCAGGCGGCTCTCTCGTTGAGTTCGACGGCGGTGGCGAGCACGTGTGCCGTGAGGGCGGTGCCGACCCCGAGTTTGGCGTAGCGCCTGTCGACGGCAAGCCTGCCGAGCAGCACGGCGGCTACCGGGTCGGGCGCGCCCATTACCAGCTCGGGTGGAGCGGCGGAGCGGTCGCCGCCGGTCGTCGCGACGCTCGCATACGCGACGACTACGTCACTCGCGTCGGCGATGACCCAGGTTGCGGCGGTGTCGCGACACGTCACTCGCGTCGGCGATGACCCAGGTTGCGGCGGTGTCGCGACACGTCACTCGCGTCGGCGATGACCCAGGTTGCGGCGGTGTCGCGACGGCGGTTCTGCCCGTCGTAGCGGCGCAACCATCCATCGAGGATCGGTTCGCCACTGTCGAACTGATCACGTTTGTGACGCCTTGGGGCCAGCGGCGCGGGCCGGCGCAGCTCAGTCAAGCCAGCTGGAGGACCCCTGGAACCTCCGCGGGACGCCACCGTACCCTCGCTCACCCGCCACCACCCTGGGGGAGAAAGCCATCGTGGGGATGGCTTTCTCCCCCAGAGTCGTGACCGGCAGCTGCTGGCGACCTGCGCCGGCCGGTTGCTGGCCAAGCGCCGACCGCGTCGATCGTGCTCGTGGCACGGGCGCCGACGGGACCCGAGTCCATTGCCTCGGTTGCGTATGCCGTGCAAGCACGTCTCCCGCGGCTTGGGCAGCGACGCCCGCCTAGAGATCAGAGCCCGGTGCCCGGCAAACCGTTGGCCGGGCGCGTCCCAGAGTGCTGGCACTCTGGGACGCGCGAGCAGATCGCGGTCCGCTTTCCCGATGACCTGGTCGAGTTCGTCGGTGAGGTTGTCCGTAGCGGGCTGGAGGGAAGCCGTGCCGCTATCGTGACCCGCGGGGCTGAGCGCGAGCGCCGTTGGATGGCTGCGCTGCGTGATGTCCAGACCCTCGCGACCGCGGGACCAGATCCCGAGCTTGAAGGACTTGCCGGCCATGCCACCGAGGTGCGCGTCGGCACCCGCAACGGGCTGCGCCAGCAGTCCGTCGTCTCCTGTGACCGCATCACCACGATCCCCGTTGATGCACGCGGCGAACAGATAGGGCTGCGGTTCGAGGACCAGGAGCCGAGCCTGACCGAGGCGATGCACGCCGCGCTCGACCTCGACCGGCGGCTCGATCCGAGTCACATCCGCCGCGCCATGCCGGCACCTTGGCGCGCGCCCTGACCCTGAGACACCTCGCGTGTGACCGGCCAGACAGGCACTGCCGAACCGGAGCCGGACTGGTGGCCGCGCGATCCGCACGCGTGTGCAGGCCGGGCGTCCATGCCGGCTGAGGGTCATGCCGGCTGAACCACCCCGCGCCCTGAGCGGCCGCCTGACCTGAGCGGCCGCCTGACCCGAGCGGCCGCCTGACCCGAGCGGCCGCCTGACCCGAGCGACCGCCTGGGGCACGAACTTCGAGAACCAACGCCGGCTCGGGATCCCTGAGCCGCTCGACCCGGAGACGCCGAACGGCGCCCGCGCGAGCCTTGGACGGGCGCTCAGCCGGCGCTCACGGGTGGAGCTGTGTCCTCGATCAGCTGCCGCATCATCAGCACGCTCTGCTTGGCCGACAGCCATTCACCGCGCCAGGACGGCGCGGACTCGGCGTCGAGCAGACCCAGCCAGCGACGCGTGAACTCGGCCGCATCGTTGCGCCTGGCCATCGCCAGGCGGGCGGAGAGCTCATCTGCGGCGGTGATCTCGTTCAGGCCGTGGATCCCCTTCATCGACCAGCCGCCGTAGAGCCGATGAGCGGCGGCTTCCTCGCCGAGAACGACGGGCTCACGGTGGCGTTCATCGTGCGCGATCGACTCGAAGGTCCGGCGCACCGCGGGTTCCGGCCCCTCGAGGATCTGCCCGAAGAAACCTTCGCGCAGGCACAGGGCACCTGTCACCGCGGCGTCGGCGTTGCGCCGTCGGGCCTCCGCGAGGATCGCGTGGAAGTCACGTTCTCCGAGACCGGGCGCCGCGCGGCTCACATACATCAGGCGCAGCAGCGGCTCACCGGTCTGCGGCAACTCCGCCTCGGGTGAAACGAATGACCCGGACTCGCTCTCCTGGATCAGGAACTCAAGCGTCTCACCGCCGGCACCGAGCTTCGCCATCCCCTTCCAGGCGAGCGTGGCGCGGTTGTGCTCAAAGACGATGTACCCGACCTCCGCGCGCGCGAGGCGCTCGCGCAGGCGAGCTCCGAGGGCGGCGCGCGGTGCCAGCACAGCCACGTAGTTGAGCGTGTGATCCACGGTGCAGTCGATCCAGGAGCAGGGCCCGTCACCCTGCTCGCCGAGGCTCACCGTGACAGGGGTGTTTCTGACGAGTCGGCGCACGACACTCATATCGGCAGCGGTAGCAAACGAGTTGAGCGCCCCACGCAACGGATCGACGGTCACAGCTTCGCTTCATTTCGTTCACCGAAGCACCACATCGCCGCCGGGCGCGCCGCCTAGGCTGGCGCACCGTCAACCACAGGGAGATGCACGATGCAGAGATTCTGGAGGTCGCGCAGAGCCACGCTCGCAGCACTGGGTGGCAGCCTCGCCGCCGTTGCGCTGGCGGCTGCGGCCGGCGGTGCCCCCGCCGCCGCGGCGCGTTTCGCACGTGATGATTGGCGTTGGGGACCTCAGACCCAGGTGGCGCGGGCCGCGCTCCCGGCGGGGGCGATCAGGCACATCTTCGTGATCGACCTGGAGAACGAGAGCGAGGCGGTCACCTTCGGCGCCGGCTCACCCGCCACGTATCTCAACGGCACGCTGCTCAGGCAGGGCGAGCTGATCAAGAACTACTACGCGACCGGCCACGTCAGCCTCGACAACTACATAGCCCAGGTCTCCGGCCAGGCCCCGACCGACGAGACCGGAGCGGACTGCCTGACGAGCTTCAGCGGCTCGCTCACGGGCGCCTATGTGAACGTCACCCCGGGAACGCTCGATCCCAACCAGGCGCTCTACCCCGGCCAGGTTGACGGCCACGGCTGCATCTACCCCGCGGGCGTGCAGACCATCGCCAACCAGCTGGATCAGCTCTACCCGCCCAACCCCCGGACACATGTGGCGGCGTGGCGCGAATACGCGGAGGACATGGGCAATCAGAGCGGGCGGGAACTGGGCGCAAGCGACCCCAGCGGTGGCCTGGATTGCGCTCATCCGCCGGTCGGCGGTGTCGACAACACCAACTCAGCGGCACCGGCGACGGCCACCCAGCCGGCGGATCAGTACGCCACGCGCCACAACCCGTTCATGTATTTCCACTCGATCATCGACAACGGCGCGGAATGCGCCGCCAACGTGGTGCCGCTCGGCAAGGTCCAGGTCGGGGTGCCGAGCACGCTCGACGGCGTGTCGTTGCCCGACACGTTCAGCGGCCATCTGGTCAGCGACCTGAGCACCCCCTGGACGACGCCGAAGTTCGCGTTCATCACGCCGAACCTGTGCGACGACGGGCACGACAGCACCTGCGCCGGGCCCAACACGGCGGGCCAGACCGGGGTGGGCGCCGGCGGCCTCAACGGAGCTGACCAGTTCCTCTCGCACTGGGTGCCTTTGCTGCAGGCCTCCCCGGCCTACCGCGACGGCAGCATGCTGATCGTGGTGACCTTCGACGAGGCGTCGCCCGCGGACACCAGCGCCTGTTGCGGTGAGACCGCCGGGCCGAGCAACCCGACGCCCGGCTTCTCCCCGCTGCTGGTGCCGATCTACCAGCACTACGGGCTGCCGGTGCCGAGCTCCGCGCCCGGCGGGGGCGTGGTTGGAGCGGTGCTGCTGGATCCGCTCTACATCCGCCCGGGGAGCGTCGACAGCACCGGCTACTACAACCACTACTCGGCGCTGCGCAGCTACGAGGACCTGCTCGGCATCACCAGCGGCGGGACCGACGGCCTGGGGCACCTCGGCTTCGCCGCGGCGGCCGGCCTGCAGCCGTTCGGCGCGGACGTGTTCAACCAGCCCTGGGATCAGTGGCTGGTGGACTGGAGCCGCTGGAGCGACGCACGCGGCGGGCAGGGGTACGGCTGGTAGCAGCAGCGGGCCGGTCGCCCGTGCGGGCGGTCCACCCACCGGGGTCGCGCCCGCTTGCGCGACCCCGGTAGGAGCCCGGCGCGACCCCGGTAGGAGCCCGGCGCGACCCCGGTAGGAGCCCGGCGCGACCCGGCTGCTGCCCGGTGGCGCTCAGGCGCCCTCGCCGGACAGCAGCCGGCGCGCGGCGACATGCTCGCGCGGCGCGTTGACCGACTCCACTCCGAGCAGCGTCTGCCCGGCGTAGCAGTGCACGGAGAAGCTGCCGGCCGACGGGTCGCCGATCAGCTCGGTGCGGTCGTGTCCGTCGATCAACCCGGCGATCTGCAGCCGGCAGTCATTCTGATAGCTCCAGAACCACGGCAGCGCCGTGTACGGCTGGGGCTCCGCGACGATCGAGGCGGCCACCGAACGCGCGTGATCGGTGGCGTTCTGCACCGACTCGAGGCGGCGCCGCGTGGCCGCCGCTCCGAGCGGGAAGCTCGCGCAGTCTCCGATCGCCCAGATCCGCGGATCCGCGGTGCGCAGCGTGGCGTCGACGACGACGCCGCCATCGAGCTCGAGACCGGCGGCCGCCGCCAGCTCGGCGTTGGCCTGCGCGCCGACCCCGATCAGCACCGTGTCTGAATCGATGCGCTCACCGCTGGAGAGCTCCACGGCGCACACCCGCCCGGCGCTGTCACCGAGCAGACGCGCGACTCCCGCGCCGAGCCGCAGGTCCACCCCCCAGGCGCGGTGCACCGCTTCGATGTGTGCCGCGGTGGGTCGCGAGCAGACCCGTGCGAGCACCCGCGTGAGCGCCTCGACGACCGTCACCTCAAGGCCGGCGCTGACCGCCGCCGCGGCCACCTCGAGGCCGATGAAGCCACCGCCGATCACCGTCAGACGGGAGCCGCTGCGCAGCTGCTCACGCAGCGCGAGCCCATCGTCGAGCACGCGCAGCAGCTGCACGCCGGAGAGCTCGACTCCAGGCAGCGCGAGCCGCCTGGGCCGTGACCCGGTGGCCAGGATCAGCTGGTCATAGGGGAGCCGGGTGCCGTCGTGCAGCACCACCGCCGCGGCCCCGCGGTCGATCGCCTGCGCGCGCGTGCCGCGCAGCAATGTGACCTGCTGGTCCGCGTAGAAGCTCTCGGGTCGCAGCGCCAACGGGTCGCCACCGGACAGCAGCTCCTTGGACAGCGGCGGCCGGTGGTATGGCAGGCGCTGCTCATCGGAGACGATCGTGACCGCAGCTTCGTACCCCTGCTGGCGCAGCGAGGCCGCCGCCTGCACGCCGGCGTGGCCGGCGCCGATGATCACCACCCCGCTCACTCCTGCGCCTCCGGCATGCGCACGACCAGGCCGTCAAGCGCGTCGCTGATCCGGATCTGGCAGCCCAGCCGGCTGTTGTGGCGGCGCGGGCTCACCGCATCGTCCAGCAGCGCGTCCTCCACCTCCTCGATCACCGCCAGCCGCGCAAGCCAGTGATCGTCGACGTAGACGTGGCAGGTCGCGCACATCGCGTTGCCGCCGCACTCCCCGATGATCCCCTCCACGCCGTTCTGCAGCGCGCCATCCTTGACCGTCGTGCCGGCCGGCAGCTCAACCGCCGTGGCACGCCCGTCGGCGGCGATGTAGGTGACCAGCGCCATCAGCGCGCGACCACCCGCAGCGGCAGCGAGCTGAGCGCCCGCAGCGTGTTGTGGATCAGCCGCCGCGGCTCACCCGCCGGCTCCAGCGTCTGGACGCGCGCGGCCAGCGCGCTGAGCACCGCCTCACCCTCCAGCCGCGCGATCATCTGCCCCACGCAGGCGTGGATCCCGGCACCGAAGCCGACGTGGCCGCTGGCGCTGCGGCGGATCTCAAAGCGCTCCGGATCCTCCCAGCGGCGGGGATCGCGGTTGGCGCCGGCGAGCAGCAGCAGCAGCTTGTCACCCTCGGCCAGCGGAACACCGGCCAGCTGCACGGCGCGCGTGGTGGTGCGGCAGAAGACCTGGATCGGGGTCTCGACGCGGATCCCCTCCTCAAAGGCGGTGCGTGCCAGCGAGGGATCGTCGCGCAGCGCCGCCCACTGCTCCGGGTGGCGCGCGAGCAGCCACAGCGCGTTGCCGATCGCAATCACGGTGGTGTCGATCCCGGCCGTGAGCACCGAGCGCACCAGCAGCTCCGCGTGCTGCTCAGAGAAGCCGTGCTCAACCGCCGAGGCGTGGATGCGGGCTCCCAGCCCACCGGGCCGCAGCTCACTGAGGCGGGTGTGCTCAGCCACCCAGGCGGCCGCCTGCTCGCCCTCGCGCAACGAGCGCTCGGTGCGCTCGTTGCGCGGGCCGAACGCCTGGAAGGCCAGTGCGCCGTAGACCAGCAGGTGCTCACGGCCGTCCTGCGGGACACCGATCTGGTCTGACATCGCCGTGAGCGGAAAGCGCTCGGCGAGGTCGTGGATCGCGTCGAAGCTGCCGCCCCTGACCAGCTCCTCGACCAGCTGCTGCGCGCGGCTCTCAAACGCCTGGCGCATCTCCCGGACGGTGCGCGGACCGAGCACGGCGGTGATGGCGTGACGGGCGGCGGTGTGCTGCGGTGGGTCTGCCTCCAGCAGCAGGCTGGGCGGCCGCCACGGGGTCTCACGGGCGAAGTCAGCGAGGCCGACGCCCCGTGAGGAACAGTAGGTCTGCGGATCACGCAGGACCGTGTCGACCTCCTCATGACGGGTCACCGCCCACAGGCGGTGACGGCTCAGCCAGACGACGGCTCCCGCCTCACGCAGCTGCTGCTGGCGCGGATATGGGTCGCGCAGGAACTCCTCCGCGTATGGGTCAAGGTCGCTGACCGGCGCGGCCGCGGCATCCAGAACACTCATTCAAAGCTCCCTCGCTCACTCTGCAACGGCAGTGTCCCGAGCCGCCAACCATTAGTAAAGGCCATATTGCTCAGGTCGATGATGAGCTAGCCTCATGAAGCGATGCTCAACCTCCGCCAGGTTCAGTGCTTCGTGCTGGCGGTGGAGCACGGCACGATGACCGCGGCGGCGCAGCGGCTTCTGGTCTCGCAGTCCGCCATCTCACTGGCGATCTCCGGGCTGGAGCGAGACCTCGGCACACAGCTGCTGTTGCGGCAGAGATCACGGGGGTTGGCACTGACCGCCGCCGGCCAGCGCTTTCTGCCGCAGGCCAGGGAGCTGCTCGCCCGGGCCGAGGAGCTGCGCGCCGACACCCAGGCGCAGGGGGGCGAGCTCACCGGCTCACTCACCGTGGGCTGCTTTCGGACCGCTGCGCCGTTCATCCTGCCGGGCCTGCTGGAGACCTTCGCCGAGCGCCACCCGCAGGTGGCGCTCGACTTCATCGAGGGGCCGCTGCCGGAGCTGGAGCGGGCCCTGCACGAGGGCCGCTGCGAGCTGGCGCTGGTGTACGACCTGCAGGTCGGTCCGGGGATCGTCTGCGAGGCGCTCTACGAGGCCGACGCGTACGTGCTGCTGTCCCCTGCGCATCCGCTGGCCCGGCGGTTCGGACCGCAGGACGCGGTGCCGCTGCGGGCGCTTGCCGAGCACGACCTGGTGCTGCTCGACGTGCCGCCCAGCGGCGCCCACATCACCGGCGTCTTTGAGCAGCAGGGGGTGATCCCGAGGGTCCGCTACAGGATCTCGAGCATGGAGCTGCTGCGCTCGCTGGTGGCACGCAACCTCGGCTACGCGCTGGTCATCAGCCACCCGCGCTCGGACGTCAGCTATGAGGGCCTGCCGCTGGAGTCACGCGTGCTGCAGGGTCCGGTGCGCAGCACGCGCTTCAGCATCGCCTGGAACGCGGATGCCAGGCGCACGCTGCGAGCGCGCGCGTTCGCCGAGCACTGCCGGGAGATGATCCCCGCCCGCCTGTACACCGGCGCCCACGGGGCCCGCTGAGGCACACGGGTGCCGGTCGGGCGGTCGCGTCGCCAGGGCGGCGGGCCGCGTCGCCCGCGGGGC
>JAJZDA010000089.1 GCA_021851525.1 Actinomycetes bacterium | reverse complement strand
GGCTGCGAGTACGGCGCATGAGCAGGCTTCGAGCAGTGCTGGTGATGCGGATGTGGGGCGTGAGGTGTTGCGTCGTGTGGCGGAGTTGGTGCATCGTTCGAGTGGGGCGGTGACGGATATCGCGGCGTTGGCGCAGGAGCAGCTGGCCGACGCCAGCGTGATTGAGGACGGGATCACGGTCGTCGCCCGCAACATCGAGGAGTTCCAGGAGCTCTCAGAGGCGCAGCGTGAGCGCCAGGCGACGCTCGCCGACGGCACGGAGCTCGCCTCGCGGATGCTTGTCGGCTTCGAGACCGGCGGGCCGCTCTCGCGTCTGCGCGAGCGGGCGCAGCGCGCCGCCGGTGAGCTGCGTGAGGTGATCGAGCGGGCGGTGGATGAGCGGCGTGTGACGCTTGATCAGGTGCTCGAGCTCCGATACCAGGAGGCCAACACGCCCGATCTGATCCGCCGCTTCCAGCGGCTCTTCGACGTCAGCCGCGTGGGGCCCGAGGGGTTCAGCCCGCCGAAGTTCCACACCGCCTACGACGCGGCGGTCGACACCGCGATGACGGCGGTGCTCGATGCGGTGCTGGAGGATGAGCCCTGGCTGACCTTCGCGCTGCCGTGCGACCTGAACACCTATGCGGCCGCGCACAACTCGATAGCCACCCAGGACATCACCGGCGACCCCGTCGCTGACCTGGCCGGCAACCGCACCAAGCGCTTCTTCCTGGACTCGCCGCAGCTGACCCGCGCCAACCGGATGGGGACCGGTCTGAAGGCACTGGCGCAGCGTGTCTACACGCGTGCTGAGCTGCGCTCTCTGGGCGCGAAGCTCGAGGAGACGCCGCAGCTTGCCAACCGCGTGCTGATCCAGACCTACGCGCGTGACACCGGCGCGGTGCTCACGATCCTCAGCGTGCCGATCTACGTCCGCGCCCAGCTCTACGGCGCGCTCTCGCTGGGGTTCGATCCGGACAAGCTCTGAGGCGGGAGCGGTGCTCGTCGGCCGGCCGCCGTGAGCGTCGGCGGGGGTGCGGCCGCACAGCCGGCGGGGTGCGCCTCAGTGGCCCGTGAGCGTCGGCGGGCGGCCGCGCAGCGGGCGCGCGAAGGCGGGCGTTGAGATCGCCGCCCTGACCAGCTCCAGGTAGCGCAGCACGGCCTCTTCCGCGGCCTCATCGCCGCTCACGTGGATCAGGCAGAGTCCCTTCAGCAGCACCAGCAGGTCCATCACCGTCACCTCGGGGCGCACCGCGCCGGCCAGCTTCGCGCGGTCCAGGATCTGGTCGATCACCTCGATCAGCTCGTCATGCACCGCCTGCAACTCCGGGAAGGAGACCCACTCCTCAGAGAAGCTCTGCAGCAGCGCGCGGTTGTCAAGGTGGCTGCCGGCCAGATCCTGCGCGAGCGTGAAGGCGATCTCGGCGTCGTCCTGGTCGCTGCGCAGCAGCTCCCGCGCTGAGGCGGCGACCTCGCGCATCCGCTCGGCCAGCACCGCGACGATCAGATGATCCTTGGTGGGGAAGTTGCGAAAGACCGTGCCGCGGCCCACGCCGGCGGCGTCGGCGATCTCACCGACGGTCACCTCGATCCCATGCTCCCGGAACATGGAGGTGGCTGCCTGCAGCAGCCGCGTGCGGTTCTCAAGTGCGTCGGCCCTCATCCTCGGACCTCAGTGTCCCACGCGGCAGCGGTGTCTGCTGCCGCGTGGGATCGACCGAGTGGCCTGCGTCAGGCCGCCACCGGCAGCGCAGCCGCGTCGAGGGACACGTTCTCAACGTGCCTGCGCCGCAGGAACAGCACCATCAGCACAGCCCCCGCACCGAGCATGATCGCCGCGGCGAGGAACGCCACGTGGTAGCCGGAGACGCGCGCCGCCAGCTGCCCGGCGAGGGTGAGCTGGTGGCCCGCCCCGCCGAGCAGCGAGCGTGTGCGGTCAGCTGCGAGAGTCGAGAGCACCGCCAGGCCCAACGAGCCGCCCACCTGCTGGGCGCTGTTGAACAGCCCCGAGGCCAGGCCCGCGTCGTCGTTGTCGACGCCGGAGGTGCCGAGCAGGGTGATCGGGACGAACGTCAGGCCCAGGCCGAACGCGAGCGGCAGCAGGCCCACCAGCAGGTTGGACAGGTAATGGCCGTGGACCGGCAGCTGCGTCAGGATCACCATGCCGACGGTGGCCAGCGTGACCCCCAGGACCGTCAGGTTGCGGACGCCCAGGCGCTTGATCAGCCCCTGTGCGACGCCGGCGCCCACCATGATGCCGAGCGTCGCCGGCAGGAACGCGAACCCTGCCTTCAGCGGGCTGTAGCCGAGCACGTCCTGCACGTACAGCGAGGCGAAGAAGAAGAATCCGAACATCGCCGAGGCGACCAGCAGCATCACCGTGTTGGCTGTGGCGATCGACCGGATCCGGAAGATCGAGAGCTTCACCAGCGGCGCGTCGCTGCGCGACTCGATCACCACGAACGCGACGAGCAGCGCCAGGCCGAGCGCAAAGACGCCCAGCGTCTTTGCCGAACCCCAGCCCCACGCCTCGGCCTTGACGATGCCGAAGACCATCGCCAGCAGCCCGCCGGTGACGGTCGTGGCGCCGACCGCGTCAAAGCGCCTGTGGCCGAGGTCCGCGAGCGACTCGGGGACGAAGCGGGTGGCCGCGATCACCGCGCCGATCCCGACCGGCACGTTGATGAAGAAGTTCCAGCGCCAGGAGACGGCGTCTGTCAGCACGCCGCCGAGCAGCAACCCGAAGGCGGCGCCGCCGGCCGCGATCGCACTCCACACGCCCAGCGCACGCGTGCGCTCGGTGGTGTCCTCGAAGGTGGTCATGATGATCGAGAGCGCAGCCGGTGAGACCAGCGCGCCGCCGAGCCCCTGGACGCCGCGGCCGACGATCAGCATCGTCGATGACTGCGCCAGGCCGTTGACCAGGGACGCCGCTGAGAAGAGCGCCACGCCGATCACGAACAGGCGCCGGCGCCCCAGCAGGTCGGCGGCGCGGCCGCCGAGCATCAAGAAGCCGCCGAAGATCAGCGTGTAGCCGTCGACCACCCACTGCAGGTTGGCCGGGGAGAAGCTGAGCCCGCGCTGGATCGACGGCAGCGCCACGTTCACGATCGTGTTGTCGAGCACGACCATGAACTGGGCCAGGCAGGCGATCACCAGCACCAGCCAGCGGTTTGAAGTCTGAGATTCGGTTTGCACCGAGTGGTCCTCCGTGGTTCGAGGTTGGAAGGGTTGAAGAGGGGTGAGTGTTTGTGCGCCCGCGCGCGGGCGGCGGGCGCCCAGCGGCAAGCGGACTATGCGGTCCGGAAACCATAGCACTAACCGGACCTGGAGGTCCGTTTAATCTCTGTGATCTCCACACTCCCGCGTTCTTTGCGGCTGCATACGTCATATGCGCGTACGCAGCCGCAAAGAACCGCTGAGGGTCGCGGCGGCGCCGGCCTGAGTGCAGCCGGAAACGCCTCCAAACCGCTACGATTGCGTGCAGTTCGGATAAGAGAAACAACAGGAGCACTCCGCCGACCGAAGGGCGGAGCAGAAGGGAATTGAATATGTCTGACGCCGTTACGCGCGTGACCGTCGAGATCGCAGGCAACGAGATCTCGTTGGAGACCGGCAAGCTGGCCAAGCAGGCCACCGGCGCAGTTGTCGTCCGCGCAGGGGACACGATGGTGCTCTGCACCGCGACTATCGGAAACCAGCGCGACATGGACTTCCTGCCGCTCACGGTGGACGTCGAGGAGCGCATGTACGCAGCCGGGAAGATCCCCGGGTCCTTCTTCAAGCGCGAGGGTCGCGCCGGGGAGAAGGCGACGCTGACCGCGCGCATGATCGACCGTCCGATCCGTCCGCTGTTCCCCAAGGGATGGCGGCGTGACACGCACCTGGTGGCGATGCCGCTGTCAGTTGATCACGTCAACCCCTACGACATCCTTGCGATCAACGGCATCTCCGCGGCCCTGCAGCTGACCGGCGCGCCGGTGGCCGCCGCCGTCGGCGCGGTGCGGATGGGCAAGATCGACGGCAACTTCGTGGTCAACCCCAGCGAGGAGGACCTCCTCGACAACACCGACCTTGATCTGATCGTCGCCGGCACCGCCGAGGGCATCACGATGGTCGAGGCCGGCGCCAACGAGATCCCCGAGGCCGAGATCCTGGATGCCCTGGACATCGCTCACGAGGCGATCAAGAAGCTGTGCGCCGCCCAGGCGGAGCTGCGCTCCCGTGCCGGCAAGCCGACCATCGAGTTCACGGCGCCGACGATCAGCGACGAGCTCTACGCCAGCGTCAAGGCCTCGCACGAGGCGGCGCTCGACGCCGCCACGCAGGTCGAGGACAAGCTCGAGCGCCAGGAGCAGACCGACGCGGTCAAGGCCGCGATCGTCGAGCAGTACGCCGGTGACCCGGAGGCCGAGGGCTACGCCGAGAAGGCCGCCGAGGCCCAGCGCGCCGCCGACAAGCTGGAGAAGGGCCTGATCCGCGAGCGCATCGCGGTCAAGAAGATCCGCCCCGACGGTCGCGGCTCAGAGGAGATCCGTCAGATCGACATCGAGGTCTCGGTGACGCCGCGCACGCACGGCTCGGCGCTCTTCACCCGCGGCCAGACGCAGGTGCTCTCGAGCGTCGCGCTGGGCACCACGCGTGAGGAGATGCGGCTTGACACGCTCGGTCTGGAGACCGCCAAGCGCTACTTCCACCACTACAACTTCCCGCCGTTCAGCGTCGGGGAGGCCGGGCGTCTGATGGGACCCAAGCGTCGCGACATCGGTCACGGCGCGCTGGCCGAGCGGGCGCTGGTGCCGATGATCCCCAGCCAGGAGGACTTCCCCTACACGATCCGCGTGGTGTCGGACACGCTCGAGTCCAACGGCTCGAGCTCAATGGCATCGGTCTGCGGGTCGAGCCTCAGCCTGATGGACGCCGGCGTGCCGCTCAAGAAGCCGGTTGCCGGCATCGCGATGGGGCTGATCAAGGAGGGCGACGATTACATCGTGCTCACCGACATCGCCGGCGTTGAGGATCACCTCGGTGACATGGACTTCAAGGTGGCCGGCACCCGCGAGGGCATCACCGCGCTGCAGATGGACATCAAGATCACCGGCGTCAGCTTCGAGATCATGCGCGACGCGCTGGCCCAGGCGCGCGCGGCCAGGCACTTCATCCTCGACAAGATGCAGGCCGTGATCGACGCTCCGCGCGGCGAGCTCTCCAAGTACGCGCCGGGCATCTCGACGATCAAGATCGACCCCGAGAAGATCGGCCTGCTGATCGGCAAGGGCGGCGAGACGATCCGCTCGCTGCAGGAGGAGTTCGAGTCCCAGATCGACGTCAACGATGAGGGCCAGGTGCTGGTCTACGCCGCCAACCGTGAGCTCGGCGACGCGCTGATCGACCGCATCCGCTCGATGACCAAGGAGGTGGAGATCGGTGACGAGTTCACCGGCAAGGTCGTGAAGACCACCACCTTCGGCGCGTTCATCGAGCTGGCGAAGGGCACCGACGGCCTGCTGCACATCTCCAACGTGGCTCCCGGCCGGCGCATCGCGACCGTTGAGGAGGTGCTCAACAAGGGTGATGAGCTGGTGGTGCGCGTGGTGGAGGTCGACCGTGAGCGCGGCCGCATCGGCCTGCGCCTCTCCCACGACCCGGAGATCGCCGGCAAGACGGTGCAGGAGCTGGCGGCGCTGGGCAGCGGCACCGAGGGCGGCGGTGGCGGCGGGCGCGAGCGCGCCCCGCGCGATCGCGCCCCCCGCGAGCGTGATCGCGATCGTGACCGCGGTCGTGACCGTGGCCGCGGCCACGTGCGCGACAGCGACCCGGACCGTGACTGAGCAGTGACGCTCGAGCACCGTCTGACGACGCTCGAGAGCGGCGTGCGGATCGTGACGGAGGCGATGCCCTCCGTCCGATCCGTCTCGCTGGGCTTCTGGATCGGCACCGGCTCACGCGCCGAGAGCGAGCAGCAGGCCGGCCTCTCGCACCTGCTAGAGCACCTGCTGTTCAAGGGCTCCTCCCGCTACAGCTCGCTGGAGATCGATCAGATCTTCGACGGCATGGGCGCCGAGCTGAACGCGGGCACCGGCAAGGAGACCACCTCGGTCTACGCGCGCGTGATCGACAGCCACCTGCCGCGCGCGCTGGACGTGATCTGCGACATGGTCTTCCGGCCGACCCTCGCGGAGATCGACTCCGAGCGGGCGGTGATCCTCGAGGAGATCGCGATGTACGAGGACGATCCTCAGGAGAAGGTCTTTGACGTGCTGGGCGGCGCGGTCTTCGGGACGCACCCGCTGGGGCGCGCGATCATCGGCCACGCCGAGGTGATCGCACAGACCCCGCCCGCCACGATCGCCGGTTTCCACGCCGAGCGTTACACGCCACAGAACATCGTGATCGCGGCGGCCGGTGCGATCGAGCACGAGCAGCTGGTGCAGCTGGTCTCCCAGCAGCTGCAGGACGTGACCTCCGGCGCCGCGCCCGCTGGCGCGCCGCCGCTTGCGAGCGCACCGGCGAGCCACGGCGCGGAGCGCCGCTTCGAGCGCAAGGACACGGAGCAGTTCCACGTCTGCGTCGGCGGGGTCGGCCTCTCGCGCCACGATGACCGCCGGTTCGCGCTGCGCGTGCTGGACACGATCTTCGGCGGCACCTCATCCTCGCGGCTCTTCCAGGAGGTGCGCGAGCGCCACGGCCTCGCCTACTCGGTCTACTCGTTCTCGAGCGCGTACCAGGACACCGGCCAGGTGGGGCTGTACGTGGGCACGCGCAGCGACAACCTCGAGCAGGCGCTGGCCGTGATCGGCGCCGAGCTGGAGCGGCTGCGTGAGCAGCCGGCCAGCGCCGAGGAGCTGGAGCGCGCCAAGGAGAACCTCAAGGGCCGGGTGCTGCTCTCGCTGGAGTCGACCGGTTCGAGGATGAGCCGGCTGGGCTCTGAGCTGCTGGCCGGTGCGCCGCTGCTGGGGCTCGATGAGGTTGTGGCGGCGATCGACGCGGTGACGCTCTCCGACCTGGAGGCGCTTGCCGATGAGCTGTGGAGCCAGGATCGGCTCTCGGTCGTCGGGATCGGCCCTGATGAGGCGCGGTTTGATGAGGCGTCGGCGCAGCTGGCCGTCGCGCAGGCCGCATGATCCGGGTGGCCGTGAGCGGCGCCGCGGGCCGCATGGGACAGACCGTCTGTGGCGCCGTGGAGGCGGCGCCGGACATGGAGCTGGTGGCGCGTGTGGATCCGGCACTCGGTCTGGAGCTGGCGGAGGCGATCACCACCGCGCGCCCCGAGGTGCTGGTCGACTTCAGCGTTCCCGCGACAGCCGTGCAGAACATCACCACCGCGGTTGGCGCCGGCGTGCACGCGGTGGTGGGCACCACCGGTTTTGATCTCGAGGCGCTGCGCGGGCTGACCGGCGCCAACGTCCTGATCGCCCCGAACTTCGCGATCGGTGCGGTGCTGATGATGCAGTTCGCCGCGCAGGCGGCGCGTCACATGCAGGCCGCGGAGATCATCGAACTGCATCACGACCGCAAGCTCGACCGGCCCAGCGGCACGGCGAAGCTGACAGCTGAGCTGATGCACGCGGCCGCGCCGCAGCGACCGCAGCCGCCGATCCATTCGGTGCGCCTGCCGGGGCTGGTGGCCCACCAGGAGGTGATCCTCGGTGATGTCGGACAGACGCTGACGATTCGGCACGACTCCCTGGATCGCGAGTCCTTCATGCCCGGGGTGCTGCTCGCGGTGCGGCGCGTCGGTCAGCTGCCGCAGCCGCTCGTGGTCGGGCTCGAGCACATCCTGTGAGAAGATCAGGGCAATGAGCTTCGACCTTGGGACGATCCTGACGGCGATGGTGACGCCGTTCGATGAGCATGGCGCGGTTGACGAGACCGCAGCCGTGCGCCTGCTTCACCACCTGATGGAAAGCGGCTCCGACGGAGTCGTGGTCTGCGGCACCACCGGCGAGGCCGCCACGCTCGAGGACCATGAGCACCTGGGCTTCATCGAGCTGATCACCCGTGAGATGCGCGCCGCCTACCCGCACGGCAAGGTGATCGCCGGGGTTGGCTCAAACGACACGCGTCACGCGGTGAAGCTGACCGAGCAGGCGACGGCGCTGCGCCCCGACGCGCTGCTCTCGGTGAACCCCTACTACAACCGCCCGAGCCGGCGCGGGGTCATCGCGCACTACGCCGCGGTCAACGCCGCCACGGACCTGCCGATCCTGCTCTACAACATCCCCCAGCGCACCGGCGCGGACCTGCCCAATGAGCTGCTGGCGGAGCTGGGCCAGCGCTTCGAGCGGATCGTCGGCGTCAAGCAGGCCAACGCCGCGAACCTCGCGAAGGTCGAGGGGCTGCAGGTCTACGCGGGCAACGATGAGAACCTGATCGACGTGCTGGAGATGGGGGAGGCCGGCGGGATCCTGACGCTGAGCCACGTGTTCGGTCCGGTGTTCCGGCGGATGGTCGATGAGCCCTCGGCACGCCAGCAGATCCAGGCATCGCTGGCTGACGCCTTCCGGGATTTCGGGATCGCGCCGCTGGCGGTCACCAACAAGGCGGCGCTGAACCTGATCGGCGTGCCTGTCGGCGGGCCGCGCCTGCCGTACGTGGAGCTCGATCAGGCGGAGACCGCGGTGATCCGCGCGGTGCTCGAACGCCACGGCATGCTCGAGGCGCAGGCGGCATGAGCAAGGGCACTCTGCGCGTCCTCCCGCTCGGCGGGCTGGGAGAGATCGGCAAGAACATGATGGTGCTGGAGTACGACGGTTCGATTGTCGTGGTCGACACGGGGCTGCGTTTCCCGACGGCTGAGATGCTCGGGATCGACCTGGTGCTCCCGGACTTCGGTTACCTGCGTGAGCGTGCACAGGACATCGAGGCGATAGTGATCACCCACGGCCACGAGGATCACCTCGGGGCGCTGCCCTGGGTGCTGCGTGAGCTGCGCCGCGAGGCGCACGAGCTGCCACCGGTCTACGGGCGGCGGCTGACGGTCGCGATGGCGCGCTCCAAGCTCGATGAGCACAAGCTCAAGGATGTGGAGCTGGTTGACGTCGCCCCCGGCGATGAGATCGCGGCGGGGCCGTTCGACCTCGAGCTGATCCACATGACGCACTCGATTCCCGATGCGTGCGCGGTGGCGATCACCTGTGAGCTCGGCACCGTGCTGATGACCGGTGACTACAAGTTCGACCAGACCCCGGTCGACGGTGAGCCCGCCGACGTGCAGCGCCTGGCCGAGCTGGGCCGCGAGGGGCTGCTGCTGCTGTGCGGGGATTCCACCAACGCCGACCGGCCCGGCTTCTCCCCGTCTGAGCGGGTCGTGGGCCCGCACCTGCAGGAGGTCTTCGCGCGAGCCGAGGGACGCATCGTGGTGACCAGCTTCGCCTCCAACATCCATCGCGTGCAGCAGGTGGTCGACGCCGCCGCGGCGCTTGACCGCAAGGTCGCGCTGGTGGGCCGGTCGATGCGCAAGAACGTCGGCATCGGGCGCTCGCTGGGGCTGCTGGACGTGCCGGACGGCATCCTGATCCAGCCCCAGGAGGTCGAGGACTGGCCTGATGACCGCGTCGTGGTGATCTCAACCGGCTCCCAGGGCGAGCCGCTGTCCGCGCTGCGGCGCATGGCGCACAACGACCATCGCCAGATCAAGCTGCACGCGGGTGACACGGTGGTCTTCTCGGCAACGCCGATCCCCGGCAACGAGCGCGCGGTCAACGAGACGGTGGACCGGCTCTTCCAGATCGGCTGTGAGGTGGTGACCACCGCTGACGCGCCGATCCACGCCTCCGGCCACGGCTTCCAGGAGGAGATCAAGCTGATGCTCAACCTCACCCGGCCGCGCTACGTGATGCCGGTGCACGGGGACCACAAGCGCATCCATCTGCACGCGCAGCTGGCTGAGGCCGTGGGGATTGAGCCTGAGCACATCTTCCGCGCCCGCAACGGCCTGCCGGTGGAGATCGATGAGCGCGGCGCTCGCTTCGGCGACGCGGTGCAGGCGGGGATGATCTTCGTCGACGGCGTTGACATCGGCGATCCCGCGGACGTCGCGCTGCGCGACCGTCATGCGCTCTCCGCCGACGGCATCTTCATCGTGGTGGCGACGATCTCAGCGCACGACGGCACGACCGTGGCGGAGACCGAGGTGATCTTCCGTGGGGTCCCGTTCGTGGAGCAGGCGCAGAAGCTCAAGGACGAGATCCGTGACGAGGTCGACCGCTCGCTGGCGCGGGCTGCGCGCGACGGGATCCACGAGGTGGACGTGCTCCAGGAGGAGCTGCACGCCGACCTCGGCGCGTTCGTCTACGACCGGCTGCGCCGCCGCCCGATGGTGCTGCCGGTGGTCGTCGAGGTCTGAGGCTCGCCGAACAGCGGCGGCGGGACCTGCGTGTCGGCGGCGTGCGTGTGCGTGGTGTCGCGCGCGGGGAAGCGGATCTCAAAGCGGGTCCCGTGAATCCGGGGGGTGGAGGTGAGCTTCACGGTCGCTCCGTGCGCGTCAGCCACCGCCTGGACGATCGCGAGCCCCAGCCCGGTGCCGCGGCGCACCTCGCTGGTGTCCCCGCCGCCGCGCACGAAGCGCTCGAACACGCGCGCCTGCAGGTTCGGTGCGATGCCGGGACCGTCATCCTCCACGACGAGCGTCGGCTGACCGTCGCTGATCGATGTCCGCGCGCGGATCGCTGTCCCGGGCGGCGTGTGGTGGATCGCGTTCTCCAGCAGGTTGAGCACGAGCCGGTGCAGGTCATCGGCGGTGCCCATCAGCGGCGCGCTGCCGGCTGAGATCGTCAGCTCGTGGTTCTCTGAGACCGGCCCCAGCTCCGCGGCGGCTTCGGTCAGCCGCTGTCCCAGGTCCGTCGGGCGCAGCGGCCGGCGGCGCTCGGCGTCGGCGCGCGCCAGCAGCAGCAGGTCACCGACCAGGCGCCGCATCCGCCGGGTGGCGCGCAGCGCCGCATTGGCCGAGTCGGCCTGCTCACCCTCGAGCTCATCTGCCAGCAGCTCCAGGTTGGCCAGCACGCTGGTCAGCGGCGTGCGCAGCTCATGTGAGGCGTCGGCCACGAACTCCCGCTGACGGCGCAGCGCCAGCTCGCTCTCGGCGCGGGCGTCGTTGAGCCCGGCGAGCATCGCGCCGAGCGTGTTGGCCAGTTCGGAGACCTCGTCGTTTGACTCAAAGTGGGGGAGGCTCAGGCTCATGTCGCGCGTGCGCGCGATCTCACGTGAGACGTCGGTCAGCTCGGCGACCGGACGCATCGCCCGCTGCGCCACCAGCAGCCCGGCCAGCAGCGCCAGGATGGTGCCGCTGAAAACCCCCACCGCGAGGAAGATCTGCAGGCGGTTGAGGGTGACGTCGAGTCCGTCCAGCGGCAGCGCGTAGAGGACCCAGCCCGAGCCGCCGTTCCAGCCGATCGGCAGGACCTCCACGCGGTAACCCTGCTCGTTGAACGTGCCCTTGCGGTAGGGGGCGGCGAAGCGCGGCGTGCCGGCCGGGACGATGTTGCTGGAGATGCCCTTGTGAAACGAGCGGTTCTGGGTGCAGACGACGGTGCCTGCCTGGTTGAAGACGCGGATCTGGGAGTTGTCGGCGCGCGTGAAGTCCGTCAGGTTGATCCACGATCCGCAGTTGACGCGCTTGATCCGAGGGTCATACCAGGGGAACATCGCCTTCTGCAGGTACTGCGTGGCGATCCCGAGGTTCGAGGAGAACTCGCTGCTGATCTGGCGCTCGGTGAGCACGCCGACGACGCTCGCGAAGCCCGCGAGGATCACGAACGTCAGCGCCGCCGATCCGCCGCCCAGCCGCCAGCGGACCGGTACGCGCCTATACGCGGAGAACGTAGCCCGCGCCGCGGATCGTATGGAGGAGCCGAGGCTCACCGTTGGCTTCCAGCTTCCGTCGCAGGTTGGAGACGAAGACTTCGATCGTGTTGGTCATCGAGAACGGGTCGTAGCCCCAGACCTCATCCAGCAGCCGCTGGCGCGAGATCACGATGCGCTCGTTGCGCATCAGGTACTCGAGCAGCTCAAACTCGCGCTGGGTCAGCTCGACCGGGCGTTCGCCGCGCAGCACCTCATGGGTGTCCGGGTTCAGGCGCAGGTCACCCACGGCGATCGGAGCCTGGCCCCGCGGCGGGCGGCGGCGCAGCAGCGCCCGCAGGCGCGCCAGCAGCTCCTGGCGCTCAAACGGCTTGACGAGGTAGTCATCGGCGCCGGCGTCAAGCCCCTCGACGCGCGACTCCACGCCGTCGCGGGCGGTGAGCACGAGGATCGGCACGTCATCGGTCTGGCGCAGCGTCCTGGCCACCTCGATCCCGTCCATCCGCGGCAGGCCCAGGTCGAGGATCACGAGATCCGGCATGAACGCGTGCGCCTCCTCCAGGCCCGTGGTGCCGTCGGGGGCGATGCGCACGTCGTATCCCTCCATCCGCAGCGAACGCTGCAGAACCTGGGAGATCGCCTCGTCGTCCTCGACCACGAGGACGCGTACGGGGCGGTCGAAGTCAGTCCCTGTGGTGGCCATGGCTAGGGATGGTATGCGGCTTTCACGACGGTTACACCAATCTTCGGGAGTCTTTATCCGTGATTGAGTCGCTCCTCGCCGGTGTAGACGTTGACCCTGTCACCGCGGGCGAATCCGCACAGCGTGAGGCCACGGCTGTGGGCCAGTTCAACGGCCAGTGAGGTCGGCGCCCCGACCCCCACCAGCACGCTCGCCCCCGCCACCGCTGCCTTCTGCACGAGCTCGAAGGAGAGCCGGCCGCTGACGCACAGCACGGCGTCCGCGAACGGCACGAGTCCCTCCTGCAGCGCCCAGCCGATCACCTTGTCCATGGCGTTGTGGCGGCCCACGTCCTCGCGCACGCACAGCAGCTCCAGGGAGGCGTTGAAGAGGCCGGTGGCGTGCAGCCCGCCGGTGCGCGCAAATCCCGGCTGCAGCAGGCGGTCAGGCAGCCCGGCGAGCGTCGCGCGGTGGAGCGCCACCCCGCGCCAGCCGGGGGCTATCACGCCGCTGTGGTTCTCGATCTCCTCGATCGCGCCCTTGCCGCAGACCCCGCATGAGGAGGTCGTGTAGAAGCGGCGGTTGTCCAGTTGGCGCAGCAGCGGCCCGCCCACCACCACGGTGTTGGCGGCAAAGTCCTCGGTCAGCCCGACGGGCCGTGGCTCCGCGATCAGACCCTCGCCGTAGAGGAAGCCGAGCGCCAGCTCCTCGTCGTTGCCGGGGGTGCGCATCGTCACCGCCACGGCGCTGTCATCGACGCGGATCTCCAGGGGCTCCTCCACCGCGACGGTGTCGGGCTGGCCCTCACGCAGGATCTGGCGCACGGCGCCGCGCGCGGGCTGGGACGGGGCGGAGGCCACGTGCGCCTACCCGGCTCCCGTGAGCTGGCGGCGCTGCGCGATCCAGCGCTCGGCGGTGAGCAGGTCATCCTGCGTGTTGACGCTCATGAAGATCTCTGTCTCCAGCCCGTAGGCGAGCAGCTCACCCTCCTCGATCACGCGCGGGCCCAGGCGCTCGAGCGCCTCCTGCAGCGAGGTCTCGGACATCAGCGAGGTGTAGAGCGAACGCTGCGCCCGCGCGCGGTAGAGCGCCGGGAACGGCTGCAGGAAGCTCCCCGGCCTGGTCACGACAGCCTGCTCCTGGTGGTCGGCTAGCCGGCGCAGCAGCGCCGGCGGCACGAACGGCATGTCGCCCGCCACGGCGATCACCGCCTCGTGCTCAGCGAGCGCGGCGAGCACCCCGGAGAGCGGATGCACGGTCGTGTCACGGTCGTAGATCACGGGCACGGGAAGCTCCGGCAGCTGCGTCTCACGCTTGGCCACCACAACCGCCTCGAGCCCGGCCCGGGACGCGCTCTCGAGCGGGTGGTGCAGCAGTGGCCGGCCGGCCAACGGCACCGTCGCCTTGCGCCCACCCAGCCGCGTCCCGCGCCCCCCGGCGAGGACCGCGACGACCGGCGGGCGCGGCGTGCTGGACATGGCCCCAGTCTCGCAGGCGACCGGCGCGCTGTGGAAGGGATCGGCGTCGCGGCGGCGAAAGCCTCGCCGGTAGATGCCACCAGCCAAGACGCAGACCAAGACTCGCGGCGCCTCAGGGAAGGGGTCCCGTGGCGCGACCAAGCGCGCGCCAGCGGGCGCGCGCGCCACGGCCGCCAAGCGGCCCCCGCAGCGCGCCACGCGCTCGCTGCTCGCCTCCCGCACCTCGCTGCACGCGCTGCGTGACCTGGAGCCGCATCACATCGACATCATCGGCCTGGCGATCATCGCGCTGGGGATCTTCCTCGGCGGCGTCGCCTACGCGGGCTGGGGCGGCGGCACGCTCGGTCACGGTGGGCTGGCGGCGCTCGAGCTGCTCGGCGGGCGGCTGGCCCTCGTCGCGCCGGTGGCACTCGTGCTCGGCGGGGCGCG
>JAJZDA010000088.1 GCA_021851525.1 Actinomycetes bacterium | reverse complement strand
GCTCGCCGGTGCGCCTCTCGCAGCCCGGAGATCCCGTCGCGCAGCACGTCCCAGCGCAGCGTCTCCTCGTAGACGTAGCTGAGCAGGATGCGCCCGGCGAAGACGGCGAACTCACTGTCGCGCTCAACCAGGGACTTGGCGTTCATCACCACCAGACGCCGCAGGTCAGCCCGCGGCACGCCGGGGCGGATCGCGCGGCGCAGCTCTCGCTCGATCGCGGCCGCGTCGAGGCTCAGCTCCAGCCCAACCGACGCGAACGCGATGCGGGCGCGCAGATCCTCACCGTCCCAGCTGCTCTCGCGCCCGTCGGCCTCCAGCACGGGGACGGCGGGGAGCGGGTCGGCGGCAGGCCCGGCGAGCGAGCGCTGCTGCGCACGCAGCAGCGCTCGCTCGGCCCGGTAGACGATGTACCGCTCGGCCACCCGCATGTGCCCGCCGAGCACCAGCTCCTCCTGCACCAGGTCCTGAACCGTCTCAATCGCGATGTAGGAGCTGTCCAGCGAGGCGGCGCGCTGCGCGACCCGCTGCGCGACGGCCACCGCCGCGCCCGGGTCCTGCTGCAGCGAGAGGAACGCCTTGCGCACCGCCGCCTCGATCTTTGCGGTGTTCCAGCCGACCACCTCGCCGCCGCGGCGGATCAGGCGCAGGCTCTCGGCGCCGCCGGTGGTGGTGCTGCTGGGGACCGCCCGGGCCACCACCAGCGCCTTGGCCAGCTCAAAGTGCTCAGCGTCGATCAGCGCCGCCTCGACCAGCGCGGAGAGGTCGGCGGTGGTGATCAGCGACCGCCCGACGCTCGCCACCCGGCGGCAGACCGCGGCGGTGGTGGTGCGCACGATCTGACGCGCCGCGGCGGTGTCGGCTTCAGCCTCGCCGCTGGCCGCCGCGAGGATGCTCAGCGCCTCTGCGGTCAGCAGCGCGGCCTGCTCCGCGGTGAACGGCAGCTCGCCCCCGTCCTCATCGCGGACCAGCACCTGCGGTCCGTCCTGGGGGGTGCCCCGCTGGGCACCCCCAAACGACTCGCCCTCGCGCAGCGCCCGCTGCACGTCGACGGCGGGGCGCTCCTGCTGCGTCAGCGCCGCGGCCCGCTTGAGCTCCAGGTCGTGGAGGATCTCGTCGAATTCGATCAGCATCGCTACAGCTCCTCGTCTGCGACAGCGGCCAGGGCCGATGTCTTGGCGTACTCGGTCACGCGTCCCTCGAAGAAGTTCTGCTCCTTGCGGACGTCCATCAGCTCGGCCAGCCAGGGCAGCGGGTTCTCGCTCGGTTTCCCGGGCTCGCGCAGCGGCGCGAGGCCGACGCCCTCGAGCCGCCGGTCGGCGATGAAGTCGATGTAGCGCGTGAAGTCCTCGCGTGAGAGGCCGACCGCCTGCACCGGCAGGCAGTCGCTGATGAAGTCCTGCTCCAGCCGCACGGCGTGGCGCATCAGCTCGCGCAGCTCCTCCCGGAAGCTCGCCGTCCAGATCTCGGGGTTCTCGGCCACCAGCTCCAGCAGCAGCCGCCGGAAGAGCTCGATGTGGTTGGACTCGTCGCGCAGCGTGTAGCGGAACATCGTCCCGATTCCCGGGAGCTTGCCCTGGCGGTAGAGCGAGAGGATCATCCCGAACAGCCCGTAGAACTGCGTGCCCTCCATGCACTGGCCAAAGACGAAGATGTTGCGTGCCAGCAGCGCCACGGACTCCGGGTCGCGCATGTCGAGGTCGCGTCGCAGCCCGCGGGAGACGGAGCTCACGAAGCTGTTCTTGGCGACGATCGTGGGAATGTCGTCGAACATCGCCTCGCACTCGTGCGGATCGATCCCCAGCGAGGCGATCATGTACAGCAGCGAGTCCGCGTGAATGTTCTCCTCGTGCGCGTGGCGTCCCAGCACCAGCTTCAGCTCCGAGGCGGTCACCAGCTCACGCACAACGTGGATCACGTTGTCTCCGACGATGCCCTCCGCGGCGGAGAAGTAGCCGATCCCCATGCGCACGATCCAGCGGTCGATCTCACTCAGCTGCGTGTCGGAGCGCCACTGCTCGATGTCCTTGGCCATCTGGATGTCCTCGGGCTCCCAGTGGTTGGCCTTCATCGTGCGGTAGAGCTCGTAGGCCCAGCCGTAGCGCAGCGGCAGCAGGTTGAAGCTCAGCGTCTCGCGGCCACCGACGACGCGCTTGGCGGCCAGCGCGGCCTCCGCCTTGTCGCGGTCCAGCACGAACGTGCGCTGCCCCAGGGTGTAGGTCTTCTGCATCTCTTCCTCTTGCTTTGCGAGCGGAGGAAGGAGCCCCGGCGCACGGGTGCCTGTCAGGCTTGCCCAGGCGCCGCTTGGGTTGTCCTTCTTCCGAGGACTTTCCAACGACGGGCAGGCAGGCGACCGGGCTCGTCCCCTGCGGGCGCTCGTGTGCAGCGCCGGACGGGGCTTTACCGTTGCGGGACAGCGCCGGGATCAACCGGACTTCGCTGACCTGCACGTCCCCCGGTATTCCGGGGAGGGAAAACGTACGCCGCGCCTCGGACGGATCGTCCAAGCCGCGCCGGTCGGCGCCCGCCGAGCCATTAGTCTCGATGCGGTGGACAGACTGCTTGTCAGCGAGCGCGGAGCCCGGCTGGTGGCCGGTGTGGCGGCGGCGATCATCGCCTGGTCGAGCATCCTCGTGAAGCTCAGCCACGCCTCACCCTCGACGGCCGCGATCTTTCGCTGCGTCTACGCGCTGCCGGTGCTCGCGGTGCTCGCCTGGCGTGAGGACCGGAGACTGGGGGCACGCTCCTGGGGGGACCGGCGTCCAGCGCTGCTTGCGGGTGTCTTCATGGCGGTTGACCTGGTGCTCTGGCACCACTCGATTGAGGATGTCGGCGCGGGGCTGGCGACGGTGCTCGCCAATCTCCAGGTGGTGTTCGTGCCGCTGATCGCCTGGCTGCTGCTGTCCGAGCATCCCGGGCGGCGGGTGCTGATCGCGCTGCCCGCGACGCTCGTCGGTGTGCTGCTGATCTCCGGCGTGGTGGAGCACGGCGCCTACGGCCACAACCCGGGGGTCGGGACGCTGCTGGGCGCGGGCGCGGGGATCGCCTACGTCGGCGCGCTGCTGCTGCTGCGACGCGGCGGGGTGGACCTGCGGCGTCCCGCGGGCCCGCTGCTGGATCTGACGTTCTCAGCCGCGATCACCGCCTCGGTGATCGGGGTCGGCCTCGGTGAGGCACGGTTCGTTCCGGTCTGGCCAGGGGCGGGCTGGCTGATCCTGCTGGCGCTCGGCTCGCAGGTGATCGGCTGGCTGCTGATCACCATCTCGCTGCCGCGGCTGCCGGCGGCCGTCACCTCATTGCTGCTGATGATCCAGCCGGTCGGCTCGCTGATCCTCGGCGGCCTGCTGTTTGCCGAGAGCCCCAGCCCGCTGCAGCTGCTCGGGGTGATGCTGATCATCGCCGCCGTGATCTTCGCAACACGCTCCTCCGGTGAGGCGCTGCCAGAGGCCGCGCCCGCCGCCAGCGCCGCCTGACCCGCGCGAGCGGTGCGAGCCGCCAGCGCCGCCGCGCTCACCTGAACAGGTCGTGCTCACGCGCGCGGATCAGCTCAGCCGCCCCGGGACCGTCGTCCGCGCTGACGTGCCGGCCGGCGCCGCGCACGAGGATCACCGGTTGCTGCCCATCCTTGCGCCGCGCCAGATCCGCGGTTGCGGCCAGCTGGTCGGCGACTGCAATCACGGTCGCGTGCAGCTCCCGGCCGTGAGCGTCAAACCCGCCTCGCCAATCCTCCAACGGCCGGATCCCGGCGCAGCCGATCGCGACGTCGCACTGGCCCACGCGCCACGCCCGCCCGAAGGAGTCGGTGATCACGATCCCCGGCGCCACGCCGGTCAGCTCGCGCAGCCTGGCGCGCAGCTCACGGGCCGAGCCGTCGGGGTCCAGCGGCAGCATCAACACCGTGTCGTCGCCGGGCACGTTTGAGGCGTCCACACCTGAGTTGGCGCAGATGTAACCGTGACGGGTCTCGGTGATCAGCACCCCCGCGCTCACCCGGATGACGTCACGCGACTCATCCAGGACCACCTGCACGTGCCGCGCGTCGCGGCTCTGCTGCGCGGCGATCTCCAGTGCCCGCGGGCCGGGGCGCACGCTGGCAAGGCTGACCGTGCGGCCCTCGCGCTTGGAGATCGCCTTGTGGGCAATCACCAGCACGTCATCTGAGCGCAGCGTCAGCGGCTCGGGCCGCCGCGCGAGCGCCTCGACGACGGCACTTGCGAGGTCAAAGCCGGGAGTGATCTCCGGCAGATTCTCGAGCGGGATGGCGCTGATCATATGATCCGGTTGCGGTCCAGTTGCAGCAGCAGCCCGCGGGTGTTGGCCGCGCGCCCGCGCGTGGCTTCGAGCGTCACGCGCAGCTGCTGAAAATCCTCCGGCGTGTCTACGTCGAGCGCGAGCGTCGGCACCTCCACCACCTCGGCGGCCGTACCCTGGGCCGTGGCCAGCTCCAGGTGACGTTGCCGGCTGCCCTCCCCAAACGCCGGCGTCAGCGCATCCGGCGGGGTCAGCAGCAGCGCGTTGGTCCCGGTCCCGTGGCGGTCGGCGACGATCAACGCGGAGCGCGCCGGCACCTCGAAGGCCAGCAGCGCCTCGATCTCCGCGGGGTCAAGCAGCGGGCAGTCACCGGGGATCAGCAGCACGCGGGTCGCCTCGAGCGCCCGTGCCTGGGCGATGCCGAGCATCGCGGCGTCGCTGTGGCTGCCGGCGGTGTCGTCCACCACGATCGCGTCGTGCTCGCCTGCTATCCGGGCCGCGGTGTGGTCGGCGGTCACCACCACCACGTGCTTCAGCGACGGTGTGCGGCGGGCCGCAACCAGCACGTCCGAGTACATCGCCTCGGCCAGGGCACGCCGGTGACCGTGGGCCACGGCGCCGCTCAGCCGGCTCTTGGCCCTGTCCAGCGATTTCATCGGCAGGACGGCGATTGTGCTCATCAGCGCGGAACGCTACTTGAGTAACGCCCTGCGTGGTTGCGCTAGCGCAAACTCCAGTGTCCGCCGCGCCAGGCCAGCCCGTGCCTCAGCGGTGTCCATCAGCACATCGGTGTGCAGCACGGGCAGCAGGTCAGAGGGCTCGTCGGCCACCAGCCCGTCCAGCAGATCCCCGTAAATCTCGGCCAGTCCGCTGCTGCTCACCGGCACCCCCGCCCAGCGCATGCACGCGGCGGTCGGGCCCTTGAGCACCTGCCCGTCGACCAGCGGGCTGACCGCCACCACGCTGCCGGTCGCGGCGCTCAGCGCCTCACGCAGCTCCCGGATCGCGAGGATCGGGCCGATCGACAGCACCGGGTTCGACGGCCCGATGATGACCGTGCCGGCCGCCGCTATCGCGTTGAGCACCTCCGGTGTGGCGCGGGCGGCGTCCGCACCACGGAACTGCACGTCATGGATCGGCGCCGCGCCGCGGTCACGGATCAGGAACTCCTGCAGCGAGCGCCAGCCGCCGTCGGTGAGCACGCGCGTGCGGACCGGCTGGTCGCTCATCGGCAGCACGCACGCACCGACGCGAAGCGCGCGCAGGAGCGCGGCGTGCGCCTCCGTGAGCCGCCTGCCTGCGGCCAGCGCCGCCGACCTCTGGATCGCCATTGCCAGGTCCAGATCGCCGAGGTTGAAGTAGATCTCCTCGCCCAGTTGCCGCAGACCGTCCATCACCTTGAAGGTGTCGCCGTCGATGCCCCAGCCGCGGCTGTCGATGCGATCGGCCAGCCAGAAGCTCACCAGGTCAGGGTCCGGTGAGACGTGCGCGCCGTAGATCTCGATGTCATCGCCGGTGTTGGCGATCACCGTGAGCCGTTCCGGCCCCACCACGTCGAGCATGCCGCGGGCGAGCTTCGCGCCCCCTGTGCCGCCGGCCAGGACCACCACAGAGTCGTTCCTCGCGCGCAAGGGCCGGAGTGTAGGGCGCAGCGTGGGCCGGCCGGGGTCGTGGCTTCTCGACACACCCCGCGCCCATCACTAACGTCTGTCGGATCGCGCCTGAGGACCAGACATCCGTCGCCGCATCTACCGGTCCGCGACTCCCGGTGAGCGCCGTGCGCATCCGTGAGGTCGGCCCGCGCGACGGCTTCCAGAACGAGCCCGAGGTGCTGCCCACGGCCACCAAGGTCGATCTGATCGAGCGTCTCGCCTGCGCCGGGCTGACCCGCATCGAGTTGACCAGCTTCGTGCGTCCCGACGTGATCCCGCAACTGGCGGACGCGGCAGCCGTGCTGGAGGCCGTGAGGCTGCCCGCCTCGGTGACCGCGAGCGTGCTGATCCCCAATGAGCGCGGGCTCGAGAGCGCCCTGGAGCACCGCTCGAAGTTCCAGGAGATCAACGGCTTCCTGTCGGCGTCGGAGTCCCACAACCAGCGCAACGTCGGACGCTCGGTCGCGGAGTCGCTGGCCGGCCTGGGGCGCACCTTCGCCCGAGCCCGCGCCGAGTCTCTGCGCGTGGAGGCCGTCATCTCCACCGCGTTTGGGTGTCCCTACGAGGGACGCGTGGAGCCGCGGCGTGTCCTTCAGATCGCTGAGCAGCTGGCCGAGCTTGGAGCGCAGGAGATCGGCTTTGGCGACACGACCGGGATGGCGAACCCGCTGCAGGTCGCGGCGTTCTTCGAGGAGGCGGCGCGGGCGCTGCCGGGTGTGGAGCTCACAGCTCACTTCCACAACACGCGCGGCCAGGGTCTCGCCAACGTGCTGGCGGCGCTGCAGTCCGGGGTCAGCTCGTTTGAGTCGAGCTTCGGCGAGCTCGGCGGCTGTCCGGTGCCCCGGGGCGCCACGGGCAACATCGCCTCTGAGGACCTGGTCTCGATGCTGCACGAGATGGGCATCCACACCGGCATCGACCTGGGGCGCCTGCTCGACGCCGCACGCGCTGCGCAGCAGGCGCTCGGTCGACCGCTGCGCAGCCACCTGCTGAGCGCCGGCCCGGTCGACTGGCAGCGGCCGCCCAGCGGATAGGCTCGTCCGATGAGCGACCCGACAGCCGTGAACCGGCCCAGTGACCCGGAAGCCGCGTTGCAGGCGGCCCGCGACCGCGCCCTGGCGGGCGGCCCGGAACGCCACCGTGAGAAGGCTCGGGAGCAGGGGAAGCTCTCGGTGCGTGAGCGGGTCGCGCTGTTGCTCGATCCCGGTTCACTGATTGAGGACGGTCTGCTCGCCGCCTCTGACCGTGACGCGGAGGGTGCCGCCGGCGTGGTCACCGGTGTGGGGACGCTCGACGGCCGCCCGCTGGCGGTGATGGCCAACGATCCGACGGTCAAGGCCGGCTCGTGGGCGCCGGCGACAGTTGAGAAGATCATCAGGATCCAGGAGCGCGCGCAGAGCCTGCGCTGCCCGCTGGTCTACCTGGTCGACTCCGCCGGGGCCCGCATCGATGAGCAGCTGCGCATGTTTCCGGGCCGGCGTCACGCGGGCCGCATCTTCTACAACCAGGTGCGCCTCTCCGGCGTGGTCCCCCAGGTCTGCGTGCTGTTCGGACCCAGCGCCGCGGGCGGCGCGTACATCCCGGCTTTCTGTGACGTCGTGATCATGCGCGAGGGCAACGCCTCGATGTATCTCGGCTCGCCTCGCATGGCTGAGATGGTGATCGGTGAGCGCGTGACGCTCGAGGAGATGGGCGGCGCCCGCATGCACACCACCACCAGCGGCGTTGGTCATGCGCTGGTCTCAACCGACGCGGAGGGGATCGAGTTCGCCCGCCGCTACCTCTCCTTCCTGCCGTCGAACTTCGAGGGCTCCCCGCCGGCCGCTCCCGCGGTCGCGCCGGCGGCACGGACGCCGATCGCCGAGTTGATCCCGCTCGATGAGAACAAGCCGTTTGACATGCACGAGCTGATCCGTGAGCTGGTCGACGCGGATTCCTTCCTGGAGCTCCATGCGCGCTGGGCGCGCGAGCTGATCGTCGGCTTCGCGCGGCTGCAGGGGCGCGTGATCGGGATCGTCGCCAACCAGCCCAGGCACAAGGGGGGCGTGCTGTTCAGCGACTCATCCGACAAGGCGGCGCGCTTCATCTGGAACTGCAACGCATTCGGCGTGCCGCTGCTCTTCCTGGCGGATGTGCCCGGCTTCATGATCGGCACCCAGGTGGAGCGTGAGGGCATCATCCGCCATGGCGCCAAGATGATCAGCGCGGTGGCCGAGGCGACCGTGCCCAAGCTCTCGGTGATCGTCCGCAAGGCCTACGGTGCCGGTCTGTATGCGATGGCCGGCCCCGCCTTTGAGCCGGACTGCTGCATCGCGTTGCCCAGCGCGCACATCGCAGTGATGGGTCCCAGCGCCGCGGTCAACGCCGTCTACTACAACCAGCTTCAGGCGATCGAGGATGACGGGCAGCGCGCCACCCGCACCGCGCAGCTGCGCGAGGAGTACGCGCGCGACATTGACATCCAGCACCTCGCCGCGGAGCTGGTGGTGGACGCGATCATCGCGCCGCAGGAGTTGCGTCACGAGCTGGCCACGCGTTTTGCGCTCGCAGCTGGCAAGCTGAGGGAGTGGCCGGCCAAACGCAACCCAGTGACCCCGGTGTGAGCGACACCGCGCTTGAGCAGCAGCTGCTAGGCGTCGCGCAGCGTGCCGCGCGGGCCGCCGGCGCGGAGCTGCTGGCGCGCCGCGGCGGGCCGCTCGAGGTGCGCACCAAGAGCAGCGACACCGACCCGGTCTCCGAGGCCGACGTGGCAGCTGAGCAGGCGATCAGGGCGGTGCTGGCGGCGGAGCGCCCGGATGACGCGATCCTTGGTGAGGAGGGCGGGCAGAGCGATGGGCCAAGCGGGCTGCGCTGGGTGGTGGACCCGCTCGACGGGACCGTCAACTATCTCTACGGGCTGCCCGCGTTCGTTGTCAGCGTCGCCTGTGAGGACGCTGAGGGCGGCCTTGTCGGGGTGACCTTCGACCCGCTTCGGGATCTGCTCTACAGCGCCACCAGATCTGGGCCCGCGCGCTGCGGCGAGACGATCCTCGCGGGGTCGTCTGAGACTGAGCTGAGCCACGCGATGATCGCCACCGGCTTCTCCTACGATGCGGCCGTGCGCGGCGTCCAGGGCCGGCTGGTGGCGCAGATGCTTCCTCAGGTGAGAGACATTCGCCGTGTCGGTGCTGCCGCGCTGGACCTCACCTGGCTTGCGGCGGGGCGCTTCGACGCCTACTTCGAGCGCGGCGTGAAGGCCTGGGACATCGCTGCGGGGTCGTTGCTCTGCAGCCGCGCGGGGTTGGTGGTGCGTCATCTCGACGCGGTTCCGGCCCGCAACGGCGACGTCGCACTCCCGGACGGCGTGCTGGTCGCGCCGCCGGCGTTGATCGATCAGCTCCACGCGTTTGTGGCCTGAGCGCGACCGCGCCGCGCGCGCCACACGCTTAGACTGACGCCACCACGCCGCGGTGGTGGAACGGTAGACACGGCGGACTCAAAATCCGCTGCCCGCAAGGGCGTGGGGGTTCGAATCCCCCCCGCGGTATTCAGGTGGTGGCTGCCGGGCCCGGGTCCTTCAGCGTTGCACGGCTCATCTTGCGATCGCTGATTGAGGGGACTCGCCTGGGCACGGCGTGCTTTGCGCGTGAGCACGCGCTCGTGGCGATGCGAGCCGATCACCGGCGGCGTTCAGATTCGCGCGGGCGAGCGTGCCGAGCACCAGCCACCCCCGCCGGCCGTGCGAGCGAGACCGCTTCAAGCCCGCTGGGGTCTCGCTGACGGTGCCTGAGGCTTACGCGGCGTCGCTGTCCAGCGTCCGCCGGAGCTGGCGATGGCGATGGCGATGGCGATGGCGATGGCGATGAGCCGGGCGAGCAGTTCGATGTCAAGCGGGTGGGTGTCGGTGAGTATCGACTGACCCGGGTTACGCCGCCCCGAACCTCGGGGTCATCGGCTGGCTGCGCTCGTGCCCGTCGACGGACTGGTCCACAACCGTTTGGTCAGAGTCGACCGACACGCTCTGCGCGCGGCCGCTCCGGGATAGGGCTGCTCAAGCTCGCTGGCGAGCCTGCGGAGCCGCTCCAGCGCCTGGTCGTGGTTGGTGAGCGCCCACGCGCCGCGGAGCCGGCGCTCGACGGTGTCGCGCAGCTCCTCGAGCAGGTGATCGAGCACGTTTCTCTCTTCGTGGCGGATGCAGCGCTGCACCGGGGTGCGGTCACCGAGAACCTTCCGGACCGCAGCGCGTCGCGCCTTGGCGCCGTCGAGGAGGACGAGGACGCCCTGCTCGGTGTCCAGGCCACGGTCGACCAGGTCGGCGAGCAGCGCCGAGGCGACGGTCTTGCTCTCGCTGCTGCCTTCCCACAGGCCGAGCGGGATCTTCACGCCGTCGGTGCTGATCCCGAGCGCAACGATGTTCGTGCGGCACTTCAGATCGATCCCGTCGAGCATCAGCACCGCCAAGCGGCATCATCCAGACGACGGCCCATCAACTCTGACAAGGTCTGCTTGGTCCTGGCGACGAACGTCCTGGACACCGCTCGCTTCGACTTCGACTCGAGGATGCCTCGACCTCGGTGCCGACAGGTTCCTGCAACCGGGTGTAGCGGCGCGTCGACACGGCGGCGAGCATCCGCTCCAGCAAGACGGCGGTGAGCGGGTCCCGCCCGGAGAAGTGCTGGTAGCTGGTCAACGGCAACTCACCACCATCGTCGGTGGCCCCCCGCACCCGCGGCTGGTGACCGGCACGCGCCGGCCACCGAGCGTGACGCTCCCAGGCTCGATGCCATGCCGATATGCGCCCCGGTCCGGGGCATGGCGGCCCTTCGGACCGCACAGCTCCTCGACCTCCTCAGCCATCAGGCTCTCCATCACGCCGAGCCCAACACCGGCGCTCAACGCCAAAGACCTTCCTTCGCTGCCCCGACCAGCTGACCGAGCGCTTCCTGCACACGCGGCGACAAGTCAGCCCTCGCCGCCTCCGACGCGGTGACGACCATCGCGGGCGACACGGTTCAAATGCGGTTCTCCTGTCCCCGTCCCGGAGCGTCAACTCCGGAAACGGCTTCTTGGTTTCACCCCCGAACGCTGCCAACGGCAGTGGACGGAGGCAGGAGAACCGCCACCCCAATTTCTAGGGAACTCGGGATATCCTCGATTGAGTGCCCATGTCCGGTCTCGCTTCGTGGCTTGGCGCGGTCGCAAAGGACTTCTCTCACCCGACGGGATGGCCACGAGAACCTTCACCGCTCCCCAGGGGGTTGCGTGTTGAGCGGCTCGTCTTCGGTTTTGCGTACCTGGCGGCGGCGTTCACCTGCATGTTCGTGCTGCCGAAGGGGCACGGTTTCTCGGTGACTGCCCCGGTGGCGGTGATCTTGGCGGTCGTCAGCGAAAGGGTCAGCCTGCAGCAACGCGAAACCGTGGTTACCTGCTCACAGGCGGCTTTGGTGCTGCTGGTGTTTGCGATTCCCCTGAACCTGGCGCCGTTCGCGATCCTGTTCTGCACGGCCGTGGGGATGCCCTTGCAGGGTCGGCGATCCCTGAGCCAGTTCTTGATGGGCGCCGCCAACAGTTGGTGGGGGTTCGGCGCGCCGGTGCTGCTGGCGCTGCTGGCGCCGGGGCCAGCGAGTTGGAGCCATTGGCTGGCCTACGTCGCTGCGTTCGGCGGGCAGGCTCTGATTCACGACGCGCTGTTCGCGGTCAGATTTCGGATCGCCGATCTCCACGTGGGTCCGTCCGAATGGGTCGCCAGCCTGAGTACCGAGGCATGCCTGACCCCGGTTGGTTTGACAGCCGCTACTGAGTTGCACTCAAGGCCGGCAGCGGCGCTTGCGTTGATGCTCGGCGTGATCGGTTTGTTCGCGTTGTCCGGTCGCGAGAGCCGGGAGCGGTGGGCGCAAACCGAGCGAGCGCTGCGCGACCCGTTGACCGGCCTGGCGAACCGCGCGCTGTTCGACGAGGCCGTCAGTGCATGTGAGGCGCGCTGCCAGCGCAAGAACGAAGATGCCGCCCTATTGCTCGTCGACCTCGACAACTTCAAGGACATCAACGACGCACTCGGCCACCCGGCCGGTGACGAGGTGCTCTGCGCGTTCGCTGACGGGCTGCGCACCGCCGTGCGCGCTGGCGATCTTGCCGCCAGGATGGGCGGCGACGAGTTCGCCGTGAGCCTTGCTGAGCCGATGGATCTCGACCGAGCCCGCCGCGTGACCAAAGCGCTCAGAGAGCACTTCGCCGAACCGATCACGCTGTCGAGCGGTCAGGAGGTGCGGGTCGGATTCTCGGTGGGCGCTGCGCTGTTTGGGTCCCAGACCTCGGCGCCGGACGCGATGGTCGAGGCCGACACTGCGCTGTACAGCGACAAACGCGCCCGCAAAGAACCGCAATCGGAGGCTCTGCTCGCCTGACCATCGACGGCCCGATCGATCGACAGCCCTATCGATGATCGGGGTCTGAAACACGCTCGCGCGGGACGCCCCCAGCGCCCGGCACGCGCCGGCGGTGCCGACCAACGGCTCGATCTCGGTGACGGAGGAGTCGATCATCGCTGCGAGCTGCTGTCGTCGGTCCCGGTTGCGCTCTTGGACAGCAGCTCCTCCAAGAGCGCGGAGACGTTTCCCTACACCTCGATCACCCGGCGAGCCGTCTTCAGATCGGCAAGCGCCTTGTCACGCTCACGCCGGACCTTCGCCAGCGCAACAGCATCAGCTGACGGCGGCTTGGGGCCACGAGCTTTCGGCTCAAACCCTTCCAGAGCAGCCCGGTCGCGCTGCGCTCGCCACGTCGTCAGATGCGACGAATACAGGCCCTCACGTCGCAGCAGAGCACCAAGCTCACCCGGCCGGGTGCACCCGTCAGCCTCAGCCACGATCGACAACTTGTACGCGGCGGTGAACTTCCGCCGGCGCGGCTTCTGGACCAGCTCCGGGTCAGGCACGACCCCCGCCCCGGCGGCGTCCTTCCCAACACCATCAGCAAACTGCGACACGACAGCACATCCGATCTCGCCCTCAGGCTCAGTGAACTCACAGCGTCAGCTGTCTCACACGAGCTTGGCAGAGAGGGTCCGCGCGGGCCAGTTCTGGTCTTGCCTCGATCAACCTTCGGGCCGTTGTCTGTCAGGTGGGCTGGGTGCGCTGGGATGAGTCGGTGATCATCTGGATCAGCTCTTGCTGGGTGTAGCCCTGTTGGCGTGCGAGTTGCACGAGTTCGGCGATCTTGCCGCGTAGCTCGCCTTCGGGCGGCGTGCCAACGACGCTGATTCCTCGTCGTGGGCGCATCTCGAGTAGGCCCTCGTCGCGCAGGAGACGCAGGGCACGTAGCACCGTGTTGGTGTTGACTCCCATTACCGCCGCGAGGTGGCGGGCGGGGGGGAGACGCTCACCAGGCTTCGCTTCGCCTTCGGCGATGGCGCGGCGGATCTCGGCTGCCACCTGGTCGTGCAGGTGAGCTGGATCGTCGCGGTTGATCTTGACATCCAGCAATGTGCCATTTAGGCTAGCACATTACGATGGCTCTACAGACTCCTCCGGCACCTCCAACGCCTGACCATGACACCGAGGCCGGCGTCATCAAGGATGCTCGCAAGAGGCAGCTTCGCCAGCGCCGAGCCGGCGGAGCGCTGATCGCCGCAGTGCTGGTGGCAGGCGGGCTGATCGCAGGCTTGGGTGGCGGCGCGGGGTCAGGGGGTGGAGGTCGACCAACCGATCGGCCCGATGGCGGCGCGCCCGCAGGAGGCGTGCTGCACCTCTCGCAGGCAGCCATTCGCGCTGACGCGGTCAGCGAGGCCCGAGTGTTGCTCGCGAGCGTACGCGTGCCGGCCGGGTGGGCGCGGGTCGCGCACGTGAGACTGCCGTCGCAGGGCACCCTGGGCGCCTCACGTCATGTGAACCTACGTGGCAACTCCGCGAGCATCACAGGGTTGTGGCTGTCTCCGTTTCCGATGGCCAAGACTCTCGCGTTGCTGGAAGATCACCCGCCTGTCGGCGCGAGCCGCTTCGCGCACGGCTGGGGCGGCTCCGGCGGGCAGATATCCGAGATGGTTGCTGACTACCGATGGCCGCTTCTGGCGGACAAGCGTGGCGTTCGGGACGTGAAGGGGTTCGTCTCGGTCAGGGCGCGGAAATGTCGAACGGCAGGGCGGCCTTACAGGTCTCTGCGCGAGCCACCGGGCTCCGCCCCCGCTCGGCGAGCGAAATCGTCCCAGCGGGCGTGCAGGCGGTGACCGTGCGCCTGCAGCTGCCACCCAGCAAGATCGGCGGCCATCGCCTCGGACCGCTGCTTCGCGACGTGATCACCACCCCCAGCGGGATCCGCCAGGCAGTCCAGATCATCGATTCGCTCGCGATCACACAAACCTCAGCCACCAAGTGTCAGGCGACACGTGGGCCGATCGGCAAGCTCACGATCACCTACAACGGTGCTGCATCCACAGTCCTCGCGCAGGCAACCGTCGCGCTGCCGCCCGGCTGGGAGCGGCCGCTTGCAGTGGCCCCGGCGTGGACGCTTGAAGTGGCTCCACTTCTCGTCGGTTGTTTTCGGTCTTTGATGTTGCCTGACAGCTGTG
>JAJZDA010000087.1 GCA_021851525.1 Actinomycetes bacterium | reverse complement strand
CCGGCCGAGTGTTCCGCAGGCGGCGCACTAGAATCAGCGCGATGGACGGTTCGACCGAGGTTCGGAGCTGGCTGCGCTGTTACCGCTGCTGGTCCCAGAACCTGGAGGTCCAGCTGCACTACGAGGGCATCCACCGGATCGACCCGCTGACCGGCGAGCGCGCGGAGGTGGTGGACGAGATGCAGGAGGCCGTCGTGCAGTGCCTGGAATGCATGCACGACCAGCCGCACCTGGGTTTCCACAACGGCCGCGTTGAGCCGGTCGAGGATCGCTGGGAGCGGATGATCACCGGCACGCCCTGGATCGCCTCGTGCACGGTCACCGTCGACGCCGACGACGTGGAGACCTGCTCAGGCCCGGAGGCCGGTGACTCACTCTCCTACGCAGCCTTCGGCGATCACGGTACCCGCGAGTTCTTCACGCACGTGCGCTTTCACAAGCATGAGGACGAGCGCATCGTCGTGCACCTGCTGGTCGAGCTCTATGCGCGCACCGCGGAGGAGGCCACGGACGTGCTGGAGGAGGCCGCCCGCGGCACGCTGGCGATCACCTCACTGGCGGAGGAGTCGCGCCCGCCGGCATCGACGGGGCGCAGTACGCACTAGCGCTCTGGCCGCGCTGGGCGCGCCGCGAGCGCCAGGACCAGAGCTGCACCAGCACCAGCGCGAGCGCCACCGGGACGGTCGCGGGCAGGTTGTCGACCACCAGGAACAGCAGGTCAAAGAGCGCGGCCAGCAGCAGCGTCAGCAGCGCCGCGAACCTCTGCAGTCGCGGCGCCGGCGCGAGCACGCCACCCAGCAGCGCCGCCACGAAGAGGTCGCCGTAGCCCATCGTGACGGTGCCGAACTGCTCACTCTGCAGTTGCGGCAGCCCGCCCCCCGGGGCGGCCGAGACAAGCTCGTTGTTGGGCGCCTGCAGCAGGTTGGAGGCCACCAGCCAGGCGTCGGCGCCGGCCATCGCCACGATCCCGAGCTTCAACCACCCCGCCGGTGTCACCGCCGCCAGCAGCACGCCGAGGGTCACGCAGCTGAGCGCAGAGAGCAGCGCCGCCGCCCCCTCGCCGACAAGCGATCCGGGCGTGCGCCAGGCGAGCAGGAAGAGCGGCACCGTCAGCAGCGCCAGCCAGGGGCGCGAGCCGCGCCCCAGCCAGCCCAGCGCGAGCGCCGCCAGCAGCGGCACAGCCACAAGCGCCAGGTAGGTGAGCCAGCTGGCGGTGCTCGACGCAAAGCGGATCATGAAGATCACCCCCACGATCGAGGCGATCGGCACGGCCGCCCAGCCGCGCCCGCGCAGGCGGCGCAGCCGCGATGCCCACCGGGGGTGCAGCACGCGGGGTGCCGCGACGACGCCGGCCTGCACCACGAGCAGGCCGGCGTCGGAAGGGATCAGCGGGAGAGACGTGAGCGCTCACCCCGCGGCATCGCGTTCAACCGAGGCGCTGCGCAAGCTGCTCGAGCTGCGCGTTCAGCGCGGCGGGCAGCCGCTCACCGAACTTGTCGAAGTGCTCACGGATCTGGACCAGCTGCTGCTTCCAGCCCTCGACGTCGACGGCCAGCAGCTGCTCCATGTCGGCGTGGCTGACCTCCAGCCCGTCGAGCTCGATACCGCCCTCGCCGAGCGGTGGCAGGTAACCGATCTGCGTCTCCACAGCTGCAGCGTCGCCGTCACAGCGGCCGAAGATCCAGGCCAGCACGCGCGAGTTCTCGCCGTAGCCCGGCCACAGGAACTTGCCGTCGGGACCCTTGCGGAACCAGTTGACGTAGAAGACCCTGGGGAGCTTCGCGCCGGCGCGCTGCGCCAGGCTCAGCCAGTAGGCCCAGTAGTCACCCATGTTGTAGCCGCAGAACGGAAGCATCGCCATCGGATCGAAGCGCAGCGTCCCGACGGTACCGGCAGCGGCGGCTGTCGTCTCCGACGACATGATCGAGCCCAGGAAGACGCCGTGGTCCCAATCACGCGCCTCGTGCACGAGCGGCACCACGCCGGCGCGGCGGCCGCCGAACAGGAACGCGTCGATCGGCACGCCGGCCGGGTCCTCCCACTCGGGCGCGATCGACGGGCACTGCGCGGCCGGGGTGGTGAAGCGCGCGTTGGGATGCGCCGCCGGCGTGGCTGAGGAGGGCGTCCAGTCGTTGCCACGCCAGTCGATCGCGTGCGCCGGGGGCTCCCCGGTCAGCCCCTCCCACCAGACGTCGCCGTCGTCGGTCAGCGCGCAGTTGGTGAAGATCGAGTCACGGCCGATCATGTCGATCGCGTTGGGGTTGGTGAGCGCGCCGGTGCCGGGGGCCACACCGAAGAAGCCGTACTCCGGGTTCACGGCGTAGAGGCGGCCGTCGGCGCCGAACTTCATCCACGCGATGTCATCCCCGATCGTCTCGACCTTCCAGCCGGGCAGGGTCGGGATCATCATCGCCAGGTTGGTCTTGCCGCAGGCGCTCGGGAACGCGGCCGCCAGGTACTTGACCTCGCCCGCAGGCGAGGTCAGCTTGAGGATCAGCATGTGCTCGGCCAGCCAGCCCTCGTCGCGGGCCATCACCGAGGCGATGCGCAGCGCGAAGCACTTCTTGCCCAGCAGCGCGTTGCCGCCGTAGCCGGAGCCGTAGGACCAGATCTCGCGCGTCTCCGGGAAGTGCACGATGTACTTGTTGTCGGCGTTGCAGGGCCAGGGGACGTCCTCCACGCCGTCGGTCAGCGGCATCCCGACGGAGTGCAGCGAGGGGACGAACTCACCGCCCTCACCCAGCGCGTCGAGCGCCGCCTGCCCCATGCGCGTCATGATCCGCATCGACACGGCCACGTAGGCGGAGTCGGTCAGCTCGACGCCGATGTAGGAGATCGGGGAGCCGATCGGCCCCATGCTGAACGGCACCACGTACATCGTGCGCCCGCGCATCGACCCGCGAAACAGGCCGTCGAGCGTGGCGCGCATCTGGGCCGGCGCGGTCCAGTTGTTGGTGGGGCCCGCGTCGGCCTCGTGCTCGCAGCAGATGAAGGTGCGGTCCTCCACGCGCGCCACGTCGGCCGGATCGGAGAGCGCGAGGTAGGAGTTGGGACGCTTGGACTCCGACAGGCGCTGCAGGGTGCCGGCCTCGATCAGCGTGGCCGTCAGGGCGTTGTACTCCTCCTCAGAGCCGTCGCACCAATGGATCTCAGCCGGCTGCGTGAGCTCGGCCACCTCCCTGACCCAGGCCAGTAGCTTTGCGTGTTTTGTCCTGGCCTTGCTCTGCGCTGTGGTGTTCTGCATGTCTGCGGTACTCCTCAATTGACGTTGGACGGGCGTTGCGCGCGAGCGCTACGCCGTTGGCTCTCTGCGCGGGACCAGCACGAGTCGCTTGAACTCAGCGACCAGTACGCCGTCCTGGTTGTGAACGCGGGTGTGTACCCTGACCACCCCGCGGTCGGGCTTCGAGCTCGAGGGCCGGACCTCCAGCACCTCGGTTTCGCAGAAGAGCGTGTCGCCGTGGAACACCGGGTTTGGGTGCGAGAGCTCCTCGGTGGCGAGGTTGGCGATCGCCTTGCCACTGATGTCGGAGACGCTCATCCCGAGCGCCAGCGAATACACGTAGGGACCCACCACCACGTTGCGCCCCTGCTGGGACTGCTTGGCGTACACGTCGTTGATGTGCAGCGGGTGGTGGTTCATCGTCAGCAGGCAGAAGAGATGGTCGTCAGCCTCGGTGACGGTCTTGGCCGGCCAGTGCTTGTAGACGGCCCCCACCTCAAACTCCTCGAGGTAACGGCCGTACGGGTGCGCGCCCGACGCCTCGCGTGCTCTCTGGTCAGTTTCGACGGAATTCATCAAAAGGCTCCCGATATCTGCTAAAAAGAGTCGTAAAGCGAAAAACGGATGCCGCACGACCAGTTCCTGGTCGTGTTCCAATGGTCCCTCTGGGGTGGCCCAAGCCACGAGGGTCGCGCTGGCGGCATCCCGAATCGTAGCCCACGTGCGCCGGGAAACGTTTCCCGGCGAGCGGCCGCGTTCCCGCATCGCTAGCTTTCAAGCTCCTCTAGCGAAGGAGAGATGAACGATGCGCAACCCCCGTGACTTCGGCAAACCGCTGGCGATCGGCGCCCCCTCCCCGGTCTCCGAGATCCCGTTCGGGCCCTCGCGGATGATCCACTTCCTGGACTTCTCCAACGAGAAGATGGTCGCCAAGGTTCCGCAGATCGCACCGACGGTTGACATCCTGCTGGGCAACCTCGAGGACGCCGTGCCGGTCGAGCGCAAGGTCGCGGCGCGTGAGGGGTTGGTGAGGGTCGGCCGCGAGATGCAGCTCGGCGACACACAGCTGTGGGCGCGGGTCAACAGCCTCGAGTCGCCCTGGATCCTCGACGACCTGATGACGTTGGTGAGCGAGATCGGCGAGCGCCTCGACGTGATCATGATCCCCAAGGTCGAGGGTCCCTGGGACATCCACTATGTCGACCGGCTGCTGGCGCAGCTGGAGGCCCGCGCCGGGCTGAGCCGCCCGATCCTGGTGCATGCGCTGCTGGAGACCGGGCTCGGCGTGGTCAACGTCGAGCAGATCGCCACCGCCTCTCCGCGCATGCAGGGCATGAGCTTCGGGCCCGCAGACCTGGCCGCGTCGCGGCGCATGAAGACCACGCGCGTCGGCGGTGGTCACCCCGGCTACCTGGTGATGAATGACCCCGATCCCGCCGAGCCGCAGGCACCGCGAATCACCGCCCAGCAGGATCCCTGGCACTACTCGCTGGCGAGGATGGTCGACGCCTGCACCTCGGCCGGCATCCTGCCGTTCTACGGGCCGTTCGGTGACATCCGCGACACCGCGGCCTGCGAGGCGCAGTTCCGCTCGGCGTTCCTGCTCGGGTGCGTGGGCGCGTGGTCGCTGCACCCGTCTCAGATCGAGATCGCCAAACGCGTCTTCTCCCCCGACCCCGACGAGGTGCTGTTCGCCAAGCGCGTGCTGGAGGCGATCCCCGACGGGCGCGGCGTGCACATGATCGACGGCAAGATGCAGGACGACGCCACCTGGAAGCAGGCTCAGGTGATGGTGACGCTCGCGCGCATGCTGGCTGAGCGTGACCCCGAACTGCGGGCGGCCTACGAGTTCTGAGCCGGCGTCAGGCGACCGGCCGGCGCGGCCGCACCGGCGCGCTTCGGCCGCGCCGCTGCCGCAGCCGCGATACTGCTGCTCACATGCGGATCTCTGCCAAGGCTGATTACGCCGTCCGAGCGATGGTCGAGCTCGCCGCCACTGCGGGCGAGCGGCCGGTCAAGGCTGAGCGCATCGCCACGGCACAGGGGATCCCGCTGAACTTCCTGGAGAACATCCTCGGGGAGCTGCGGCACGCCGGCCTGGTGCGCTCGCACCGTGGCGCGGAGGGCGGTTTCCGGCTGGCGCGCGATCCCGCGGAGATCACGATCGCCGACGTGATCCGGGCAGTCGAGGGGCCGCTGGCCAGCGTGCGGGGGGCGCCTCCGGAGGAGTCCGAGTATCTGGGCGCCTCCGCGGCGCTGCCGCGCGTCTGGATCGCGGTGCGCGCCAACCTGCGGCGCGTGGTCGAGCACGTGACAGTCGCGGACGTCGCCTGCGGCAGGCTGCCGAAGGGCATCGACAAGCTGGCTGATGATCCCGACGTCTGGGTGACACGCTGAGTCACCGCCGGCCGGCGGTGCCCGCGCCCCGGTGCGCGCCCGTGAGCAGGCGGGTGCCCGTGACCCGGTGCGTGCCGGCGCCCCGCTGCGCGCCCGTGAGCAGGCGGGCGCGGACGGCCCGGACGGCCGGGGTCAGCCGCGCTCGGGCTCGGGCTCGCCAGCGAGACTCGCCAGCAGCCTGCGTCGCACGGCCGCTGTGAGCGGCCTGTAGGTCTCCGCCTCCAGGTCCAGGTACCAGGCTGGACGAGCGCGGGTGCCCGCCGGCAGCCCGGCCGCCGCCAGCGGCGCGGTGACCGGCCGGAACCAGGTGTTCACCGGGATAGCGCTCACGACGCGGACCACCAGCGGGCGCTCACGGTAGGGCAGCGCACCCAGCGCCGCGGCGATGTCCCGCTGGCTGAGCGTCGCGTCGCGGCGCAGCGTCAGCGCCGCGACGGCCACCGAGGCCGGCTGCGGCCCCGGGCCCCGCCCCACCGAGCGGGCCCCGGACGCGGGCGCCGGCGACTCGCCCTCAGCGAGCCTCACGCCGTAGGCGACGGCCAGCTCAACCGCCGGGAGCACGCCGAGCGCGTCCCGGATCGGGGCTGTGAACACCGGACCGGCGTCGGTGTGCACCACGTCGGTGAGCGAGTCGACCCGCCAGAAGTCGCCGTCCGCGTCACGCCGGAAGAGATCCCCGGTCGCCACCCAGGCGTCACCGCGGGTGAAGACGCCGCGCAGCACCGTGCCGCCCTGGCGCTTCTCCGGGCGGGTGCGCGCCAGCAGCATCCCCGCCTCCCCCGCTCCGCACTCCCGCACCAGCCCGTCCGCGTCCAGCAGGTACTCACCGGCGGTGACGTCGAACGCCGCCAGCGCCACCGCGCCGCTGCCCGGCAGCGGCCGTCCCATCGAACCGGGCTTCGCGCCGCTCACGTTGACCAGGATCGCGGCGGCTTCGGTGGCCGCGTAGAACTCGAGCACGCGCGCCGGCGCGAAGCGCGCCTCGACACGCCGCCAGAGGCCCGCCGGCATGCCGGAGCCGATGAACAGCCGCACCCCGTGGTGGCGCTCACCGGGCTGCTCGGGAGCGTTCAGCAGCGCCAGCAGCATCGTCCAGGTGTACGACGCGACGGTGATGCCGTAGCGGCGCGCCTCCTGCCAGAAGGTCGCGGGCTCGAAGCTGGCGGTCATCGCCAGACGCGCGCCACCGGCCACCGCGCCGCCGATCACCATCAGCAGCGCCGAGGCGTGATACAGCGGCGTGACGCTGTAGAGCGTGTCCTCGCCGGAGAGTGAGGCGGCCGACGCGGTCCCCAGCGCGCTCAGCGCCCAGCGGCGGTTGGAGATACGGTTCACGCGCGTCGCCGCGCCCTCACCGTTGAACAGGATGAACGCCAGGTCAGCCCCCTGCCCCGGGTTCGGCTCATACCAGGCAGGCGGCTCCACCAGCGCCGGGTCGATCTGCTCCATGTCCAGCACGCCGTCGAGCTCGATCGCGCGTTCGGCACCCCCGCCCAGCACGCAGATCTCGATCCCCGGGAGTGCGGCGAGCGCCGCCGCGGCACGCTCGGGATCGGCGATCACGCGCCGCACCTCCCCCAGCTGCGCCTCCAGAGCGAGGTCACCGTCCGGTCTCAGCATCACCGCCACGGCGCCGATCCGGCTGAGCGCACAGGTGAGGGTCAGCGCCGTCGGCCTGGCCGACATCAGAACGCCCACGTGCTCTCCCTGACGCACGCCGATCGCCAGCAGCCCGCGCACGAGGTTGTCGATGCGAGTGTTCATCTCACCGATCGTGTGGGCCCGGTCGCCGAACAGGAAGAAGACCTGACCGTCACCGTCGCGCCGGCGCCGCTCGTCCATCAACAGGCCGAGTGAGACGCGCGTGCGCGGCTGGATCTGCTCCAGGCGAGCGAGCCGCGGCAGCTGCTCCAGCGCCTCCAGGCCGAACTCCCGCGCCCCACCGAGCGTGCGTCGCGCAGCGCCGGAGAGCGAACGGGCGATCCCCGCGCCGACGCCGCCGAGCAGGTCGACTCCGTAGCCGACGCGGTTGGTCACCCGCGGAACCAGCTCACCGGAGTCCTGGATGCTGATCGCGGCGAGCGCCGGTGGAAGCTCCCCGTCACCGCAGAGGAAGCGCACCCAGGCGGCGGCCGTCGGCCAGGTGACGTCGCTGGCCGTGGCACCCACCACCAGGCCGAAGTGCCCGGCCGGCAGCGAGAGCTCGTAGATGTCGGCCAGCGGCGCGGCCTGGCGGATCGCACGCACGCCCGCCGCCGGCGCTATCGAGTCGACGCTGCCGACCACGCACATGATCGGCAGCTGCAGGTCCGCTAGCGTCACCAGCCGGTCCTCAATCACGAACCCGCCCAGCAGCATGCGGTTGTGGGCGATGAACTGCTGCAGGAACTCCGCCATCGCCGGGCCCGGCCAGGCGACCCAGCCCTCCGCCTCCAGGAAGCGGCGCTGGCCCTCACGCGGAAGCAGCGCCTCGCGGTCATGCAGGCTGCGCAGGAACTCCAGCTGGTTGCGCGCCGACTTGACCGGGTCGAGCATCCGGAACGCCGTCCTGCTGGCCCACGCCGGCAGCGCCGCATCGCGGAAGATGCGCTCCGCCAACACCCCGGCGGCGCCACCGGCAAGCTGCTCAGGCAGGCCGAACGGCATGCCCGCCTGCGTGTCGACCGAGCTGCCGAAGCTCAGCAGCGAGGCGATCCCGGCGTTGCGCCGGTAGGCGGCGGCCTGGTAGCAGAACATGCCGCCCTGCGAGTAACCGCCCAGGTGCACGTCCTGCCCGGTCAGCTCCCGCACCCGGTCAACGGCCTCCGATACCGCCAGCACGTGATCGGTGAGCGTGCGCTCGAGCCCGCCCTCCTCACGCTCCGGGGCGCCGAAGTCCACCACCCACGGGTCCACCCCACCCTCCGCCAGGCGCGTCACGGCGCTGCTCTGCGGCGAGACGTCGTAGATCTCTGAGGCGAGCATCAGCGGCGGCACCAGCAGCACCGGCGGCGCGCCGGGCCGCACGCGCTCAGCGTGGTAGTGACGCAGCCGGTAGACACGCTGCTCGCTGAGCACCTCATAGGGGGACGGCTGCTGCCCGGTGTCAAGGCCTCCGAAACGAGCCACCTCGAGCGCGTTCTGGGCTGCGGCGCCGAGCCGTGCGGCGGAGCGGGTGATTGTCTGCGGAAGGCGTGGCATCGGACGTGTGCGCACATGATCTTGGAATCCGGGGGCGCGCGGCAAGCCGGGCGCCATCGCGGCTGGCGGTAATGTGCAGACTCCAAGGGAGGAGGAGCCGGCAGATGACGGAGCATGAGTTCCAGACCGTCAAACTTGAAGTCCGTGAGCGCGTGGCCTGGATCACGCTCAACCGTCCGCAGTCGCTGAACGCCTGGACGCTCGAGCTGGGCCGCGAGCTGATGGCGGCGCTGGAACTGGCGGGCAGCGACGCGCGCGTCCGCGCGGTGGTGCTGACCGGGGCCGGACGCGCGTTCTCCTCAGGCGCCGACCTGCGCGAGGGCGGGATCTTCGACGAGCACGGCAGGCCCGACGTGCTGAGCGCGCTGCGCGAGGTCTACAACCCGTTGATCATCACCGTGCGCGAGCTGCCCAAGCCGGTGGTTGCCGCCGTCAACGGGGTGGCGGCCGGCGTCGGCTGCTCGCTGGCGATCGCCGCGGATCTGGTGCTGGCGGCCCGCTCGGCCTACCTCCTGCTGGCGTTTGCAAACATCGGGCTGGCGCTGGACGGCGGCGCCTCACCGCTGCTGGTCGGACGTGTCGGTCACGGGCGCGCCTCCGAGATGGCGCTGCTCGCGGAGCGCGTCCCGGCAGAGCAGGCTTGCGCGTGGGGGCTGGTGAACCGCGTCTGTGACGACGAGCAGCTGCTGGAGGAGGCTGGCGCCGTGGCCCGGCGGCTGGCCGACGGCTCGCCCGGCGCCTACGCCGCGATCAAACGTACGCTCAACCAGTCCGCCTACCCGCAGCTGGCGCAGCTGCTCGACATGGAGGCGGTGGCGCAGCAGCAGCGGGCCGAGTCGGCAGACTTTGCGGAGGGCGTCAGCGCCTTCATCGAGAAGCGTGCACCACAATTCACGGGAGCGTGAGGCAAGCGCAATGAACCTGGCTGAGATCCTCTCTGATGCCGCCGCCCGTGCGGGCGAGCGGGTCGCGATCAAGCTCGATGACTTCGAGCTGAACTACGCGCTGCTTGATCAGGTCGCGATGCGCGTCGCGGGCCTGCTGCGCGGGCGCGGCGTGAACCCCGGTGACAGGGTCGCGCTGATCGTTCCCAACGTGCCGCAGTTCGCCGCGATCTACTACGGGATCCTGCGCGCCGGCGCGGTGGTGGTCCCGCTGAACGTGCTCAACCGCCGGCGCGAGGTCCACTTCTTCCTGCAGGACTGCGGGGCCAAGGCGGTGTTCATCTGGAAGGACTTCCTGGCGGAGGCGCAGCCGGCCGCTGAGGAGCTCGGCTGCGAGTGCCTGACCGTCGACCTGGAGCAGTTCACGCAGACGCTGATGGCCGCCGAGCCGCTCGAGCAGATGACCCAATGCGACGCCCAGGACACGGCGGTGATGCTCTACACCTCGGGCACCACCGGCACGCCCAAGGGGGCCGAGCTGACGCACGCCAACCTGCACACCAACTGCGTCGCATCCGCGGAGCTGTTCGCGCTCGCGCAGGAGGCGGTCGTGCTGGGCGCGCTGCCGCTGTTTCACGCCTTCGGCCAGACCTGCGCGCTGAACACCTGCATGTACGCCGGCGGGATGCTCACGCTGATCCCTCGCTTCGACGCCGGCAAGGCGCTCGAGATCATCCAACGTGACCGCGTGAGCGTGTTCGAGGGTGTGCCCTCAATGTACGGCGCGATGCTCAACGCTCCCGACCGTGAGCGCTACGACACCTCCACGCTGAAGCTCTGCGCGTCCGGCGGCGCGGCCCTGCCGGTGGAGCTGATGCGCGGCTTCGAGCGGGCGTTCCACTGCAAGATCCTGGAGGGCTACGGCCTCTCGGAGACCTCGCCGGTGGCGTCGTTCAACCATCCCGACCGTGAGCGCAAGCCGGGCTCCATCGGCACGCCGATCCGCGGCGTGGAGATGCGGGTGGTGGACGTCAACGACCAGGAGGTCCCGGTCGGCGAGGTGGGTGAGATCGTGATCCGCGGCCACAACGTGATGAAGGGCTACTGGGGCCGCCCCGAGGCGACAGCCGCCGCGATCCGCGACGGCTGGTTTCACAGCGGCGATCTGGCGAGGGTCGACGCGGACGGCTACTTCTTCATCGTCGACCGCAAGAAGGACATGATCATCCGCAACGGGTTCAACGTCTACCCGCGTGAGATCGAGGAGGTCCTCTACGCGCACCCGGCGGTGCGCGAGGCGGCGGTGATTGGCCTGCCGCACCCGGAGTACGGTGAGGAGGTTGGCGCCGCCGTCGCCCTCAAGGCCGGCCACCAGGCCACACCACAGGAGCTGCAGGAGTTTGTCAGGGGCCAGGTGGCCGCCTACAAGTATCCGCGCAGCGTGTGGATCGTCGAGGAGCTGCCCAAGGGCCCGACCGGCAAGATCCTCAAGCGTGAGATCCAGCCGCCGGGCGTGAGCTGACAGTGCAGCCCAGGATCGAGATCCGCGCCGCCGGCGAGGGCGACGTGGCGTTCATCTTCGCGATGATCCGGGCGCTGGCGGAGTATGAGCGCTCACCGGAGTCCGTGCTGGGCAGTGAGGAGCTGCTGCGCGACGCCCTCTTCGGCGAGCGCCCGCACGCTGAGGCGCTGGTCGCCGAGCTGGACGCGCAGCCGGTGGGCTTCGCCGTGTTCCACGGCACCTTCTCCACCTGGCACTGCCGTCCCGGGATCTGGCTCGAGGACTTCTACGTGATGCCCGAGCACCGCCGCTTCGGCATCGGCGAGCGCCTCTTCCGGCAGGTGGCCGCGATCGCCGTGCAGCGCGGCTGCTCACGGCTGAGCTGGACCGCGCTTGACTGGAACACGCCGGCGCTGAACTTCTACGGGAAGATGGGCGCCCAGGCGCTGGATGAGTGGACCAACCATCGCCTCTCCGGCGATCAGCTGCTGGCGGTGGCCGGCAGCGCGTGAGCTGGGCCGCGGCCCGGTGGAGGGGGCGCCCAGCGGGGCGCCCCCCTCCAACACCTCACTGGTCGCCGGGGGCGTGACCGCTGAAGCTGATCACCTGCTGGATCCCGCTGGGCCGGTTGGTGTAGCGCATCGTGTACTTGAGCAGGCCCGGGATGAACCCGATCCGCTGGGGCACCGCGCTGACACGCCAGTTGGCGGGGTTCGGTCCCTGCTTGGCCGCCAGCGCGTTGCCGGCCGCATCGAGTGCCGCCCACAGCTGGCGGGCGCACAGCCTGACGTTGCCAGCGCCGCAGAACTTCACCGAGTAGCGGCCCCGGACCTTCTCGCCGAGGATCGTGCGCAGGTCCTTGTTCATGTACACGTACCAGCCGGTGTACTGGCCACCGGGCGGCGGGCTGTCGTTGGGAACGAGGCTGTTGAACTGCTGGGTGAGCGTCGGCCCGAGCACCGAGGATGCCCAGGCGTCCGCCAGTCCCGGCCAGGCGGTCAGCAGGATCGCCGCCCCGGGCGAGGTGATGTTCCCGATGCCGTTGCGGTTGGTGCGGTCCAGCAGGCTCGAGCCGTGCTGGTACCACTCGTTGAGCAGCTTCAGCATCAGCGCGTCGCGCCGGCTGGGCGCCGGAACCTTGCTCAGCACCCTGGCCAGCAGCGGCTCGATCGTCACGTTGTTGACGTCCTGGGTAGCCGCCTTGTTCATCGCCGAGACGACGTTCGCCGGTGTCAGGTTGGTGCCGTTGCCGAGGTTGTTGATCAGCAGCGAGACGCGCTGCACGGCGCCGAGCGACCAGTTGTCGTCAGGCGCCTGGTAGCCGGCCTGGGTGCGGTTGTTCCAGTTGACGATCTCACCGCTGGGCGGGTTGATCCCCTGCGGGTGGTTCCTGGCCGAGACGAAGCCGCGCCACTCCTCGCTGCCGTTGCCGTTGACCGGGAGGTCCTGGTCGACGTTGCGCGGCTGGATCGGAACCAGCCCGCTGGTGTAGACGGCGATGTCCTTGTCGTTGATGTACAGCGAATTGAAGGTCTGCGGGGTCTTCGCGGCGGCCGCGAAGAACTGCCTGACGTTGTGGACGCGGTTGTGGGCCAGCTCGTAGTAGAAGAGCAGGTCGTTGACGTCCCTGCCGGTGCTGGCGCGCTTCTGCGCGAGCGCCACCGGCTGGCCCTTGACCGTCGCGTAGCCGATCACCGGCCCGTTGACCGTGGTCATGAAGGAGACCGGCGCGGTGGTGCCGTTGTAGTAGTTGATCGTGCCGGCGTTGAACTGCTGCATCGGAACGCACTGGCCGTTGTAGATGTACATCGTGCGGCTGTTGTCGCAGAGCGTCTGCACGTAGGTCGTGATCTGGTCGAGCCCGGCGGAGGTCAGTGACCACGCCTGGTCCTGGTTGCGCCCGATGAACACGTAGCCGGGGAACGGGGTCGAGGTGGCCCCCACCTGATCGATGCCCGGCCCCTGCAGCGCCACCTCCATCGTCAGCCCCGGGTAGAAGTAGCCGATCTGCGGTCCGGCGACCATGATCGGGTGCCCGGTGGCTGAGCGGGCACCGGAGACCAGCAGCGCGTTGGACGCGTAGTGCTTGGCGGTGCGCTCGTGCGCCAGCACGGCGCTGGCGCCGCTGGAGAGGCTGCCGGGATCGAGCATCACGTTGCCGGAGTGACTGACCGGCGGGCGCTGGAAGCGCACCGTGCCGGGAACGCTCACCGGCGCCTCCGGGTCGTTGGCCTCGCGCAGGTCGTTCCAGATCCCGTACCCCTTCCTGACGCCGAACTTCTGCTCCAGCGCGGAGAGGAACTCACCGTTGGCGGCCTGCTGGCCGCCGCCCTCGCCCACGAACTGGTCCTTGAGCGCATTGAACGCGTAGAGATCGGTCAGCGTCAGCGGCTGGTAGGCGGGCGCGTTGGCGGTCAGGTAGGCGTTGATCCCCTGCAGGTAGACGTTGAGGTCGTGCAGCACGCCGCGTCCCTCTGCGCCGGCCGCCAGCAGTGAGCTGGTCTGCTGGGAGACGTAGTCGATCGTCTGCTGGGAGGGCGTGAACGTGGCGCCCTCGCCGATCAGGTTGATGGCGCTGTAACCGGGGGCGTTGATGGCTGCCAGGTAGGCGTCGCCGCGCGCCTGGTTGATCAGCAGGTCCCGATCCTCGGCCATCACCCAGCCGGCGCCCCAGGTGACGTCGTCCCGCGTCTTGCCGATCACGTGCGGGATGTCGTAGCGGTCGCGGTAGATGGTGACTCCCGGATGCGGCACCGCCTCCCGCGTGCGCGGGCCGACGATGTTCGCACCGAGTGTCATCGGGATGAAATCCTTCTGGACGTCCTTGGCGGTGACGTTGCCAAAGAGCGGCGTCAGCGCGTTGTACAGGATCGCCTGATCGTTGGCCTGCGGCGGCGTCGGGTAGCCACCGTACTCACCGGAAGGCATGATGTCGCGCGCGATATTCGCGTAGTCCTTCGGTGCCGAGGCCAGCTGCGCCCGCAGCACGCGCGCGTTGACGGCTACGCGCCGCGGTGTGCGCTGCGCCGGCGGCCTGCCTGCGGCCAGGGCGGTGACGCCCAGCGCACCGCCGATCGCAACGAGCGTCCCGACCCGCATCGGCCATGGACTCCTGATTCCCAGCACTGCTCCTCCTCTCCTCAGGACACGTCTGGTGTCCAGCGCGCGAGTCTATTCCTGCGCGCGGGCGCGAGCGGGATCAGAGGCGGGCGCGGGCGGGCGGGCGCGGGATCAGCGGCGGGCGCGGGCGGGCGGGAGCGGGATCAGAGGCGGGCGCGGGCGGGCAGGCGCGGGATCAGCGGCGG
>JAJZDA010000086.1 GCA_021851525.1 Actinomycetes bacterium | reverse complement strand
CCTGGCGCCCGGGCGGCGGGCCGAGCTCGACCCTGCCGGTCGCGCGCTCGCCCCGGCGCAGGCGCCACCGCAGATCCGCGCGATGATCGCCGCCGGCAACCAGATAGTCGGCGCCGCGTACGTGTACGGAGGGGGTCACGACCTGCCGCTGAACCTGATCGCCCCGGGTTACGACTGCTCCTTCAGCGTCGCCCACCTGCTCTGGGGAGGTGGGCTGCTGGGCGCCTCTGGCGACATGACCTCCGGTGAGTTCGAGCACTGGGGGCTGCCGGGGCCGGGGCGCTGGGTGACGATCTACGCCAACGCCGCCCACGTCTTCATGTACGTGGCCGGCCTGCGCTGGGACACCTGGAACGCCGCCGGCCCGGGTGACGGCCGGCCCGGGATCGGGTGGCACCCGCTGGTGCGCCCGTCAGCCGGGTTCATCGCGCGCCACCCGCCGGGGCTGTGAGTGGGCGACCGGTCGGCGCGCCGTTGGCGCGGGTGACCGCGGCGCGCGTTGGATCTATAGTCGCCCGCGCATGGAGTTCGGGATCTTCGACCACATCGATGACTCCGGGTTGGCGCGCGCCGAGCAGCTGCAGCAGCGCCTGCGCCTGATCGAGCAGTATGACCGCGAGGGCTTCTACGCCTACCACCTGGCCGAGCATCACGGCACGCCGCTGGGCGTGGTCGGCTCACCGAACGTCTTCCTGGCGGCGGTCGCGCAGCGCACCGAGCGGATCCGCTTCGGTGCGCTGATCAACGTGCTGCCGTTGCAGCACCCGCTGCGGCTGTTTGAGGAGTGGTGCCTCTTGGACCAGCTGAGCGGCGGCCGGCTCGAGCCCGGGATCGGACGCGGAGCATCGCCCATCGAGGCGTCGTTCTTCGGGGTTGATCCCGAGAGCACGCCGGCGCGCTTCAGTGAGGCCTTCGACCTGATCATGCAGCTGTTTGCGGCGCAGGGGCCGGTGAGCTTCGCCGGTGAGCACTACCGGGTGGCTGAGCTGCCGCCCACCGCCAGGCCGCTGCAGCTGCCGCGTCCGCCGCTCTGGTTCGGGGCCTCGCGGCCTGACCGCGCCGGCTGGTGCGCGGAGCACGCGCTCAACGTGATGTCGCTGGTCAGCGCGCAGCGCACGCGCCAGACCACCGACGGCTTCCGTGAGCGCTGGGCGCAACTCGGTCGCGACCAGGCCCAGGTACCGCACCTGGGGGTCAACCGGCATCTGGTGCTGGCGGACAGCGAGTCCGAGGCGCTGCGCGTGGCGGAGCGTGCGTTCACCCGCTTCCGTGAGTCCTTCGACCATCTCTGGAGAGCCCGCGGCCTGCCCGTGCCGCCGGTCTACACGGCCGCCAGCTTCCGCGAGTGGCATGAGCAGGGAGGCGCCTTCGCCGGCACGCCTCAGGGTGCCCGCCAGTTCATCGCCGAGCAGGCGCAGGTCGCCGGGATCAACTACATGACGGTCGACGTCGCCTTCGGCGGCATCACCTTCGAGGAGGCCTCCCGCACCGCCTCGCTGTTCGCCTCCGAGGTGATGCCCGCCTTCACCGGGTCAGGGGCCGCGCGCTGAGCCGCCGGCTGCGCATGGTCCAGGCACTCGAGTATCGCGCGCTCGAGCACCCCGGGCTGGCGCTGGACATCCACCGTCCCGACGACGACCGGCAGTTGCCGTGCGTCGCCTACTTCCACGGTGGCGGATGGGCGCGGGGCTCACGCGGCGACAACCTCGAGCCGCGCCTGCGCGCGCTGGCGGCCCTGGGGCTCGCGGTGGCGAGCGTCAGCTACCGCCTGACGGACCTCGCCAGCCATCCCGCCCAGCTGGAGGACGCGCGCGCCGCGCTGCGCTGGCTGCGCGCCAACGGTGCCCAGCACGGTCTGCGCAGCGACCGGATCGGCGCCTGGGGAGCCTCCGCAGGCGGCTGGATCGCGCTGATGCTGGCGCTGACCGGCGAGGATCCCGCCGGGCGGGCGGATGCCGCGGCAGCCTGGTTTGCGGTGAGCGACCTCAGCTCTGTGGCCGCCCAGCGCGACGCCGCCGGCCTGCCCCTGCCGCCCTTCCTACAGGGGCGCGCCGTCCCTGACATGGAGGCCGCGCTTCTGGGGGTGGCGAGCGTGGCTGAGGCGCCGCAGGCGGCCGCCGAGGCCAGCCCGATCACGCATGCGGCCACAGCGAACGGCCCGATCCTGCTGATCCACGGCGATCGCGACGGCCTGGTGAACTGCGCCCAGAGCGTGGCGCTGCACGAAGCCCTGGTGCGCTGCGGACACGACTCACAGCTGCTGCTGGTGGCGGGCGCCAACCATGAGGACCCCGCCTTTCACGGGCCCGCGGTGCTCGGGGCCACCGCGGGCTTCCTGCAAGCTCAGCTCTCACCCGGCGTCTGAGCACCCGCCCGCGCGGCGCACAACCGGCGTCTGAGCGCTCGCCCGCGCGGCGCAGAATGCGACCGCGCCTGGCCGGCTGGACCCGGCGGGCCGCGCGCGCAGGGTGTGAGTGGCTACCCTGGTGAGCCGTGGCCGGCGAGTACATCTTCACCACGCACAGGCTGTCGCGGCGCCATCCGCCCGACAAGCAGGTGCTCAGCGACATTTCGCTCTCCTTCTACCCGGGGGCCAAGATCGGCGTGCTCGGGTACAACGGCGCCGGCAAGTCGACGCTGCTGCGGATCATGGCGGGGCTCGACAACGACTATGAAGGCGAGGCCAAGCTCGCGCCCGGCGCGACCGTCGGGCTGCTCGAGCAGGAGCCGCAGCTCGACCCCGCCAAGGACGTGCGCGGCAACGTCGAGGACGGGGTGGCCCCGACCAAGGCTCTGCTCGACCGCTTCAATGAGCTGGCCGCCAACTACTCCGAGGAGACCGCCGATGAGTTTGCGCGGCTGCAGGAGCAGATCGACGCGGCCGACGCCTGGAACCTCGACACCAAGCTCGATTACGCGATGGACGCGCTGCGCTGCCCTCCCGGGGACGCGGATGTGACGCAGCTCTCCGGCGGTGAGCGGCGGCGCGTCGCGCTCTGCCGGCTGCTGCTCTCCGAGCCCGACCTGCTGCTGCTCGACGAGCCCACCAACCACCTCGACGCCGAGTCGGTCGGCTGGCTGGAGCGCCACCTGCGCGACTACCGGGGGACGATCGTCGCCGTCACCCACGATCGTTACTTCCTGGACAACGTCGCCGGCTGGATCCTCGAGCTGGACCGCGGCCGCGGCATCCCCCACCAGGGCAACTACAGCGGCTGGCTGGAGCAGAAGCAAAGGCGCCTGGAGCAGGAGGCCAAGCAGGATGACGCGCGCAAGCGCACGATCGCCCAGGAGCTCGAGTGGGTGCGGATGAACGCCTCCGCTCGCCGCGCCAAGCCCAAGGCCCGCCTGAACGCCTATGAGGCGCTGCTGGCGGAGGATCGAAACGTCAAGCTCGACCAGGTGCAGATCCACATCCCCGCCGGCCCACGCCTGGGGGGCGTGGTGGTCGAGGCTCAGAACGTCACCAAGTCCTTCGGCGAGCGGCTGCTGATCGACGATCTCTCCTTCAGCCTGCCGCCGGCGGCGATCGTCGGCGTGATCGGCCCCAACGGCGCCGGCAAGACCACGCTGATGCGGATGATCACCGGACAGGAGCAGCCGGACAGCGGCACCTTCAAGCTGGGTGAGACGGTGAAGCTCGCCTACGTGGACCAGTCGCGTGAGGATCTCGACCCTGACAAGAACGTCTGGGAGGAGATCTCCGGCGGGCTTGACCAGATGCTGCTCGGGGAGGCCTCGATCAACAGCCGCGCGTACGTCGCCGGCTTCAACTTCAAGGGATCTGACCAGCAGAAGAAGGTCGGCAAGCTCTCCGGCGGGGAGCGCAACCGCCTGCACATGGCCAAGCTGCTGGCCAGCGGCGGCAACCTGCTGATCCTCGACGAGCCCACCAACGACCTCGACGTCGACACGCTGCGGGCGCTCGAGGAGGCGCTGCTGGCGTTCGCGGGCTGCGCCGTGGTGGTCTCGCACGACCGCTGGTTCCTGGACCGCATCGCCACCCATGTGATCGCCTTCGAGGGTGACTCCGTGGTGCGCTGGTTCGAGGGCAACTTCGAGGCCTACGAGAGCTACCGGCATGAGCTGCTGGGCGCCGAGGCCGACCGGCCGCACCGCCTCACCTACAAGAAGCTGACGCGCAGCTGAGCCTGCGCGGGCCCGCCGTGCGCGATTGTTAGGCGAACTATGCGCCGCGCCTGAACCGGGCGTGGCGTCTCATATACGGGACACTTTGCGCAAAGCGCCGCAACTGCAGGGGACCCTCGTTCGCCTCGCGGGCCCCGGCGCGCGGCGGTTTGACCGCCCTGCGCGATGGAGGATTGAATTTGTACGAACGGCCCTAGCGCACGCAGTTAGCATGCTGTTAAGTTCCCGGAAAACGCCGAGAACTCGGCGCATGATTGACGCAGTGCACCGGTCGCAGTCAGTTTCCATCCGCAAGCTTGGTCACACAAACGCCAATAGATCCGCGAGCAGCGCGGAAGCCCTCGGCGCCCGGCGCAACCTCAACGCGACCCCGCGGGCCGCTTGTTAGCCTCACCGCTTCGCCTGTGGGGTTAACGCTGGGGCTCATGGGCGAAACTCAATTCTGAGGAGGAATGGAGCACTAATGCGAAAGTTCAAGCGATCCGCGCTGATGTCGGCGCTGGCGGCATTTGCAGCCGTCGGCGTCGCCGCGTGCGGGTCGGCAAGCCACAAGACGGGCGCAGGCCCGGCCGCAACCGCGGCCTCGGTGCCTCACAGCAGCCCGGCTTCTGGCCCCGGCCTCACGATCCCCACCAAGGGCAGCGGCGCCAAGACCATGGGCGGAACGGTCTACTTCTCGGAGGCCCCGGCCTCCCCGCCGAACTACATCTTCCCGATGTACGCGCCGCAGTACTGCGGCACCAACAACATTGACCAGCTGAACGTGATGCTGTACCGCCCGCTGTACTGGTACGGCAACAACTACTCGCCCGCCGTGGACTACAACGAGTCCGTCGGGCAGAAGCCGATCGTCTCCGGCGGCGGCAAGGTCTTCACGATCAAGCTCAACCACTACATGTGGTCAGACGGTGAGCAGGTCACGGCCCAGGACCTGGTGTTCTGGATGAACATGCTCGAGGCCAGCCCCGCCACCGAGTGGTGCGGCACCGTCCCCGGTCTCTTCCCGTTCAACGTGAAGAGCTACAAGGCGATCAACAGCACGACCTTCCAGATCGTCATGAAGAAGGCGTACAACGTCAACTGGATGGTCTACAACGAGCTCTCGCAGATCTACCCGCTGCCGCTGGCCTGGGACAAGACCTCACTGAGCGCTCCCACGCCCAAGGCGCTGACCGGCAGCATCGGCGGCACCGTGAAGGGCGCTGGGCAGGTCTACAACTTCCTCAACAAGCAGGGTGCTGACACCGCCACCTGGGCCACGTCGCCGCTCTGGTCGGTCGTCAACGGCCCGATGAAGCTGACCGGCTTCACCACCACCGGGCAGGTCACGCTCGTGCCCAACCCGTCCTACTCGGGTTCGCCCAAGCCGGTGATCAGCAAGCTCGTGGAGCTGCCGTTCACCACCGACACGGCGCTGTTCAACCAGATCAAGTCCGGCGGACCCAGCGCGCTGACGATCACCGCGCTGCCCGCGCAGGACGTCCCGCAGCAGTCGGCGGTTGAGAGTGAGGGGTACACCGTCAACAAGGCGGCGTACTACGGGATCAACTTCTTCCCGCTCAACTTCAACAACCCGACGGTTGGACCGGTCTTCCGGCAGGCGTACTTCCGGCAGGCGTTCCAGCACCTGATCGACCAGCCCGGCTGGATCAACGCGATCCTGCACGGCACGGCGGTCCCGACCTACGGTCCGGTGCCGATCGTGCCCAAGAGCCCGCTCGTCTCGGGCGGCAGCGCCAGCAACAACCCCTACCCGTTCTCCACCTCGGCGGCCGCCAAGCTGCTGACCCAGAACGGCTGGAAGGTCGTCAAGGGCGGCTCCAGCTACTGCGCCAAGCCGGGCAGTGGCAAGGGTGAGTGCGGCGCCGGGGTCAAGAAGGGCCAGAAGATCGCGTTCAACCTGGACTACGTCTCCGGCACGCTCGCCGTGCAGAGCGAGATGCAGGACCTCGCGGCCCAGGCCAAGCAGGTGGGCATCAACATCAGCCTCACCCAGCATCAGTTCAACCAGGTGTACTCGAAGGCGGTGCACTGCACCCCCAACCAGTCCAAGTGCAGCTGGACCGCTGAGAACTGGGGCGCCGGCTGGATCTACGGCCCGGATTACCTCCCGACCGGTGAGGACCTGTTCGGCAACGGTTCCGTGGCCAACTACTCCAACTACAACGATCCGCAGATGAACAAGCTGATCGCGGAGACCACCACGCTGCAGAATCCTGCAAAGTGGACCGCCGCGATGAAGGCGTTCGTCAAGTACGCGGAGACCAGCCTCCCGGTGGTGTTCGAGCCGACCTCAATCGGCACGTTCGGCGCCAGCGCGGGCACGCTGATCTCCAACAAGCTCGGTGGCTACACGGCCAACGCGCTTGGCTTCATGACCCCGGAGTACTGGTACCTGACGAAGTAGTCAGGTACCCGATGACCCGTTCATAGGAGGGATCCGATCACCGGGTTCATCATCCGCAGGTTGGGACAGGCGATCATCGTGACCCTTGGGGTCACGATGATCACCTTCCTGCTGCTGCAGCTCTTCCCAGGCTCGCTGGCGCGCGACATCCTCGGGACCAGGGCCTCGCAGCAGGCGATCAACCTGTTCAACAAGCAGAACTACCTGGACCGCCCCGTGTACGTGCAGTACTGGCACTTCCTCACGCGGCTGCTGAGCGGCAACCTCGGCTGGTCCTACGTCCAGAACCGGACGGTCAACTCGCTGGTCGTCGCCGACCTGCCGCGTGACCTGCTGCTCGGCATCCCCTCGCTGATCCTCTCGCTGCTGATCGCCATCCCGGTGGGCGTCGCGCAGGCGGTCAAGCGCAACAAGCTCGTCGACTACGCCGGCACGGCGATCAGCTTCACGCTCTATTCGATGCCGACCTACGCGGTCGCACTGCTGCTGATCCAGTTCTTCTCGATCAGCCTCCACATCTTCCCCGCGGAGGCGCCGCAGGCGACCTCAATCGCCGGGATGCTCTCCGACTTCAAGGCGCTGGTGCTGCCGGTAGCGACCCTCACCTTCGCCACCTACGCCTATTTCAGCCGCTACATGCGCTCCTCCGCGATCGACACGCTCGCCCAGGATTACATCCGCACCGCCCGCGCCAAGGGGCTCTCGGAGCGCCTGGTGCTCTGGCGCCACCTGCTGCGCAACTCACTGCTGACGGTCGTCACGCTGGTCGGGCTCTCGATCCCCTTCATCCTCACCGGCGGCCTCATTGTCGAGGCGTTCTTCAACTACCCGGGACTCGGCCTGCTCTACTTCAACGCCGCTCAGACGAGTGACTTCGAGGTGATGCTCGGGATCACCGTGCTGGTCGGCATGGCGACCGTGATCGGCAACCTGCTGGCGGACGTTGGCTACGCCCTCCTCGACCCGCGGATCCGGTACTGATGAGCATCGGCCAGCCACAGGCGATCGAGCTCGAGCTGGAGGCCAACGCCGGTGAGATCCAGGTCACCGGCAGCCCCTGGCGCCTGGTGCTGCGCACCTTCGCGCAGAACAAGCTCGCGATAGTCGGCCTGATCCTGATCGTCGCGCTGATCCTCTTCAGCTTCGTGGGCCCGGCGCTCTACGGCACCAACCAGACCGTGCCCAACCTGGCGATCACCAACCTGGGTCCCAGCGGCTCGCACCTGCTGGGCACCGACCAGAACGGCTTCGACATCCTCGGGCGGATGATGCTCGGCGGCCAGAGCTCGCTCGAGGTCGGTCTCGTCGTCGGCCTGGTCTCAACGGTGCTCGGCCTGGTCTACGGGTCGATCGCCGGGTACTTCGGCGGGATCCTCGACACCGTCCTGATGCGCCTGGTGGACGTTGGCCTGGCGATCCCGGTCGTCTTCCTGTTCATCTTCATGTCCAGCATCTTCAAGCCCAACCTCGGGCTGCTGATGGTGCTGCTGGTGGCCGTCTCCTGGCTGGTTCCCGCCCGGCTGGTGCGCGGTGAGGCGCTGACCCTGCGCACACGTGAGTACGTGCAGGCGGTGCGCGGCATGGGCGGCGGCTCCGTGAGGATCATCCTCAAGCACCTGATCCCCAACACGGTCGGCACGATCGTGGTCACCGTCACCTTCCAGGTGGCCAACGCGATCCTCACCCTGGCGGTGCTGCAGTACCTGGGCTTCGGCTTGCCGCCCAGCACCCCCACCTGGGGCTCGATGCTGTCCGACGGCTCGAGCTTCCTGCAGGACGGCTACTGGTGGCAGGTCTATCCGGTGCTGGTCATCATCGTGCTGGCCGTGGTCGCCTTCAACTTCGTGGGCGACGCGTTGCAGGACGCGTTCGACGTCAGACTTCAGGAGAAGTAGCCAGTGGCGCCATTGCTCGAGGTTGTTGACCTCGCCACCAAGATCAAGCTGCGCAAGTCCACGATCCACGCCGTGGACGGCCTCAGCTTTGAGGTCGGGCAGGGGGAGACGGTCGGGATCGTCGGTGAGTCGGGTTGCGGCAAGAGCATGGCCGCGATGTCGATCATGCGCCTGCTGCCGCACCGCGCCTACATCGACCGCGGCCAGATCCGGCTGGACGGGCGCGACCTCACCCAGCTGCCCGACGACGAGATGCGCCGGGTCCGTGGCAATGAGATCGGGATGATCTTCCAGGATCCGATGACCTCGCTGAACCCGACGATGACCATCGGCAAGCAGATCGCCGAGGCCGTCCTGACCCACCGCGACGTCAGCAAGCAGGAGGCGCTGGATCGCGCCGCCGAGGTGCTCGGACTGGTCGGCCTGCCGCGGCCGAGTGAGCGCCTCAAGGACTACCCGCACCAGCTCTCCGGTGGCCTGCGCCAGCGCGTGATGATCGCCATGGCGCTGGCCTGCGACCCCAAGCTGCTGATCGCCGATGAGCCGACTACCGCGCTCGACGTGACGATCCAGGCCCAGATCCTGCGCCTGCTGGACACGATCAAGGCTGAGCTCGGCATGGGCATCATCCTGATCACCCATGACATGGGCGTGATCGCCGGGCGTGCGGACCGCGTGGTGGTGATGTACGCCGGCCAGAAGGTGGAGACGGCGCCCACGACCGAGCTCTTCCGGCGGGTGCGCCACCCCTACACGGAGGCGCTGCTCGCCTCGATCCCGCGGCTGGACCAGGACAAGACCCAGGCGCTCTATTCGATCCCGGGGATCCCGCCGGACCTGCGCTACCCCCCGCCCGCCTGTCGCTTCGTCGCCCGCTGCGCGTTCGCCACAGAGCAGTGCGGGACGGCGCCGCCGCCGCTGCGCGGCGATGATCCGGCGCACCAGTTCGCCTGCTATCACCCGCGCGACGTCTCCAGCGACGACATCGGCGAGGCGGCTGCCCAGCTGCTGCGCCAGACCGAGAGCAATGAGCAGCTGGCCAAGGCCTTCGGCAGTGAGCTGGAGCTGCTCGAGGTCGGCACTGAGAACGGCGCCGCCGCCCCGCCCGCCGCAGCGGACGTGGTGCTCGAGTTTCGCGGTGTCTCCAAGGAGTTTGCGGTCACCGGCGGCGGCGTGCTGCAGCGCCGCATCGGAACGCTGCATGCGGTCACCGACGTGACCCTGCAGGTCCGCCGCGGGGAGACCTTCGGTCTGGTCGGTGAGTCCGGCTGCGGCAAGACCACGCTCGGGCGGATGGGCGTCGCGCTGGAGGCGCCCACCGGCGGTCAGGTGATCTTCAACGGCACAGACCTCAACTCGCTGGCGGCCTCCAAGCTGCGTGAGGTGCGTCGCGACGTGCAGTTCATGTTCCAGGACCCGTACGCGTCGCTTGACCCGCGGATGCGCGTGCAGGAGATTGTCGCTGAGCCGCTTGACGTCGCCCGCCGCGGCAGCCGCTCGGAGCGTCAGGAGACGGTCCGGCGGTTGCTCTCGGAGGTCGGCCTGCCGGCCGACGCGGCCTCGCGCTACCCGCACGAGTTCTCCGGCGGTCAGCGCCAGCGCCTCGGGCTGGCGCGCGCGCTGGCGCTCAACCCGCAGGTGATAGTCGCCGATGAGCCGGTCTCCGCGCTTGACGTCTCGATCCGCTCCCAGGTGCTGAACCTGATGAAGCGCGTGCAGCGCAGCCACGGCCTCACCTACGTGGTGATCTCCCACGACCTCTCGGTGGTGCGCTACATGGCCGACCGGATCGGCGTCATGTACCTCGGCAAGCTGGTTGAGATCGGCACCGGCGACGACATCTATGAGCGCGCCGCGCACCCCTACACCGCGGGCCTGCTGGAGACGATCCCCGAGCCCAACCCGGAGGTGGCGCGCGCCAAGGCGGCCGGCGAGGTGCCGATCAAGGGCGAGCTGCCATCGCCGCTGAATCCGCCGTCCGGCTGCGTTTTCCGCACGCGCTGCCCGCTGGCTCAGGAGCGCTGCGCGGAGGAGGTGCCGGAGCTTGTCGGCTTCGGCGGCGAGCATCGCGCCGCCTGCCACTTCCCGCTGCAGACGCCGGTGGCGCAGGCCGCCGCCGGCGCCTCCGCCACGGACAGCTCCACGCCGGCGCCGTCAGCCGACGCGGCCGGCTGAGACGACGGAGTTCAGGCGGGCTGGCTGAGGGCCAGCTCGAGCAGCTCACGCAGCTGCACGGAGCTGCCCGCCACGGCGTCGGCCTGAGTGAGGTCCTGCGCCGGATGCGGTCCGGAGGTGACCGCCAAGCAGCGCGCCCCGTCGGCCCGTGCACAGGCGATGTCACGCGGCGTGTCGCCGATCACGATCGTGCGCTCGCGCGGCCAGGAGACCCCCAGCCCGGCGGCCTCGCCGGCGCGCCGGCGCGCCAGCGGCGGCAGCATCGCGCGGTCCTCGGAGTCCGATCCGAACCCACCCTGGCCGGCTGCGAAGAAGCGTCCCAGCCCGGCCGCGCGCAGCTTGATCCGGGCCACCGGCTCGAAGTTGCCGGTCACCAGTGAGAGCCGCACGCCCGGCTGCTGCGCCAGCCAGCGCAGCAGCTGCGGGATCCCCTCGATGACCTTCCCCGAGAGGTCCGGCGGGCACAGCTCGGCGTACAGCCGGCAGCACTCGTCGCGCACCGCCTGCGCGCGCTCGTCGATGCGCCGCGCCGAGACCCCGGCGTCCAGCAGGATCAGCCGCGCGATCTCACCGTCGGTGCGGCCCGCCGCGGAGCCGTGCGCGGAGATCGTGTCGGCCTGCACCCCGTGAACGTTGCGCAGCGCCTGCAGCAGCGCCTGCGCGTGCTCGCCCGATGCGCGCTGCACGAGCGTGCCGTCGATGTCGAACAGCAGCAGCATCGGGCGGCGCGCTAGCGGGCGAAGGACGTGCCGGGCGTCAGGCGCCTGGCGAACGCCGCCACCAGGCGGGCGGTGTTCTCCGCGTCCTCCAGCGAGACCGTCTCCACAGGTGAGTGCATGTAGCGCAGCGGCACCGACAGCAGCCCGGTGGGAATCCCGGCACGGCTCACATGGAAGGCGTCGGCGTCCGTGCCGGTGCTGCGCGCGCTGGACTGGATCGTGTACGGGATGCCCTCCGCCTCCGCGGCTTCGTAGAGCAGCTCAAAGACCCGCGGGTTGAGGATCGCGCCGCGTTCGATCACCGGCCCCGACCCGAGCGCGTGCTTGGTCTGGGCTCCCAGCTCCGTCCCGGGGGTGTCGGTCGCGTGGGTCACGTCAATCGCGATCGCCACGTCCGGCCGGTGCCGGAAGGCGGCGGTGCGCGCACCGTTGAAGCCGATCTCCTCCTGCACCACGGCCATCGCCAGCAGCTCACCGTCGGCGCCGCCTTGCTCGTGCAGCAGCTGCGCGGCGCGCCCTGCCACGTAGCAGCCGACGCGGTTGTCCAGCGCCCGCGATACCACCAGCCCGCCGGGCAGCTCCAGCGGCTGCGCGTCGATCACGCCGACGTCGCCGATGCGCACCCGGGCGCGTGCCTCCTCGCCGCTGGCGGCGCCGATGTCGATGTGCAGGTCCTTCAGCTCGGGTGCGCGCTTGCGCTCCTCCTCACCCAGCAGGTGGATCGCCTTGCGGCCGATCACCCCGTGGACCGGGCCGTGCAGCGTGTCCAGCACCACGCGCTGGCCGACGAGGATGATCGCGTCCCAGCCGCCGACCCCGCCGAAGCGCAGGAAGCCCTCGTCGGTGATGTGCGTGACATGCACGCCGATCTCGTCGATGTGGCCGATCACGGCGATGCTCGGGCCCTGGGCTTTGCCCGGGACACGAGCCCAGGAGGAGCCCATGTGGTCCACGTCCACCTCGCTGCAGAAGCCCGCGCACCAAGTGCGCCAGGCGGCTGCGGGGTTCGCCTCCCGGCCCGAGGGGCCGGGGATGCTCAGCAACTCCAGAAGTGGCTCAGGCACGCTCATCTCAGGCCTCCAGCAGCTGACGCAGGACGTACTGCAGGATGCCGCCGTGGCGGTAGTAGACCTGCTCCTTGGGTGTGTCGATGCGCACGGTCACCGCGAAGCTCCTGCCGTCGGCGTGGACCGTCAGCTCCCGGGGAATGTCAGCGCCGCCGGCGATCCCCGTGATCGTGTAGTGCTCCAGCCCGGTCAGGCCCAGCGAGTCGACGCTGTCGCCCGGCTGGAACTGCAGCGGCAGCACGCCCATGCCCACCAGGTTCGAGCGGTGGATCCGCTCGAAGCTCTCCGCGATCACGGCGCGCACGCCGAGCAGCCGCGTGCCCTTCGCCGCCCAGTCACGCGAGGAGCCTGAGCCGTACTCCTTGCCCGCCAGCACGATCAGCGGCACGTGCTGCTCGATGTAGCGCATCGCCGCGTCGTAGATCGAGAGCGTCTGCGCCGAGCCGTCCGCCAGGTAACGCGTCACGCCGCCCTCGGGCAGCGCCTCGCTCGCCTCGCTGCCCAGTGAGCCGAGCCGGTTGCGCAGGCGGATGTTGGCGAACGTGCCGCGCATCATCACCTCGTGGTTGCCGCGGCGTGAGCCGTAGGAGTTGAAATCCTTGGTCTCGACGTGGTTGGCGTTCAGGTAGGTCGCGGCCGGCCCGGGTGGGCGGGAGCGAATCGCGCCGGCGGGGGAGATGTGGTCGGTGGTCACGCTGTCGCCGAGCACCGCCAGCACGCGCGCCTCGCGGATGTCCTCAAGCGGCTCCGGGGTGCGCGGCAGGTCCTCAAAGAACGGTGGCCGGCGCACGTAGGTGGAGCGCTCATCCCAGGAGAAGAGATCGCCGGTCGGCACCTCCAGCGCCTGCCAGCGCTCGTCGCCGTCAAAGACCGCGTCGTAGCTCTTGCGGAACATGTCCGACTGCACCGCCTCGCCGACGACCTGCGCGATCTCCGCGGAGCCCGGCCAGATGTCCCTCAGGAAGACCGGCTCGCCGTTGCGGTCCTCACCGAGCGGGTCGCTGTAGAGGTCGACGTCCATCGAGCCGGCGATCGCGTAGGCGACGCACAGCGGCGGCGAGGCCAGGTAGTTCATCTTCACGTCAGGGTTGATGCGGCCCTCGAAGTTGCGGTTGCCCGACAGCACCGAGACCACCGCCAGGTCGGCCTCGTTGACGGCCGCCGAGACCTCCGCCGGCAGCGGCCCCGAGTTGCCGATGCAGGTGGTGCAGCCGTAGCCGACGAGGTTGAAGCCCAGCGCGTCCAGGTACTCGGTCAGCCCGGCCCGGTCCAGGTACTCGCTGACGACCTTGGAGCCGGGGGCCAGCGAGGTCTTGACCCACGGCTTGACGCCCAGCCCGCGCTGCACCGCGTTGCGGGCCAGCAGGCCCGCGCCGACCATCACCGAGGGGTTTGAGGTGTTGGTGCAGGAGGTGATCGCGGCGATCACCACATGGCCGTTGTCAAGCTCCGTCTGCGTGCCGTCGGCGAGCGTCACCGGCGTGCTGGTGGAGATGCCACCGTTGCTGTGGGTGGCCACCGGGTCACTGGCCGGGAATGAGCCGCTCAGCGCGGAGTCCTCGCCGCCGGTGCGCGGCAGGTAGTCCTCAACCGCCGTCTCAAAGGCCTGCTTGGCGGTGGTCAGCGGCACGCGATCCTGCGGGCGCTTGGGGCCGGCGATGCTCGGCACGACGCTCGCCAGGTCGAGCTCCAGCACGTCGCTGAAGGTCGGCTCCTCGGAATGCTCGTCGTGCCACAGGCCGTTGGCTCGGGCGTAGGCCTCAACCAGCTCGATCTGCTCCTGCGGGCGGCCGGAGAACGCCAGGTAGCGCAGCGTCTCCGCGTCGATCGGGAAGATCGCGCAGGTCGAGCCAAACTCCGGCGACATGTTGCCGATCGTCGCGCGGTCGGCGAGCGGCAGGCCTGCCAGCCCCGAGCCGAAGAACTCCACGAACTTGCCGACGACGCCGCGCCGGCGCAGCATCTCGGTGACGGTCAGCACCAGGTCGGTGGCCGTGGCGCCCTCCGGCAGGCGGCCGCTGAGCTTGAAGCCGATCACCTGCGGGATCAGCATCGACATCGGCTGGCCGAGCATCGCGGCCTCCGCCTCGATCCCGCCCACGCCCCAGCCGAGCACGCCCAGGCCGTTGATCATCGTGGTGTGCGAGTCCGTGCCCACGAGCGTGTCCGGGTATGCGACCGGCGTCGGGTTGGCGGGGTCGCCCTCCCTGACGAACACCACGCGCGCCAGGTATTCCAGGTTCACCTGGTGCACGATGCCGGTGTCGGGCGGCACCACCTTGAAGTTGTCAAACGCCGTCTGGCCCCAGCGCAGGAACTGGTAGCGCTCCCTGTTGCGCTCGAACTCGAGCTCCGCGTTGCGC
>JAJZDA010000085.1 GCA_021851525.1 Actinomycetes bacterium | reverse complement strand
TGATCTTCTGAGCCCGGCGGGTTCGCCCGCCCGGACCTGGCGCGTCACGCCGCGCCGTTCAGCCGCCTGCCCGCCACCACCGCGCCGGGGGCGCTGCGCACGCCCGCCTGGGCAGCCGTCGCCTCGGAGCGCTCAGGCGCCCGCCTGCTCGCCGGCTTCCTCAGATTCGTCGTCCTCGTCGTCCTCGACGTACAGCGACTCGACGGCGAGCTCCTCCCCGCGGCGGCCCCAGAGCTTCACGTCCAGGTAGTCACCGCGATAGTTGTCCGCGGCGATCAGCGTGAAGTGCTGCTCGACCAGCTGGCACTGGTCAACCGCCAGGTCCGCCAGCTCGGCCGTGACCAGCTCACCGCCGGGGATCAGCGGCACACCCCAGACGAGCGTCATCTCGGCACGCTCGCCACCCTCGCCACGCCAGCTGCCAATCACCATCTCATTGAGATCTAGCTTCCAGTCGGGGTTGCTCTCCGCGGTGTCAGCGGTGAAGTCGGCGCGTGCCTCGAAGTCGGTCGGGCCGCCGTTGGCGCCCTCACTGAAGCAGACGTAGCCGAACAGCTCATAGCCGGCGCCGGTGCGGGCCACGGCCGGGACGTAGGTGCGCTGCCCGTAGGTGCGGTCCGGGAACCAGCGGATCTCGCCGATCTCACCCAGATCCTCACCGTCGCTGTCAATATCGTCGCAGGCCAGCACAAAGTGCTCGCGCAGGGTGTCGGCCCAGCGCCCGTAGGCCAGAGCCTCCTGGGGCGGCTCGGCCGCAAAGCTGATCACGAAACGGTCTGTGGGTGGCATCGTCCTGGCAGGCTAGCGCGTGCCGGTCAGCGCGTCGCGCCCGGCCTGCGCGATCGTCCGGCGCAGCCCCTCGCGCAGCTCCACCGTCGGTTCCCAGCCGAGCAGCTCACGTGCCCGCGTGATGTCCGGCTGACGCACCTGCGGGTCGTCCACCGGCAGCTCCTCAAAGACGATCGGGGAGCTGGAGCCGCTGACCTCGATCACGGTCTGGGCCAGCTCCAGCAGCGTGAACTCGTTGGGGTTGCCGATGTTCACGGGGTCATGGTGGCCGGACTCCGCCAGCGCGACGATCCCGCGGACCAGGTCCTCCACGTAACAGAACGAGCGCGTCTGAGAGCCGTCGCCGAAGACCGTGATCGGCTGGTCCTGCAGCGCCTGGCGCAGGAACGTCGGGATCGCGCGTCCGTCGCGGGCGCGCATCCGCGGCCCGTAGGTGTTGAAGATCCGCACAATCGCCGTGTCGACGCCCTGCTGGCGGTGGTAGGCCATGGTCAGCGCCTCACCGAAGCGCTTGGCCTCGTCGTAAACGCCGCGCGGCCCGATCGGGTTCACATGCCCCCAGTAGCTCTCGGGCTGAGGGTGGACCTGCGGATCTCCGTAGACCTCGCTGGTCGAGGCGGTCAGGAAGCGCGCGCGGTGGCGCTTGGCCAGCCCGAGCGTGTGGTGGGTGCCGTAGGAGCCGACCTTGAGCGTCTGCAGGGGGATCCGCAGGTAATCGATCGGCGAGGCCGGCGAGGCGAAGTGGTAGACGCAGTCGATCGGCTCCTCGATGAAGTAGGGCTCGATGATGTCGATGTTGAGGTGCACGAAGCGCGGGTCGCGCAGGTGCGCGATGTTGGCGAGCGTGCCGGTCTCCAGGTTGTCGACGCAGATCACGCGGTTGCCCCGCGCCAGCAGCTCCTCGCAGAGGTGCGAGCCCAGGAAGCCGGCGCCGCCGGTCACTACGCAGGTGGCCATCGGCGCGCAATCTACCCGAGCGGGGTGTCGGGGCGGTTGCCCGCCACCCACTCACCCTGCTCACGCTTCCAGATCGGCGCCTGCGCCTTGAGCTCGTCGATGATCTCCCGCCCGCCGGCAAAGGCCTGCTCACGGTGGGGGGCGGAGACCGCAACCACCACCGAGGGTTGCGACAGCGCGACCGTGCCGATGCGGTGCTCGGCCGCCGCCCGGCAGAGGCCGTGGCGGGAGATCGCCGCGCTCAGGATCTCGCGCAGCTTCAGCTCTGCCATCTCCACGTAGGCCTCGTACTCCAGTGAGGGCACCTCGCGCGTGACGCCGGTGAAGGTCACGAGCGCTCCGGCGCGCGGGTCGCTCACCAGCGCGCTCACGCGCGCCGGATCAAGCGGCTGCGCGCTGATCCGCACGTGCACCTCGGGCTGCTGCTCGCCGCCGGAAACCGGCGGGATCAGCGCCAGCTCGTCGTCGGCCGCGAGGCCTGAGTCCGGCGAGGCGTACTCACGGTTGACGGCCATCACCACGGCACCGCCGCCCGTCAGCCACCGCAGCTGCTCGAGCGCGTCAGCAACGGTTGACCCGTCGGGCAGCTCGAGCGTGAGGCGCTCGGTTCCGGCGCGCTCACGCAGCGCCGCGAACAGCAGGATCTGCACGCGCACCGTTCAAGCATAGGTTGTGCGGGCGATGGGTCGTGCGGGTGCCATCGCCGCCGCATCGCGGCGGCGAGCGGTCCCTGAGGGGCCCCGCCAGGCGTCCCGTATACGGGACGCTGCCTGTTTGCATCGTGTGTGGATCCGCACAAAACTGCCGCCCGGATGGTACGTTCGCGCGGTCAGCTTTGGACATTTGCATAGAGCGGCGAGCTGTTGCCTCTTTTATGCTGTCCGCGCCCGGCAAGCGCGCCGGGCCGTTCGATTTGGAGGAAAGCGCTTATGGGAAGTCGGAAACTCAGCCTCTTCAGCAGGGGGCTTGCCACGGCGGGCGTGCTCAGCGCCGTCGTCGCCTACGGTGCGTCCAGCGCCGCTGCCGCCACCGGCGGTGTGCCGTCGATTGCAAAGCTCGTGCCCGCCGCGATCAAGGCCAAGGGCACACTCACCGTCGCCGCCGACGCCAGCTACGCGCCGGACGAGTTCATCGGGCCCAACGGCCACACGGTGATCGGGATGGATGCGGACCTCTCCGCGGCGCTCGCGAAGGTCATGGGCCTGAAGGTCACCATCTCCAACGTGACCTTCGACAACATCATCCCGGCGATGCTCGCCGGGCGCTTCATGATGGGCGCCTCGTCGTTCACCGACACCAAGGCGCGTGAGAAGCAGGTCACGTTCGTGGACTACGCCAACGTCGGTGAGTCGTTCTACACGCTCTCCCGCGGCGGCACCAAGATCAAGTCGATCGCCGACATCTGCGGCCTGACCGTCTCCGTGGAGAGCGGCACCACCGAGCAGACCGACGCCAAGACCCAGAGCGGCAAGTGCGTGAAGGCCGGCAAGAAGCCCGTCAACGTGGCGGTCTTCCCGACGCAGAACCAGGCGAACCTCGCCGTCTCCTCGCGCCGTGCGCAGCTGGGCTTCGCCGACACGCCGGTGGCCGCCTACCAGGTCAAGCAGTCCCACGGCAACTTCAAGCTCGTCGGAGCGGCCTACGCGCCGTCGCCCTACGGCCTGGCGATCGCCAAGAGCACAAAGCTCGCACCGGCGGTCAAGGCGGCGCTGCTCTACCTGATCAAGAACGGCACCTACGGCAGGATCTTCAAGAAGTGGGGCGTGCAGTCGATCGCAATCCCCGCATCCAAGGTGAAGATCAACGGCGCCATCAGCTGAGGCGCCGGCGCAGCAAGTGACAGTCATCGAGTTGGCGCGGTCGTGGAAGAGAACGAGCTGACTCAGCCCGGACCGGGACGCCCTGACGACATCAGGGCCGTCCCGGTCCGGCGGCCGGGACGCTGGATCGCGGCGGCGATCGTGCTGATCTGCAGCGCCTCCGTGCTGCGCTTCATCGTCACCGACCCGGCGATCAAGTGGCACATCGTCGGGCGTTACATGTTCGACTCGCGGATCCTGCACGGGGTCATCGCGACGCTCTATCTGAGCGTCGCCGCAATGGCGCTGGGCATCGTCCTGGGCGTGATCACCGCGATCATGCGGCTCTCGCCCAACCCGATCCTCAAGAGCTTCAGCTGGCTCTACGTGTTCTTCTTCCGCGGCACGCCGCTGCTGGTGCAGATCACCTTCTGGTACGCGATCACGGCGCTCTTCCCGAACAACATCATCTCGATCGGGATTCCCTTCGGGCCGGCTCTGTTTCACCCCGACGCCAACGCGATCATCACCGTGTTCGTGGCGGCGCTGCTGGGCCTGGGCGTCAACGAGGGCGCCTACTACGCGGAGATCGTGCGGTCCGGGATCATCTCCGTGCCCGAGGGCCAGAGCGAGGCCGCAGCCTCACTGGGCATGGGCCGCATCAAGATCATGCGACTGATCGTGCTGCCGCAGGCGATGCGCGTGATCCTGCCGCCGACCGGCAACGAGTTCATCTCGATGCTGAAGAACTCATCGCTGGCCTCGACGATCGCCTTCGCCGAGCTGTACTTCGAGGGCAGCTCGATCTACTCGGTCAACTACGACACGATCCAGCTGCTGATCGTGGAGAGCATCTGGTACCTGGCGATGACCAGCGTGCTGTACGTCGGCCAGTACTACCTGGAGCGCAAGTTCGGCCAGGGCTTCTCACGCTCGCAGCGCGCGACGCTGAGGGAGCGCTGGTTCTCAATGGGGGCTCGCACCCGATGAGCGACGTGATGGTCAGCGCCGAGGGCGTGCACAAGCGCTTCGGTCAGAACGAGGTGCTCAAGGGCATCACGCTGACGGTCAACCGCGGTGAGGTGATGTGCCTGCTGGGCCCCTCCGGCTCGGGCAAGTCGACCTTCCTGCGCTGCATCAACCACCTCGAGCAGATCAACGCCGGCCGGCTCTCGGTCGACGGTGAGCTGGTGGGCTACCGCGAGGCGAACGGCAAGCTGTATGAGCTGCACGAGCGTGATGTCGCCCGCAAGCGCCAGCAGATCGGGATGGTCTTCCAGCAGTTCAACCTCTTCCCGCACATGACCGCGATCGAGAACGTGATGCTCGCGCCGGTCCAGGTCCTCGGGCGCAGGCGCGACGAGTCAAGGCAGCGTGCCTGCCAGCTGCTTGACCGCGTCGGCCTCGCCGACAAGTACGACGCCTACCCGGTGGCGCTCTCCGGTGGCCAGCAGCAGCGGGTGGCGATCGCCCGGGCGCTGGCGATGGACCCGAAGCTGATGCTGTTCGACGAGCCCACCTCGGCGCTCGACCCTGAGCTGGTCGGGGACGTGCTGGACGTGATGCGCGACCTTGCCAGGAGCGGCATGACGATGGTCGTGGTCACGCATGAGATCGGCTTCGCGCGTGAGGTCGCGGACACGGTCGTGTTCATGGACGGCGGCGTGGTGGTCGAGGCCGGGCCGCCGGCCGAGGTGCTCGGCGCGCCCAAGCACGAGCGCACGCGCAGCTTCCTCTCCAAGGTGCTCTGAGCCGCGCGCCCCCGCGCCCGCGCGCGCCGCGGGCGCGGGCGGGTTGTGTGAGCCTCGCCACGCGGGCTTCACGGAGCCGGGCGCTGGGCCGTAAGCTCCCACCATGGAGGAGATCGAGCAGCTGACGATCGCCCCGGTCGTCGGCCCAGATGACCCGCGCCGCTTCACCGACTCGGGGATTGAGGTGCGCCCGCATTACGCGGCCGCCGACGTTGCGCCGGGACTCGAGGAGCGCCTCGGCGAGCCCGGCCAGCCGCCCTACACGCGCGGCGTGCATGCGGAGATGTACCGCCGCCAGCTGTGGACCATTCGCCAGTACGCGGGCTACGCCTCCGCGAAGGAGTCAAACGAGCGCTACCGCTACCTGCTGGCCAACGGCTCGATGGGGCTCTCAATGGCGTTTGACCTGCCCACCCAGCTGGGGCTCGACTCCGACGACCCGCGCTGCCTCGGTGAGGTCGGGCGCACCGGCGTGGCGATCGACTGCATCGATGACATGCGGACCGCATTTGACGGGATCCCGCTGGATCAGGTGTCGACCTCGATGACGATCAACGCCCCGGCCTGCGTGCTGCTGCTGCTCTATGAGCTGGTTGCGGAGGAGCAGGGAGTGGCCGCCGCGCAGCTGCGCGGCACCGTGCAGAACGACATCCTCAAGGAGTACATCGCGCGCGGCAACTTCATCTACCCGCCGGCCGGCGCCCTGCGCCTGACCACCGACCTCTTCGCCTACTGCAGGGCCAACATTCCCGCCTGGAACACGATCTCCATCAGCGGCTACCACTTCCGTGAGAAGGGCGCCTCGGCGGTCCAGGAGGTCGCCTTCACGCTGGCCAACGGGATCGCGTACGTCCAGGCGGCGATCGACGCCGGGCTGGAGGTCGACGAGTTCGCCCCGCGCCTGGCGTTCTTCTTCAACGCCCACAACAACGTCTTCCAGGAGGTCGCAAAGTTCCGCGCGGCCCGGCGGATGTGGGCGGCGATCATGCGTGAGCGCTTTGGCGCCCGGGACGAGCGCTCCTGCAAGCTGCGCTTCCACACGCAGACCGGCGGCGTCACGCTGACCGCGCAGCAGCCGCAGAACAACATCGTGCGGGTGGCGCTGCAGGCCTTTGCCGCGGCCTGCGGCGGCACCCAGTCGCTGCACACCAACGGCTTTGACGAGGCCCTGGCGCTGCCCACCGAGCACGCCGCCAAGCTGGCGATGCGCACCCAGCAGATCATCGGCCATGAGTCCGGCGCGGCGGACACCGTGGACCCGTTCGCGGGCTCCTACTTCGTGGAGTCGCTGACCGACGAGATTGAGCGCCGCGCGGACGCCCTGATCGCCCGCGTCGACGAGCTGGGCGGGGCCGCGCAGGCCATCGAGTTCATCAAGGCCGAGATCGAGGAGTCGGCCTTCGGGTATCACGAGCGCTACCGCCTGCAGCAGGACATCGTCGTCGGCGTCAACCGCTTTGTCGAAGAGCAGGCGCAGGTGCCGGAGCTGCTGCGCGTCGATCCCGCCGCGGAGCGTGACCAGGTCGCGCGCCTGAGGCGTTTCAAGGCCGAGCGTGACCAGGAACTTGTCGCGCGTCGCCTCGAGGAGGTGCGCGTGGGCGCGCGTGGTGTAGAAAACATGCTGCCGGTGCTGCGCCGGGCGCTGAAGGACCGCTGCACGCTCGGCGAGGTCTGCGGCGCGATGCGAGAGGTGTTCGGCAGCCACCAACCGAGCAGCTGACACCCGCCCGCCCGGAGGCCGCGGCCAGACCACACAACCACTCGAACAGAGGCCAAACCGATGCTCCTAGCCGCAGTGACCTTCACCCAGATCGTGCTCGCCGTCCACGTGGTGGTCGCGATCGGCGCCTTTGGGGCGCTGGTCGCCTACCCGGTGATGGCGGGCGCCGCGGAGCGCTTTGACCGCCGGTCCGTGCCGGTGCTGCACCGGGTGCGCAAGGTTCTGGGGCGCACACTGATCAACCCGGGCCTGCTGTTCGTGGTGGCGGCCGGGATCTACCTGGCCTCAGACCAGCACCAGTGGCATGACTTCTTTGTGCAGTGGGGGCTCGGCGCCGCGCTCGTGATCGGCGCGCTGGAGGGCGCCTTCGTGATCCGCCAGTCAGGGAGGCTGGCGGAGATGTCGCAGCGCGACATCGACGCCGCCGGTGGCGGCGAGGTCAAGTGGAGCGACGAGTACATCTCAGCCCGTGGGCGCGCGGACCAGGTCAACGCGCTGATGGCCGGCCTGGTGCTGGTGACGGCCTTCCTGATGGTCGTGCAGTAGCCCGGGACGGCGTCAGCTGCAGATCTGCGCCCACACGCAGGAGTGCGGTCGGGCGGCAGCGAAACTGCAAGCGATGAGCGAACTCACCGCCGTCCGGACACTCGTCAAATCGCCCCCGGAGCTGTGGGCAGTCTGCAGCGACGCGCAGCAGCTGGCCCAGCACCTGGAGGCGTTTGGGGAGATCCGGATCACGCGGCTCGAGCCGGAGACCACCGTCGCCTGGGAGGGCGAGCGCGCAAGCGGCACGGTGCGGATCGAGCCGTCCGGGTGGGGCACGAAGGTCACGGTCACGGCTGACTCCACGGCGGCCCTGGAGGCCGTCCTGGACAGCCTTGGCCAGGCCCACCGGCGTCCCTTCTCACGCTGAACGCCGTGCGCACGGGATCATCGGGCGGCACGCGCGGGCGCCTGCAGCGCAGCTTGCAGGGAACTTGAGTTATGGTCGAAGTCTTGCAGCGGTGACCTTGCCGCGATAGTCTCGCGCTCTTCGTTATTCAAGGGGGATCAGTCGAGCTATGCACGGATTGCACAGTGGGGCTTCGTCGCGCGTGCCCACGCGCCTCTTCGCAGTACTCGCACTGGCGCTAATGGCGCTGGTGCTGCAGGCGACCGCGGCGCACGCCACCGTGGTGGCCGCCAACACGATCACGGCGACGAGCATCACCTCGCCCAGTGACCCGTCGTACTTCTACGACCCGACATCCGGGGCGACAGGCGGTTTCACCGTCACCGGCACGACCAACAGCACCGACCCGGGGAATGACACCGTGGACATCGAGTGCTACAGCGACAACGGCAGCACCGGGACCGCCGAGTTCCCCGTGGTCAGCGGCGTGAAGCTCAACGCCGCCGGCGCGTTCTCCGTGGTTGTTCCGTATTCGGATCTGGAGAGGTCGTTCTACGGCACGACGCCCGAGAGCAGCTCCTGCCGGCTGCGGGCTGTGCCCACGCCGCCCCCGTCGGGTGCGCCGCCGGTGAGCGGTCTGGGAAGCTTCTCCGGTCCGCGGGTGCTGCTCGCCTACCTCCAGCCGGACTACCCCTTCCCCGGAGACAACCTCGCCGACTACACGCTGGTGGCGCCGCAGCTGGGTGCCTCGAACCTCTACACCTCGGCCTCGGACTGCGGCCTCTCCATGGCGGTCCTCAACAACCCCACGGTCTTTGGCCAGGGGGACTACCAGACCTTCGGCTGCGCGGACACCACCGGCGCGGACGTGGCGCAGCAGCTGCCCGATCAGCTCAAGATCGACGGCACCGACGCCTACAGCCCGATCGGCGGGCCGCTGCCCTATGGCCTGCCCTACTACGACATGGGGCTGCCGCAGGGCTCGATCACCATCTCCGCCACTCAGAACCCGGCCAACGGCGACATGACGATCACGGAGACCGACCCGCTCTACCTCTGCGCGAGCGCCAGCACCGGCATGGGTCCGTGCGGGTCCTACGCGCCCTCCGGAGTTGAGCAGGACCGCACGATCCACCAGACCAGCAGCGGCCACGTGGTGCAGATCACCGACAGCTACCGCAGCGTCGACGGGCATGCACACACGGTCGCGATCAGCGTCCAGAACGAGCAGTGCTTCGTCTCGCCGCAGTGCAACCTGGGCGGATTTGACCAGAACAGCTTCGCGCCAACCCAGGTGACCTACCAGTTCCCGGGAGAGAGCTCATTCACGGCGCACGCCAACGGCGACACGGTGCCCGCCGGCGCTCAGACCCCGGCCACCATCTACGTGCAGAATTCCGAGGAGCCGGGCGCGGGCGCTCCTGGCGTCTACGGGGCGATCACGTACTTCAGCGCGCCGTCCGGCCCGTTCTCCTTCTACAACTACCAGGACAGCTACTCGGGCCAGTACTACGTGAACCTGTTCTCCGCCCCGTATGACCTGGCGGTGCCCGCGGGCGGCTCGGCGCAGCTGAGCTTCGCCTACTCCAGCGACACCAGCCAGGCGGCGCTGGCGGCGGACGTCCAGACGGGGCTAGACGAGCAGGCCTCGCCGACGGTCACCATCACCTCGCCGAGCGCCGGCGCCAGCCTCAGCACCGCCAGCGTCACGGTCAGCGGTCAGGTGAGCTCGGCCACCGGGGTGCGCTCGGTCACCGTCAACGGCGTCAGCGCGACCCTGAACGGGTCGAGCTTCAGCGCCACGGTGCCGCTCAGCGGCGGCGCCAACACCATCACGGCAGTGATGATCACCAACTCCGGCGTGACCGCCTCGTCCACCGAGAGCGTGAGCTACGCGCCGGCCACGGTCACGCCGTCGTTCACGGCGCTGCCGCAGTGGGCGGCTATCTGGCACCCGGTTGCCGACACCGGCGCCGCACGTCACAACCGCCGGGGCGGTGAGCGCCTGAACGGCATGATCACGCCGGGCTCCGCAGGGGTCTCCTACTACTTCCAGTACGGCCTCGGCGGGCGCTTCAACCTCCACACGCAAGCTCGGCACATGGGTCCCGGCACCTCACGTCACCACGTGGTGTTCACCGTCGGCCGGCTGCGTGGCGGGCGGGTCTACCGCTACCGCGTGGTCGCGGTGGGCCAGTACGGCAAGGCGGTCGGCGCTGGGCTCAAGTTCCGGGCGGCCACCGTCAAGAAGCGGCACTCCCGCCGGCATGGCCGTCGGCACGGCCGTCGGCACGGCCGGCGGCATGGGTGATCTGAACACGATGATCGAGGTGAGAAGTTGCGGTTGACCAAGGCTGTCCTCAGCGTGAGCGCACTGGTGTGCGCTTGCGTTGCCGCTCTGCTGCTGGCCGGCTCGGGGGCGGCGGCCAGCGTCAACCCGGCGAACCTGCCGTTCGACCCGGCGACCCAGTCGCATCCCGGGGCGTGCAGCCAGAACACGCTCAGCGTGCCCCATGCGGTCAGCGACCTCAGCGCCAACGGCATCCTCGGCCACTACGCGGAGATCGTCGGCGTGCACGCCACCGGCAGCGCGCTGAGCGCCGATATGCGCAGCACGCTGGTGGTGCTGCCGGTCGCCACGCGGGCGGTGACCGCCAACCACGGCTGCACCACCGACGGGCTGATCTTCGGTGTCGGGCCGCGCACGCTCACGCCCGGTGAGCAGGTCGGTGTGGCCCTGCCCGCGAAGCTGCGCTCGCGCCTGTGCCGCGGTGCGGCGCGGGACTGCGAGCGGGCGATCATCGTCGCGCACACGGTCTTCCCGACCAACTGCTGGAACCTCAACCAGGGGACCGTGCGGCTGGTCGCCTATGTGCGCAAGCCACACGTGCGCAAGCCGACCAAGAAGAAGGTCAAGCCGCCGCGGGCCAAGCCGGTGCTCTCGGTGCCGGACCCCTCGGCGACAGTGAGCAACGTCACCTGCGGCAACGGCAACCCCGGCACCGTGACCGTGACGCTCGCAAACGGCTCGGCAGCGACCGCCAAGGCGTCGTTCATCGTCAACGGCCAGAGCTACGGGCCCCTGGCGGCCGGCGCGACAACCACCGTGCAGCTGGCGCTGGTCGCCAGCGGCGATCTCACGATCTCCGTGAGCTCCGGCGGGCAGATGCTGATCGATCAGAGCGCGCCCGCTGACTACTGCCCGGCGTCGCAGCCCTCGGCCACCGCCGCGCTCAGCTGCTCCGCGGGTGGCGTGGTGGTGACGCTCAGCAACGCGGCGGCGGCGACGCAGGCCGCGAGCTTCGACGTCAACGGCAGCGCCTACGGACCGCTCGTGCCAGGGGCCAGCCAGTCGGTGACCGTCCCGGTCGCGCCCGGCAGCACCGGCGCGATCATGGTCACATCGGGTGGCCACACGCTGCTCAACGCAAGCTCGTACTCCAACGCGTGCGCGTCCGCGCCCTCGGCGCTGGCGACGCTCAGCTGCTCACAGGCCTACCAGTTCAGCTTCGCCGGGGGAACCATCGCGGTGCAGCTGGCCAACGGCTCCGGGGCGAGCCTGCCGGGGACCTTCGAGGTGAGCGCGACCGGCAACACCACCGCCGGCTACGGGCCGACCACGGTCGGGCCGCTGGCGATCGGTGCCTCGAGGACGTTGCTGATACCGGTCGACGCCAGCGGAAAGCCGGTGACGGTGACGATCAGCTCGGGGTCGACGCAGCTGTTCAGCAAGACGTTCCAGGGCTGCGCGGGCCAGCCGTCTGAGTGAGCCGCGGCGTCAGCCGCAGAGGTGGTGCACCGGGGGAGGTCCAGCGGGACCTCCCCCGGTAGACTCGCTGGCGCCCCACGATGATGCGAGACCACGCACCCGAAACCTACGCGGAAAAGCTCGCTCAGCTGCAGGAGCTCAAGTACGAGGCGATCCACGCCGGCAGTGAGGCGGCTGTCGAGAAGCAGCACGCCAAGGGCAAGTACACCGCCCGTGAGCGGATCGAGAAGCTGCTGGATCCGGGGTCGTTCCAGGAGCTCGACGTGTTCGTGCGCCACCGCACCACGGACTTCGGCATGGAGCGCAACCGCCCCTACGGGGACGCGGTCGTCACCGGCCACGGCCTGATCGACGGCCGGCGCGTGTGCGTCTTCAGCCAGGACTTCACCGTCTTCGGAGGGTCGTTGGGGGAGGTGATGTCGGAGAAGATCTGCAAGGTCATGGACCTCGCGGAGAAGATCGGCTGTCCCGTGATCGGGATCAACGACTCCGGCGGCGCGCGCATCCAGGAGGGCGTGGTGGCGCTCGGCGGATACGGCGACGTCTTCTTCCGCAACGTGCACGCCTCCGGCGTGATCCCGCAGATCAGCCTGATCATGGGACCCTGCGCAGGGGGCGCGGTCTACAGCCCGGCAATCACCGACTTCATCTTCATGGTCAAGGAGACCTCGCACATGTTCATCACCGGGCCGGAGGTGATCCGGACCGTCACCGGTGAGGACGTGGACATGGAGCACCTCGGCGGTGCGCTGGCCCACAACACCAAGTCCGGGGTGGCGCACTTCGCCTCTGAGGATGAGGATCAGTGCCTGGCTGACGCCCGCTACCTGCTGTCGTTCCTGCCCCAGAACAACCTCGAGTCCCCGCCGCGGGTGCTCAGCGCGGACGACCCCGCGCGCGCCGATCCAGAGCTCGATCAGCTCGTGCCGGACAACCCGAACAAGCCCTACGACATGCGTGAGGTCGTGCACCGGGTGCTTGACGACGGGGAGTTCCTGGAGGTGCAGGAGCTGTTTGCACCCAACATCATCTGCGGCTTCGGGCGCCTCGACGGGATCGCCGTGGGGGTCGTCGGCAACCAGCCCTCGCAGCTGGCGGGCGTGCTGGACATCGAATCCTCCGAGAAGGCTTCGCGCTTCATCCGCACCTGCGACGCGTTCAACATCCCGATCGTCACGTTCTGCGACGTGCCCGGCTTCCTGCCCGGGACCGCCCAGGAGTGGAACGGGATCATCCGTCACGGCGCCAAGCTGCTGTACGCGTACGCGGAGGCGACGGTGCCGAAGCTGACCGTGATCACGCGCAAGTCCTACGGCGGCGCCTACGACGTGATGGGCTCCAAGCACCTGGGCGCGGACATGAACTTCGCCTGGCCCACCGCGGAGGTCGCGGTGATGGGCGCGGAGGGCGCGGTCAACATCATCTACCGGCGGGACATCGCCGGCTCCCCCACCCCGGAGGAGCGGCGGGCAAAGCTGATCGACGACTACAAGGCGCACTTTGCCAACCCCTACATCGCGGCTGAGCGCGGCTACATAGACGACGTGATCATCCCGCACGAGACGCGCCCGAAGCTGATTGAGGCGCTGCACATGCTGGCCACCAAGCGACAGCCGGGCCCGCGGCGCAAGCACGGCAACATCCCGCTCTGATCGTCGCCTGCGCGCGCGCCTGCGCTCGCGCGCCGCGGCGCGTTGCGGTCGATCAGGTGGTGAGGTGGTCCGCGGCGCGGTCGTGTGCGCTGGCGGTGAGCGTGCGGCGCACGAGCCCGGAGTGCAGGGCCGTGACCTGCAGCGCCGCCGCGGCGGCGCTGGCGGGCTCCGCGGAGCCGAGTCTCAGCAGCGCCTCCGCATCATGTGACGGCGGGTAGATCAGGTGGCGGTTGATGTAGCGCTTGAACTGCTTGGCGCTCTCGCCCGTGGCCAGCACGTCGTCACGCTCAAAGCCGGCGCTGAGCAGCGCGCCGGCGCTGCCCAGGTCCAGGCAGGTGAGGTAGAGCGGCTGGCTGTAGCGCTCGGGCGCGATCCCGAAGGCGGCGCGCACCGCGTTGGCCCCGGCGCGAGCGCCCATCGGCATCGCGTGCTGGCAGGACATCGGTGCCAGGTGACGCTCGTCGACCAGCGCGTGGGCGCAGTCTCCGGCCGCCCACACGCCGCTGACGCCGCTGGCCAGGTTCGCGTCGACGACGATGCGTCCCGCGTCGTCGTGACTGAAGCTGTGGTCGGTGGCGACGTTCCAGGCGTGCAGGCCGGTCGCCCAGACGGTGAGGTCGACGTCCAGCTCCGCTCCCCCTGAGAGCAGCGCCCGGCCGTCCTCGTCGAGCGTCGCCGCGGTGTTGAGGTGGACCTCCACCGCCAGTGCGTCCAGCGCCCCGCTGATCACCTCGCGCGCAGCCGGCCCAAAGCCCGGAGCAACCACGCTCTGCGCCTCCAGCAGGGCCACGTCCGCGCGCGCGGCCAGCTCACTTGCCACCTCGATGCCGGTGAAGGAGCTGCCGATCACCGCCACCCGCGGGCGCTCGTCTCCGAAGCGCTCCAGCGCCTGCGCCAGCGCCAATGCCTGCTCATGGTTGTCGACGCCGTGGTTGTGTGGCCCGGTCAGCTGCACCGCCAGCCGGCTTCCCGAGCAGATCACCAGCTGATCGAAGCCGAGCCGCCGCACGCGACCGACCCCGATCAGCGTCAGCTCCCGCTCCGCCATCAGGATCCGCTCGACAATCGCCTCGACGTGCCTGACCCGCAGCAGCGGCAGCAGCGTGTGCAGCGGCACGCGCGTGCCTCGCAGGTCGCTCTCATAGAGCCGCGGGCGGATCACCAGCGCGTCGTTGGGCGCCACCACCGTGATCTCGAGCTCCCGCTCGGCGCCCAGCGCAACGCGCTGCGCCGCGGCCCCGAGCGCCGCCCAGACCCCGGCAAAGCCGCCCCCGATGATCACGATCCGCTTGGGGTTCGCTCGCATCCTGGGCCACGATACTCCGGCGCCCACGCCCACGCCCACGCCCACGCCCACGCCCACGCCCACGCCCACGCCCACGCCCACGCCCACGCCCACGCCCACGCCCACGCCCACGCCCACGGGGACACGTCCCGCGCCTGCCCGGGTAGGCTTCGCGTCGATGAACCGCCGGCCGCAGCTCGAGCTGATCGCTCCCGATGCCTCCCCTGAGGAGGCGGCGGCCGTGGTGGCGGCG
>JAJZDA010000084.1 GCA_021851525.1 Actinomycetes bacterium | reverse complement strand
CGGCCGCGCCCGAGCCGGCACGGTCAGGGCCCGCCGCGCCAAAAGCGGCACGGTCAGAACCGGCCGCGGGCGGGCCGGGAGGCTCAGGGCCGAGGTCGGGGAGCCCGCTCACGCGCCGTCAGTCCCGCGAGCCGACCATCTCGCGACCGGCCTCCTCGACGCGCTGCAGCACCTGCGCCTCCAGTTCAGCGAACTCCGGCAGCAGCCGCGTGTGGCCGTGAGAGCGGGGGCGCGGCAGGTTCACCTGGATCTCCGCGAGCACGCGCGAGGGGCGGGCGGAGAGCACCAGCACGCGGTCAGCCAGGTAGACCGCCTCCGCGACGTCGTGGGTCACGAGCAGGGCGGCGAAGGAGGAGCGTTCCCAGAGGTCGCTGACCACGTCCTCCAGATGCCCGCGGGTGAGCGCGTCCACCGAGGCGAAGGGCTCGTCCATCATCAGCACGCGCGGATCTGAGACAAGCGCCCGCGCCAGCGCCGCGCGCTGCTGCATGCCACCGGACAGCTCCCAGGGGTAGCGCGAGGCGAAGCCCTCGAGGCCGACGCGCCGCAGCGCGTCACGCACCTCCTGCTCACGCTGCGCGGCGGGCAGGCGACGCGCGCCCATCATCACGTTGCGCTGCACCGTGAGCCACGGGAAGAGGCTCTTGTTGTACTCCTGAAAGACGATCGAGATGCCCGGTACGACACCCCGCAGGGGCGCGCCCTCGAAGCGCACCTCACCGCGCGAAGGAGGGCGCAGGCCGGAGGCGGCCCGCAGCAGCGTGGTCTTGCCGCTCCCGGAGGGGCCGACGATGCTCACGAACTCCCGCGGTGCGAGGTCGAGGCTGACGTCGTGCGTGACCTCGGTGATCGAGCCGTCGCGCCCCTGCAGTGTCACCCCCAGATTGCGCAGCGAAAGGACCGGCTCAGACATGCTGCCCACCTCCGACGGTGCCGCGCTGCCAGGCCAGCAGGCGGTGTTCGATCAACAGGAAAAAGCTGTCGAATGCCCAGCCCAGCAGGCACAGGATCAGCACACCGGCATAGCTGTCGGTGATCGCGAAGGACTGCTGGGCGTTGGCGATGAAGTAGCCGATCCCGGAGCTGCCGCCGAGGATCTCAGCCACCACCATGACCGCCAGTGAGACGCTGATCGCGACACGCAGCCCGGCGAAGATCTGCGGGCTGACGGCCGGCAGCACCACGCGCGACATGAACGCCGGGCCGCGCAGGCCCAGCGCACGCGCGGTGTCGACGAGCGTCGGGTCAAGCGCCCGCGTGGCGTTGGCGGTATTGATCAGCACCGGCCAGGTGGCCGCCGTGACGATCACCGCCACCACCATGTTGCCGCCCAGCCCGAACAGCGTCAGCGCGACCGGGATCAGCAGCGGTGTCGGCAGTGAGCGCAGGAAGTCAAAGACGCCGGCGGTCCACTCGCGCGCGGCCCGGTAGTAGCCGGTGATCAGACCGACGCTGACGCCGAGCACGGCGCTGATTGCGAAGCCGGCGAGCGTGCGCTCGATCGAGGGGATCAGATCCTGGCTCAGCACCGGGCCGGTGAGGATCGTCCAGGCGTCGCTGGCGGAGGGCGCGAAGCCCGGCATCAGCGTGCTGCCGACGAACCCCGAGGAGAGCTGCCAGACGCCCACCGCGGCGGCCAGCCCGAGCAGCCCCAGTGCCCAATTTCGGAGTCGCGCCCGCAGCGCACGGCGCGCGGTGCCATGCGCGCGGAGCGTTGGCTGCACGACGCTCATCGCTGCTCCAGGCGGTTGGCCCAGGGCAGCATCCGCGTGCTCAGCGTGGCGAAGCCGCGGTTGAGGATCCAGCCGAGGATCCCGCCGCTGATGATCCCCGCGTACATGGTCGGGACGGCGTTGCCCTGCTGGGCCTGCATCACGAAGGTCCCGATCCCGCCGGAGCCGCTGACCAGCTCCACCGAGACGGTCACCACCAGCGCGAGGCTGATCGCCACCTGCAGGCCACTGGCGATCAGCGGCGCCGCCGCCGGCACGATCACGCGCAGCAGCAACCGCGCGCGCGTCAGCCCCAGCGTGCGGGCGGTGTCGATGAAGAGGTTGTCCACCTGCTGAACGCCGTAGCGGGTGTTGATGAAGATCGGCCAGAAGGAGGTGAAGGCCACCAGCCCCGCGGTCATCTTCAGGCCCAGACCGGCGATCAGGATCGCCACCGGGATCAGCGCCAGCGACGGCAGCGGCCGCATCATCCGCACGACGATCTCCGTGAACGCCTCGGCGACCGGCGAGCGGCCGACCAGCGACCCCAGCGTGATCCCGAGCAGCGCGGCGATCCCCAGCCCGACGCCCCACGCCTCGAGCGTCCCGCCGGCGGCCGACAGCAGCCGGCCGGAGTGCGTGACCAGCGCCGAGGCGGTCGGCCCCACTCCCGCCAGCGCCTGCGCCTTCACGATCCCGGAGACGCTGATCAGCTCCCAGAGCGCGATCGCGACCAGGATCCCGCCGACGGCGCGGGCCGGCGCGTGCCAGCGCCGGCCCGGGCGCAGCGCGCCATCCGCCGAGGGACGGTGAGCCGGCGTCACATCCGCCTGACGCGACGCCGGCGCACCGTCGATGCTCATCTCAGCTCTTGGCACCTGACCAGAGCAGCTTGCTGACCGACACGGCCTTGCTGATCCAGTGGAGCTTCATCATCAGCTTCTCCTGGGACTGGATGCTGGCGGTGTTGATCGTCGGACCCCACACCGGCAGCATCATCTTCGCGGCGACGGTCGCCGGGATTGCGGTGTAGGTGGGGATGATCGCGCGCACCGCACCCGGATGCGTGCGGGCAAACGCAAGCGCCTGGTTCATCGCCGTGACGAAGCGCTGCACGACACCGGGAGACTTGCTGATCTCGTGCGTGTTGGCGAAGTACCCGGCGACCTCGGTGGAGAGGCCCATGCCCTCAAACAGCGGTGAGATCTTCTTGCCGCCCTGAGCCTTGATCGCCGAGACGAACGGCTCAACCTCGGTGACCGCCGTGACCTGGCCGGAGGAGAGCGCGGTGGGCATCGTCGGGAACGGCAGCGCCACCACGTGCACCGCGGAGGGCGAGACGTGGTTGGCCTCCAGCAGCGCGTCGAGCGCCAGCTCGTTCTCGCCCTGCAGGGCGTTGGCGGCCACGGTCTGGCCGGCCAGCTGCTTGACCGAGTTGATCGAGCTGCCGCCCTTGACGAGGATCCCCGACCATGAGTTGGCGAGCTTGCCGGCGGCCTGGTCACCATTGGCGACGAACTGGATCGGCAGGCCCTTGCTGCGCGCCTCCACGAGGTTGGCGACGGCCCCGAAGCCGAACTGCAGCGAGCCGCCGATCACGGCGCTGGCGACGTCCGCGCCGCCCTGCAGGGCGTGCGGCACGACCTTCAGGTGCTGCTTGGCGAAGTACCCCTGCTTGATGCCGAGGTACAGGGGCGCGACGTCGGCGATCGGCAGGACGCCGACGTTGACGGTGACGGTGCTGATCCTGGCGCGGCGGCTGGGGTGGGCACCGCTGGCCGAGGCCACCGTGGTGGCGACCGCCAGCGAGATCCCCGCGCCCAGCGCGACTCCCCAGAGCCGCATGCTGCGGATGTGATGGTGCATCTGGTTCTCCCTCTCTCTTCCCACTTTTGCTGCTCAGAGCGGTTCTGGTTTACCCGGCGGCGGCTCGCTCCAGCACCGCCTGCCAGTCTGATCGGTGGGCGTCACCCGCCCACCCGCGACGCACCCGCGGCCGGAGCGCGGGTGTGAGGCCGCTGCGCGGTCAGGCTGCGCCGGCCCCCGAACCGACCGGCGAGAGGTCGGGGTGACCCTGCGCCCATGAGATCACGGGGTTGCGCAACACGCCGATGCCCTCGATCTCCGCCTCCACCACATCCCCCGGTCGGAGGTAGAGGGAGGCCGGGTCCTCACTGAACCCAGCCACACCGGCGACGGTGCCGGTCGAGATGATGTCGCCGGCGCTGTAGCCCATCGCCGAGTAGTGGCTGATGATCTCCGGCACGCTGACCGACATGCGGCTGGTGTGCGAGACCTGGCGCGACTGGCCGTTGACGCGCAGCTCCATGCTGAGGTTGTGCGGGTCAGGGATCTCATCCGCGGTCACGATCCACGGCCCGGTCGGGCAGAAGGTGTCGATGCTCTTGGAGAGGCAGAAGACGCCCGACTTCATCTCCTCGCGCTGGATGTCACGCGCGGTGATGTCGTTGAAGATCAGGTACCCGGCGATGTAGTCGGCCGCCTCCTCAGGCCCGAAGAACTTTCCGGCCTTGCCGATCACGACGGCCAGCTCCAGCTCATAGTCCAGCTCGTTGGTCATCGCCTCGGGGTAGATGATCGGATCCTCCGGGCCGATGATCGCGTCGAGGTTCTGAAAGAACACGATCCACGGCAGCACCGGGTGCGACCAGTTCACGCGGGCCGACTCCTCGTGGTGCTCACGGAAGTTGCCGGCGGTGTGGAAGAACTTCTTGGGCACCAGCGGCGCGCGCAGACGCACGCTCGAGAGCGGCAGCTCGCGTCCGGTGGGCTGCACCTCGCCGCCCAGCTCGAAGTAGGTCCGCATGTCCGCGACATCCAGCTCGACCACGCGGTCCTGCTCAATTCGCCCGACACGGTTGTCATCGAAGCTGACTAGCTTCACCGTTCCCCTCCCAGAGTTGCCTGCGACGTCCCGCCTCATGATCGATGCGGAGCGTAAGGATATGCACACGGACAAAGTGTGTGCAAGTTAAGAATTTGTGCGCAGAATTTTCGGTGCGGCCGCGCACGCGGTCAGCGCCGGGCGTGCACAGGCCTCGCGCCGGTCGCACCGGGAGCTCACACCCACAGCGCGACCGCGCTCACGCCGGCGCGCACGGGTCCACCAGGGCGACCATTAGCCTTCTGCTGATGCAACCGCGCCCGCTGCCGTTCGACCCGATAGCCGAGGCATCCCGCCAGTGGCAGGCGCACTGGGGCCAGCAGGCGACAGCGAGCATGGCGGCGGTGACCTCGATCATGCGCGCCCAGCAGATCGTGATGGGACGCCTGAATGAGCTGCTGGCGGAGCACGAGCTGACCTTCCCCCGCTACGAGGCGCTGATGCTGCTCTACTACAGCCGGCGCGGGATGCTGCCGCTGGGAAAGGTCTCAGAGCGCCTGCAGGTGCACCGCGCGAGCGTCACCAACGTGATTGACAAGCTGGTGGCCGCCGGCTACGTGGAACGCGTCCATGACGACGCGGACCGTCGTGCCGTGCTGGCCCGGATCACGGACGCGGGCAGGAGCACCGCGCGCCAGGCGACCGAGCTGCTCAACGATCAGCGCTTCTGCGTGGCGCCACTGGATGACGGCGCCTGCAGGACACTCGACACGCTGCTGGAGCCGCTGCGCCACGGCGCCGGTGACTTCCAGGCCGAGGCTCAGCCGCCCGCGTAGCGCGCCAGGTAGCGCAGCCCGCTGATCGCCCGGCTCCCGTACCAGGAGGTCATCTCCCCGTCGATCAGCGTGACGCGCGCGCCGGGCACGAGCTCACGCACCTCCTCGATGTGGCGCGCCTTGAAATGAAACGGCTCGCTGCTGAGCAGCACGCGGTCAACGCGACCGGCGTACCGCGCAAGCTCGACCTGCGGGTAGCGCTCCTCTGTCTCACGCGGCTGCGTGCGCCAGCCCAGCAGCGCCAGCATCCGCGCGATGTAGGTCTGCTCCGAGACCGCCATCCACGGATCACGCCAGATCAGGTAGAGCACATCCTGCCGCTCGCGCGCCACGCCCACGAGCTCAGCGTGCGCCCGCGTGAAGTCGGCACACAGCCGCTGCGCCTGTCGCTCACGCCCGAAGAGCGCCCCCAACAGCCGATACAGCGCGAGGTTGTCCAGCGGCGCGAGCGGGTGCGTGACCACGAGGTTGGGGACGAACCGGGCCAGCGCCTCGGCATCCTCGCGCCGGTTCTCATCGACGTTGAGGATCACGTGCGTGGGCTCGAGCGCGCGGATGCGCTCGAGCCGCAGGTCCTTGGTGCCACCGACCTTGGGGATCGTGCGCACCAGCTCCCACGGATGGATGCAGAAGCCGGTGCGCCCCACCAGCCAAGCGGCCAGCCCCAGCTCACAGATCAGCTCGGTGATGCTCGGCACCAGGCAGACGATCCGCGCCCGCTCGCCCGCCGGGCGGTGCACGGTTCCGGCCGCGTCCGTCAGCCACGCGCGGCGCTGGCGCTCCGTCGCGGCAGCGCTCGGCACCGCCTCGGGGGTCACGCCGGCCGCCTTCGCATGCATGCGGTCAAGCTACATGTTGCGCCGGTATTCCCCGCCAACCTCATAGAGCGCGGCCGAGATCTGCCCCAGCGAGGCGTGCTTGACGGCCTCCATCAGCTCGGCAAAGACGTTCCCGCCGGACCGCGCGACCTCCTGAAGCCGCGCCAGGGCGGCCTGCGCGCGGGGCGCTCCGAGCTGCTGGAAGGCGTGTACGTTGGCGATCTGCTGCTGCTTCTCAGCGTCGGTTGAGCGCATCAGCTCGAGCCGCTCGAGCCGCTCACCCTCGCGATCCCTGGGCAGGAACGTGTTGACGCCGATCAGCGGCAGCTCACCGGTGTGCTTGAGGCGCTCATAGTGCAGGCTCTCCTCCTGGATGCGCGCCCGCTGGTACATGGTGTCCATCGCCCCGAGCACGCCCCCGCGCTCGGAGAGGCGCTCGAACTCCGCGTAGACGGCCTCCTCGACGAGGTCCGTGAGCTCGCTGATGATGAACGAGCCCTGCAGCGGGTTCTCGTTGAAGTTGAGCCCGAGCTCACGGTTGATGATCAGCTGGATTGCCAGCGCGCGGCGCACCGACTCCTCGGTGGGAGTCGTGATCGCCTCGTCGTAGGCGTTGGTGTGGAGGCTGTTGCAGTTGTCGAAGATCGCGTACAGCGCCTGCAGCGTGGTGCGGATGTCGTTGAAGCTGATCTCCTGGGCGTGCAACGAGCGGCCCGAGGTCTGGATGTGGTACTTGAGCATCTGGCTGCGCGGCGCGGCGCCGTAGCGCTCGCGCATCGCCCTTGCCCAGATCCGCCGGGCCACCCGACCGATCACCGCGTACTCAGGGTCCATGCCGTTGGAGAAGAAGAAGCTGAGGTTCGGGGCAAAGTCGTCGATCGCCATCCCGCGGGCCAGGTAGTACTCGACGATCGTGAAGCCGTTGGCGAGCGTGAACGCCAGCTGTGAGATCGGGTTGGCTCCCGCCTCAGCGATGTGGTAGCCGCTGATCGAGACGCTGTAGAAGTTGCGGACCTCGTGCTCCACGAAGTACTCCTGCACGTCACCCATCAGCTTCAGCGCGAACTCAGTGGAGAAGATGCAGGTGTTCTGGGCCTGATCCTCCTTGAGGATGTCGGCCTGCACGGTGCCCCGCACCGTGCGCAGCGTCCGCTCGCGGATCTGCTCGTAGACCTCGCGCTCCACCACCAGCTCACCGCCGGCACCCAGCAGCCCCAGCCCGAGCCCCGTGTGCCCCTCGGGCAGCGCGCCCGCGTAGTGCGGTCGCGGACGATCACCGAAGTGCGCGGCCAGGCGCCGCTGGGCCTGCTCCAGCAGCCCGTGCTCCTGCAGGTGGCGCTCGACCTGCTGGTCGATCGCCGCGTTCATGAAGAACGCGAGGACGATCGGAGCGGGGCCGTTGATGGTCATCGAGACCGAGGTTGAGGGCGCGCACAGGTCAAAGCCGGAGTAGAGCTTCTTGGCGTCGTCGAGCGTCGCGATCGAGACCCCGGAGTTGCCGACCTTGCCGTAGATGTCCGGGCGCCCGGCGGGATCCTCACCGTAGAGCGTGACCGAGTCAAAGGCCGTGGACAGGCGCGCCGCCGGCTGGCCGTGGCTGAGATAGTGAAAGCGGCGGTTGGTGCGCTCCGGGGTGCCCTCCCCCGCGAACATGCGCGTCGGGTCCTCACCCTCGCGGCGGTACGGGAAGACGCCGCCGGTGTACGGGTAGGAGCCGGGCAGGTTCTCCATCATCAGGAAGCGCAGGCGGTCACCCCAGCCGTCCAGCCGCGGCGCGGCGATCTTCGGGATCCGCTGGTTGCTGAGCGACGTGCGGTAGTTCTCACCGGTGATCTGGCGCCCGCGCACCGTGTAGCTGTAGCTCTCCGATCTGATCCCGCGCAGCTGCAGATCCCAGCCGGCCAGCAGCGCCGTGGCCTGCGGACCGAGCGCCTCGAGCGCCTCGTTGTAGTGCTCGCGCAGGCTGGTCCAGGGGCCTTCGTCCGGGCCGCCGGCCAGCGGGCCGGCGGCCTGCAGCGCCGTGGCGGGGTAGGGCTCGAGCGCCACCGGCAGCAGTGGGTCGCCGAGCGTCGCGAGCGCCGCGTGGAGGTGTTGGACGGTGGCCGCGAGCTGGGCGCGGCGCTCAATCTCGACGTTCAGCGCGCGCCCCTGCTCGGCGATCTCAGCCAGGTAGCGCACCCTGGAGTTGGGGATCAGCGCGCTACCGCTGGGCAGCTCCGCGGGCGCCTGCAGCCGCGGGTCCCAGCGGTGCTGCGCGTCGGGTTCGTGCTCCGCGAGCCTGCGGCAGAGGTTGACGAACAGGCGGTTGACACCGACGTCGTTGAACTGGCTGGCGATGGTCGGGTGGACCGGGATCTGATCGTCGTCGAGCTCGAAGGCGACGTGGTTTCGCCGCCACTGCTTGCGCACGTCGCGCAGCGCGTCCTGCGCGCCGCGCTTGTCGAACTTGTTGATCACCACCAGCTCCGCGAGGTCGAGCATGTCGATCTTCTCCAGCTGGCTGGCTGCCCCGAACTCACTGGTCATCACGTACATCGGGATGTCGACCAGGTCGACGATCTCAGAGTCGCTCTGCCCGATCCCGGCGGTCTCGACGACGATCAGCGCAAAGCCCGCGGTGCGCAGGAAGGCGAGCGCATCCTCGAGCATCGCGCTGGTCGAGCGATTGCTGGCGCGGGTGGCGATCGAGCGCATGTAGATGCGCTCGTTGCGCAGGCTGTTCATGCGAATGCGGTCCCCGAGCAGCGCGCCGCCGGTGCGCCGGCGGGTGGGGTCGACGGCCAGCACCGCGACACGCAGCTGCGGGAAATGCTGCGTGAAGCGGTTGAGCAGCTCATCGGTGACGGTGCTCTTGCCGGCACCGCCGGTGCCGGTGATGCCGAGCACCGGCGTGCGGCTGCCGACCGCGGCCCAGCGCTCACGCAGCTCCCGCAGCGACTCCTGCCCGAGCGCGCCGTCCTCGAGTGCCGAGAGCATCTGGGCGATGCTGAGGTCGTCAGTCGGCCGATGCTGCGCGGACGTGGACGCGGGCGTGGGCGTGGACGTGGACGTGGGCGCGCGGCGCTCACCGGCGCGCCTGATGAGGTCATCGATCATCCCGGTGAGCCCGATCGCCATGCCGTCGTTGGGGTGGTAGAGGCGCTCCACGCCGTACTCCTGCAGCTCTGCGATCTCCGCGGGCGTGATCGTTCCGCCGCCACCGCCGAAGACCCGGATGTGCTGGGCACCGTACTCACGCAGCATGTCCACGACGTACCTGAAGTACTCGACGTGCCCGCCCTGATAGGAGCTGATCGCGATGGCGTCCACGTCCTCCTGGATCGCCGCCCGCACCACATCCGCAACGCTGCGGTTGTGCCCGAGGTGGATCACCTCCGCGCCGCTCGCCTGGATCAGGCGGCGCATCACGTTGATTGCGGCATCATGGCCGTCGAACAGAGACGCCGCTGTGATCACCCGCAGCGGCGAGACGCGCTCGGGAGCTCCGCGCTCAGGGGAAGGCTGGGTCTCGGTGATCATCGCGGCCTCCGGTCGGGCTCGTGGCTGCGGCCCCCGACGCAGTTAGTTTGAAATCAAATAGTATGGTACCCGCGTAATTTCGCGGAAGACCAGCGGGAAGGGCACGGATAACGATGGGGATCTCGAGACTGGCGGTGGTCGGAGCGGGCTTCATGGGCTCCGGGATCGCGGAGACGGCGGCCGCGGCGGGCAAGAGCGTGGTTCTCTACGAGCCCAACGAGGCACCGCTCGAACTCTCCCGCAGGCGCCTGGCGGAGTCGCTCACACGCGCCCAGGAGCGCGGGAAGCTCACCGCCGAGGATGCGCAGGGGGTGCTTTCGCGGATCACCTACACGACGCAGCTGGCGGGTCTCGAGGGCGTCGATGCGGTGGTTGAGGCGGTGGTCGAGGATCCGAAGGTCAAGGGGCAGCTGTTCCAGGACCTCGATCGGCTGCTGCCGCACGCGAGCTTCCTGGCATCCAACACTTCGTCGATCCCGATCGCCGAGCTGGCGGCATGGACCTCACGCCCGGAACGGGTGCTGGGGCTGCACTTCTTCTCCCCGGTGCCGGTGATGAAGCTCGTTGAGGTGGTGGTCGCGCTCGACACCGCGCCGGCCACCGTGAGCGCCGCGCAGACCCTGGCGCAGGAGATTGGCAAGACGCCGATCCGCACCAAGGACCGCTCCGGCTTCGTGGTCAACATGCTGCTGGTGCCCTACCTGATGGCCGCCGTGCGGATGTTCGAGGAGGGCTTCGCCACGCGTGAGGACATCGACGAGGGGATGAAGCTCGGCTGCGCTCACCCGATGGGACCGCTGACGCTCTGCGACTTCATCGGGCTGGACGTGCTCTACGCGGTCTGCGACTCACTCTATGAGGAGTTCAAGCGCCCCGAGTACGCGCCACCGCCGCTGCTGAAGCGGATGGTCGTCTCCGGCCATCACGGGCGCAAGACCGGCCGCGGCTTCTACGAGTACGAGCAGCCGGCCGCGGCCGCCTAGCGTCCCGCTGGCGCTACCAGCCGCTGTCGCCCTCACCCTCCTGCGCCGCCTGACGGTAGGGCGCCTGCTCACGCCGGATCAGGTCGGGGTTGGTGTGGCGCGCGTGAGCCAGCTCCAGCGTCAGCGCCTGCAGCGCGCCGGCGCCGGCCAGCAGCCCTGCCAGCAGCGGGTGCACCGGTTGGGCGCCCGGCAGCAGCAGCTGCCCGGCCGGTGTGAGCTCCTCGTCGAGCACCCCGGCGTAATCCTCTGAGACCAGCGCCGCCACCGGCAGGCCGATGGCGGCGGCGGCGCGCGCCACGTGGACCGCGCGGCGCGCGATCCGCTGCTGCTGGCGATGCTGCGTGACCAGCACCAGGATCAGCGCGTCCGCCGGCTCGTGCCCGGCCAGTTGGCCGTGCAGCACGGTCTCCAGCTCCAGCGCCACCGTCGGCAGGCGGGCGCCCTCGGCGATCTTCAGCGCCAGCTCCCGGGCGGTGATGTGGTCCGCCGCCGCTCCGGCGCAGAGCAGCACGCGGCGCTCGGCCAGGCGCTGCGCCAGCGCCGTCGCGGGCGCCAGCGCGACACAACCCTCGAGCAGCGTCGCTGCCGCGCCGGGGTCGGCCGCGAGACTCCCGGCGCTGCCCGCCAGGGCAGCGCCGGCGGCCAGCGCCGAGGTGTAGGCGAGCGTGTGGCACCAGGAGTCGTCGTGCTCCGGGGTCAGCAGCACGTGCTCAGCCGCGGCGGCGACACTGCCCTGCGGCTCATGGGTGATCGTGACCGTGGTGGCGCCGGCGCCGCGCGCCGCCTGGAGCGCCAGCGCCGTGGCATGCGTGCCGCCGTCGTGCGAGACGGCGACACAGACCCCCGCAGCCGGCTCCAGCGCCGCCCCCAACGACGGCCGCGCCCTGATCAGGTGCGCCTGCCCGGGATCCACCGCGGCGGCGAGGATCGCAGCCAGCGCGTGCGCTGCGTGCTCGCTGGTGCCGCAGCCGCAGACTGTCACCGGCAGGCGCTGAGCCAGAGCCTGCCGGATCGCATCGGCGGCGCGCTGTGTGCCGGGAGGCGGGTCGCTGAGCAGCGCGCGCACGACCCGCGGCTGGGCGGCGATCATCTCCTGCATCACCCAGGGCGGCGCGGAGCGCAGCTCCGGGAAGGCGTCGGTGTGCCAGTCGGTCTCTGTCATCAGGTTGCCTCGGTGTCGTGCGGCGCGCGGCGAGCGGCACTCTCCGCGGCTGGCTGGTGGTGCTTTGAGCGCGGTTTATAGACGAGCGCGCGGTCAGCGGGCGGCGGGCGGATCGCTAGAAGAAGCCGATGCGGCCGATCGGCCAGTAGGTGGCGAAGACGACGCCCACTATCCAGTTCTGCGGCACCGGTCCCCAGAAACGGCTGTCATCCGACACCCCGCGGTTGTCACCCATCATGTAGTAGTCGCCGCGGGGAACGGTGATCTGGACGGGGAAGTTGCACGTGCTGGGACCGCTGTTGCAGGGCCTGATGTATGAGCCTCGCTCCTGCTTGCCGTTGCGGAAGACCTTGCCGTCGATGATCCTGAGGTGGTCACCGGGCAGCCCGACGACGCGCTTGACGTAGGTCTGCGAGGACTGACCGCCGTGGGGTGCGTCGCACGCCTGGGAATGGCCACCGCCCTGGTTGCCGTTGCCGCAGACGCCCTCATAGCCGAGCAGAGCGCCGGCCGGCGGATGGAAGACCACCACGTCCCCCAGTGACGGGCTGGTGTCAAGCCGGTTGACAAGGATCCGCTGACCGATGTCCAGGGTCGGGATCATCGAGCCGCTGGGGATCCGGTAGGGCTTGACCAGCACCGCCTGGATCAACAGCGCGGCACCGATCGCGACCGCGACGGTGGCCACCAGCTCAACCAGCCCGCGCACCCGGCTCGCGCCGCGCCGCTCATCATCTGTGGAGGTCACGGTCAAAGCGCCCGCACCACCGCTGCCGGCGCGAGCACCACATGGCCCCCGGCGCTGTCCGGGAACCAGCCGGCGAGCGAGGCCGCAACCGCGACCGCCAACGCCACGCTCGCAGTTCCGTGACGCAGGCCGAGCTGGATCTGCCGACGCCGCCGCTGAGCGCCGCGCTCCAGGTGAGCGCCGTCGCGCGCGAGCCGTCCCAGATCAGCCTCGATGCGGTCAAACAGGTTCGGGGTCATCGCGCGGCCCGCCTCATCGTGTGGCCAGTCCCGCCCGCAGCTTCGCCAGGCCCCGGCTCACGCGCTTGCGCACGACCATCTCCGAACAGCCGAGTGAGCTGGCGATCTCTCGATACTCGCGCTCATCGATCACGCGTGCGGCAACCGCCACGCGCTCATCATCGGGCAGCTCGCCGAGCAGCCGGCCGGCGTCGCCCGCGCGCTCATCCGCCAGCTGCGTGATCAGTGTGAGGTCGTGATCCTCAATCGCGATCCGCTCAGCACCCAGTCGCTGTCGCGCACGCGCGTCCACCTGCCCGCGACGCACGCTGTGCCCCAGCACGTTGCGGGCGATCCCGAGCAGCCAGCCGGCGGCCGATACGTGCGTCGGCTCGTAGCGCGGCGCCGCGATGAGCACCGCGGCAAAGACCTCCGCGGCGAGGTCCGCGGCCAGCTCAGGGTCGCGTGTGCGGCGCATGCACCAGCCGACCACCAGCGCCAGGTGGCGACGGTAGAAGACGCCGAAGGCGCGCTCATCGCAGGCGGCAACCGCCGCGAGCAGCTGCGCGTCCGACCATTGTCCGCGATCTCTGAGAGCGATCATCACAAGCAAATACCCGGGCAGCTTCGGTTTGTGACCGGACCCAGGATCGTAGTGGCCGATCGCGGCGACGCCTGCATCGCGGTGTTGCGGACGGCGCACGCGGCGCCGTCCGCAACAACCGCTGTGATCAGCTGTGCAGCCGGAACTTCACAGCCCGGACCAGCCCTCGCTGCCCCGCCGCGACCGGCGTGGCGAGCAGGCGGTAGAGCCCGGCCCCGAGATCACGCCCGCGCGAGACGCCGACGAACGTGACGCGGTTGATCCCGGCCCGGGCCCGCACCGTGGTAGCGCCGCGCACCGGCAGCGCTCGCAGGCAGTGGGCGTGGCGGGCGTTGCCCGCGGTCAGGCGCACGCAGCGGCCACCGACCATGCGTCCGGGGAGCAGTCGCTGCACGCGCAGAGTGACACGTGCGGCGACGTTCAGCCTGAAGCTGAGCAGCAGACGCATCGGCAGCATGCAGGTCCGTCGATGGCGGTTGGCGCCGGTCGCCCGCACGCACCGCCTTCCGACCTGACGGCCGTGCAAAGCGAGGCGCGTGGAGAGCAGTCGCAGATCAGCCAGCACCGGCAGCGCCGGTGAGACGGCGGTGTTGACACCGACCTGCACGCCACCGCCAGCGCCGCTCGACGGGCCGCCCGTGGCGCCGCCTGTCGGGTTGCTCGAGGAGCCACCCGATGAGCCGCCCCCGGCCTGGCTGCCACCGGCCTGGCCGCCACCGCCCTGGCCGCCACCGCCCTGGCCGCCACCGGCCTGGCCGCCACCGCCCTGGCTGCCCCCGGCGGGACCTGCGGGGGCGGAGACGACCATCTCAGCCATACCCGACCCGCACAGCGAACCGGCCTGATCATTGGCGCCATCCCCACCATAACTCGCATACCACCAGTAATCACCAGCCACAGCCGGCGTGAACCCAACAGCAGGCGCAAACGAACCATCACCCGACACGCCCACCCCACCAATCGGCGTGCCACCAGCAGCACACGACGACGGCGGCGACGCCTGCGGACCGAACACCCTGAACGTCACCGTCCCAGACGGCCGATACCCACCCGACAACACAGCAGCCAACGCCGACGCCGGAACCGCCGTCCCAGCCGTACCAACCGCCGGACCGGAAACCGACAACACAGGCGACGCAGCGGAGACGACCATCTCAGCCATACCCGACCCGCACAGCGAACCGGCCTGATCATTGGCGCCATCCCCACCATAACTCGCATACCACCAGTAATCACCAGCCACAGCCGGCGTGAACCCAACAGCAGGCGCAAACGAACCATCACCCGACACGCCCACCCCACCAATCGGCGTGCCACCAGCAGCACACGACGACGGCGGCGCCGCCTGCGGACCGAACACCCTGAACGTCACCGTCCCAGACGGCCGATACCCACCCGACAACACAGCAGCCAACGCCGACGCCGGATCGGAA
>JAJZDA010000267.1 GCA_021851525.1 Actinomycetes bacterium | reverse complement strand
GGGTGCGCGCGCCCACCGGCCCGCGCACCCGACCGCGGCGGTTCAGGCGGTCATCTCGGCCGGCGCGGAGGCGAGCGCGGCCTCGATGGCGGCCACCAGCGCCCGTGCGGAGGCGGCGGTCAGCTCTACAGCCACCCGCGCGCTCGGGCCGCGCGCGGGATCGGTGAAGTCGATGTTGAGCGTGTGCTCCGCCATCGCGTGCACCGGATGGTCGAAGTAGACGGTGCCGTGGCTGACGTGGAACCAGCGGCTCTCAGGGCCCTTGGCGCTGCCGTCCAGGTCGGTGTTGAGGGTTGCGTAGGTGCACATCGCTCAGTTCCCCAGGTGACGGGCGTAGAAATCCTCGATCCGCTCCCAGCCGTCGTTGGCGGCGGCGACCCGGTAGGCGGGACGGTCGACCGCGAAGAAGGCATGGCCGGCGTCGTCATAGCGGTGGAACTCAAAGCTCTTGCCAAGCTGCTTGAGCCTGCCCTCCAGCTCGTCCACATGCTCCGGGCTGGGGTGCTGATCCTCGTTGCCGAACATCCCCAGCAGCGGGCAGCTGAGGTTGGGCAGCTGGTCGACGATGTTGGAGATCTTGATCGGGAAGCCCTCCGGCGGGGTGCCCGTCACGTAGGCGCCGTAGCAGTCGACAGCCGCCTCCACCTGCAGGTTGCAGGCGGCCAGCACCGTCTGGCGTCCGCCGGAGCAGTAGCCGATCACCCCGACCTTGCCGTTGGAGCTGGGAAGCGAACGCAGGTGGGCCGCAGCCCCGCCCACGTCACCCACCAGGCGCTCATCAGGGACGCCGCCTGCGGCGCGGCCGGCGGCGGCGGCATCGTCCGGCGAGGCGCCGGGCGCCTCGCGCCAGTAGAGGTTCGGCATCACCGCGTCGTACCCCATCTCCGCAAAGCGCCGCACAATCTCCTTGCTGGCGCGGTCATACCCCGGCATGTGGTGGATCACGACCACGCCGCCGCGCTTGGCTTCGCCCTCGGGGCGTGCCAGGTAGGCCTGCACCGGGTCCGCGCCGGCGCCGGTGATCATGATCGTCTCAGCAGTCATGGAATCGCTCATGCTCCGATTCTTTCATCCGCGCGGCGATTGAGCGCGGCCGCCTGACAGCACACGCTGTTGCACGCAAAACCGAGTCAGGCGGGTTACAGTCCGCTCAGGCGGCGCCAGTGCCGTCGCCGGCAGTGGGACCAGCGCCCGGTGCCACGGTCAACGAGCAGAACGCGAGGAGCCCTCCAGATGTCAGGAACACAACAGGTATCAAGCGGCCGACGCACGCTGCCGCCGTTCCGCGCAGACCACGTCGGCAGCCTGCTGCGCCCGGCCGAGCTGCACCAGGCGCGGGCCGACTTCAAGGCCGGCAAGATCGACGCCGCGGCGCTGCGTGCGGTCGAGGACAAGGCGATCCTCGACGTGATCGAGCTGCAGCGCTCGACCGGGATCCAGACCGTGACCGACGGTGAGTTCCGCCGCCAGTCATGGCACATGGACTTCATCTACCAGCTGCAGGGCGTCACCCAGGTGAGCGGCGAGGTGCTGCACGTCCAGTTCAAGAATGAGCAGGGCACCTACGACTACGCGCCGCCGGCGATGCACGTCGACGGCAAGATCGGGATCGGCGAGACGATCTTCGCCGACGCCTTCAGGTTCCTGCGCGACCACGCGCACCCCGAGCAGACGCCGAAGCTCACGATCCCCTCGCCGAGCATGGTCCACTACCGCGGTGGCAACTCCTCGATCGATGACTCCGTGTACCCGGATCTGGGGGAGTTCTGGTCTGACCTCACGGCCGCCTACGCCAAGCAGGTGGCGGGCGTCTATGAGCTCGGCTGCCGTTACCTGCAGCTGGACGACACGAGCCTCGCCTACGTCAACGACCCGGCTCAGCGTGAGCACATCGTGGCGATCGGCGGTGACCCCGACCACCTGCACGAGCAGTACATCGCGAACATCAACCGCGCGCTGGCCGGCAAGCCGGATGACCTGGTGATCACCACCCACCTGTGCCGCGGCAACAACCAGTCGATGTGGGCTGCCGAGGGCGGCTACGACTTCGTCGCGGAGGCGCTGTTCGGCGACCTGAACGTCAACGGCTACTTTCTGGAGTTTGACGACGAGCGCTCCGGCGGCTTCGCGCCGCTGCGCTACGTCCCGAAGGGCAAGCAGGTGATCCTCGGGATCGTCACCACCAAGCGCGCGGAGCTGGAGGACAAGGACTTCCTCAAGCGGCGCATCGAGGATGCGACCCAGTACATCGACATCGATCAGCTGGGCATCTCCGGGCAGTGCGGCTTCTCCTCCACGGAGGAGGGCAACAACCTCACGATCGACGAGCAGAAGGCCAAGCTCGAGCTGATCGTCGAGGTTGCCCAGGAGGTCTGGGGCTAGGGCTCACCCGGGACCACTGGCCCGCTGGCCAGTGGTCCCGCAGCAGGTGCCGTCCTCGCCGGGGCACGGCACACCGCCCGGGGCGCCGCTGCGCGGCGCCCCTCAGGAGGCGCCCCTCA
>JAJZDA010000083.1 GCA_021851525.1 Actinomycetes bacterium | reverse complement strand
AACACCCACAGCTGTCAGGCAACATCAAAGACCGAAAACAACCGACGAGAAGTGGAGCCACTTCAAGCGTCCACGCCGGGGCCACTGCAAGCGGCCGCTCCCAGGCTTCACAAAGTCCGACACATTCACGGTCGGCGAAGGCTGGCGCGGCCAAGTCTTCGAGATGATGCTTTGAGTGCTTTGACGCATTAGGCGTTGCGCTTGCCAAAGACCTCATCGAACGCGGCCACCCCTACGCTGGCGGGACGCTTCGGCTTGCGTGGCTCCATAGCGATGCGCAGCTCACGATGCAGGGCGGTGGCGATGCGTTCGAGGTCGGACACCTGCGGCGAGCGCTTCCCGGTCTCCCACAACGAGATTTGCCGCTGTGTGGAACCGATGCGCTCAGCCAACTGCTGCTGATTGAGACTGTGAGCGCGCCGTGCTTCGCGTATGACCCGGCCAGCGTCCATGTCAGAGTTATATCCGTTTGGTCATATTCCGGTTGCAGGTTGCCATGCCGCGCAGCCCTCGGCGGAAGCCGCCGCGACTTTCATGTCCAAATGGATATGTGAAAAGAAATCTCGCGGATTTCCAGGTCTGCGCGGCGCGGCTCCTATCGTCAGGCCGTGGAGCAGCAGACCGCACTACTGGAAGCCCTGAGCGACGCTCTCGCCCGCGTCGAGGCGCTGGGCGCGCAGCTCCAGACCGAGCGCGAGGCTGACGCAGCGCTCGTCGTCGCTGACGGTCAGCTCTGGGCCACGGGCGAGCAGCTTGCCCGCCGGTATGCGGTCAGCCGTGAGTGGGTGCTCACCCGCCCTCGCCAGCTCGGGGCGGCCCCCATCTCCGACAGTGCCAACAGCAAGCTCCGCTACCACCTGCCGACCGCCGATGCCTACATGGAGGGGCGGATGCAGCGCCCGCAGCGCCGCGCCTCCAGAGCCAGCCGCGCGCGTCGTCCCGGCGCTCACCGCCGCTCGGCGGTCCCGCAGCTCGATTTCGTTTGAGCTACATCTCGACCCCGGCGAACCATGCCGCCAGCATGTCGCGCTGGCGCTGGTCCCTGGGGCGGGCCTGGGCATAGACCTCTAGCGTGAGGCGGCTGCTCTTGTGGCCTATCTCGTGCATCGTCGCCCGCTCGTCGCGCCCGAGCCAATACCAATAGGTCGCGGCGGTCCGCCTGAACGTATGAGGCGTGACCCTGATGGGCAGCGGTTCTGTGACCCCGCCAGATTTGAGCAGGCCCCTCGCTTCCTCGATGACGGGAGCCAGGAGCCGTGCGCGGACATTGTGGCGGTCCCTGCGCCCGCCCTCGGCGGTCGGCCATATCGGGGTGTCGTTGTCCGGCTCGCCCAGCCGCTCCCGGTGTCGCGCGAGCGCGTCCCTGGCAATGGTCGGCACCTGGATAACCCGCTCACCCGCCCTCGTCTTGGAGGCGCGGACGGAGAGGCCAGAGGGCGATAGGTCTCCCCATGTGAAGCCGGACAGCTCGCTCACTCGCGGCCCACAGAGGCCGAGCACCCAAACGGCGGCCTCGCGCCCGTTGTGGTCGTAGCGACCTGTCGGCGTGTCGAGCGTGCGTGCGGCCTTCGCCAGCGCTTCCAGATGGTCGGGGTGCAGCCAGTTGTGCTCCGGCCCGTTCCCCCTCAGTCGGAGGTCTAGCGTCGGGTCGGGGACATGGAGACCGTGCCTGCGGTTGGCGCGCTCTACGACGGCGCTCAGCACTCCGAGGCAGCGGTCAATCTCCTGCTCTGCCAGTCCCCGGCTCGAAAGGGAGATGCGCCCGTGGCCCGCTGGGTCAGAGAGCTTGTAGCGTCCGCCCTGCTGCCCGTAGCGACGGAGCAGCACCAGCTCTTCGGGGTCAAGGTCGGTGGTCTCCGACGCTGCGAGCTTGTCGAAGTCGCGCAGCTCGTCGTCGGTCGCCTCGCTGAGCTTGTCGGCAAGGTCGGTGAGCGTCGCCCGCTCTTCGCGCTTGCGCTCAATGAAGGTCTGCACCTGTTCCTCGCCCAGCTCCGAGAGCAGCCGCTCGCGCGACCTGCCGGGGTCGGTGTAGGCGAAGAACGGGAGCAGATGCTTGACGACGGGCCGCTCTGCGGCCTCGATGGTCCGCGTGTTCTGGCTCCGCGTCTTGCGCCACGCCACCCACTCCTCACACGCCTGCTTGAAACCGACCTCGGGGCTGTCGTCGTAGGTGCGCCGCTCGGGTATCAGCTCCCACCACTCCTGGCGCAGCTTCGCCGCTGGAAGGAGGGTCGCCTCTAGGAAGCGCTGCGCGCGCTTCTCGCTCCACTCGGGCGCGCGTCCGAGGGTGTAGAGGTCGTTGCGGATTTTCACATCGAACGCGACCGAGCCGTCCGTCAAGACGCGGCTCTGAATGCGTCCCGTGAGGGGTCTGGGCATCGCTTCCTGCCTGCCGTTTAGTGAATGGCAAAAGTGAATGAGCACCTTAGCGCCCATCACGGCAGACAGGCAATCATGAAAAACCGGCGGATTTACGGGCTAAACGGCTTCCCCACCGGGTGCGCTCTGCGCGTGTGCCCATGCGTGCAAAGCAGGCGCTCTCCCAGCTGAGCTATGGCCCCAGAGGGACTCAGTCTACCGTGGCCTGGCGAGCCTCAGACCGCGTGCCCGGGTCAGCCGTCGAAGTCGAAGTCCCGCGGAGGCCGCTGCTCAAACCACAGCCGGTCGTGCTCGGGGGTGTCCTGCAGGAACTCCGGTGTTTCCTCCAGCACGTCACCGTCAGCGGGGGGAGCGTGCCGCTGCGGGGGCTCCGCCTCCTCGGCAAACGCGTCCTCGACGCTCCACTCACGTGTCTCCCCGGGCTCATGGAGCTCCATGCCGGCGCCGACGTTGTGGTTGCTGGGCGCCGGCGGCGGCACGACCGGTGCTGCGGGCGCCGGTGGCGGAGCCGCAGCGCCCGCGCCCACATGCTGCTCGAGCTCATCGTGGTACTCGCCCTCGTAGAACTCGGCCGGCGAGCTTGTCGGCGCGCCCGGGATCGGGCCGAAGTGTGGACGTGCTGGCACGGGATGCTCGCGTGCGAGATCCGGCGGGCCGGCCGTCTCGTGCGTGGCGGCCACGTCGAGCATCGGCGGTTCCGCGGCCAGTGCCTGGCCTGCGGCCTCGTGCGGGAACGGGTCGCCGTGGTATTCGAAGCTCTCGTCGTGCGCAAACTCGTCGTGCTGGTGTTCCTCGGCCGGGCGGGCGAGGCGGCGGCGCAGAAAGCCCCTCCGTGGGCTCTGATCCGCCCCGGAGTCCGTGTGGTCGCGGAATTCAGCGTGGCCGTCGAAGATCGCTGATCCCGGCTGTCTGTCGAGCGTCGCCTGCTCATGCTCGATGGTGAGTCGCGGGCCTGAATCTCCCGCGTGCGCTGTAGGCTCGCGCCGCACCGGGCCGAGCGCCTCGCGCTCGAGGCGCTCGATCTCGCCGGGATCTGCCCCGCGGCTGCGCTTCAGGTCAAGATGCTCGCGAATCGCGTCGTCAAGCAGGCCCATGTACAAAGCCTACTCGCACAGCAGCGGGTTCGCACGCGAGCGCCCGTCTCGCTCCAGTCGCTCCTGTTCAGCAATCGCGGGGTAAACTGGTCTCACCGAGCGGCTATGCCGTCGCTAGGGGCTATAGCTCAGATGGGAGAGCGCCTGGATCGCACCCAGGAGGTCGCCGGTTCGATTCCGGCTAGCTCCACCTCATGAAAACCCTGCAAATGCAGGGTTTTCTGCTTTCTGCATGGCCGTCTCGAGCGGCTCATCGGAATTCTGGGCAACAGTCTCGGGCACCCGTAAATGGATGTGAGCAGTCTGTGTTGACGGGGAGGCGACCGCTCAAGCCGGCCCCGTCATGCCCGTGGCGCGGCTCGGGCGCGCTCAGGCACGTTGGCCGCGCCGCCAGTCGCTCAGGAGGCGGTTGACGTCGTCGCGGACCAGCTTGCGGGCGGACGCCCGGTCGATACCTGCCATCAGCAGCTCGTCGTAGCGGGTGTCGCGGTGGCGAATCGATGCGACCACCGCCAGCTCGAGCGCGGCGGGGTCAAGGGCCCGGCCCGCGGTTGTTCGGCCGATGCGTCCGGAGCCGCGCAGCGCTGCGTGCCGGGCGATCTCGAGCGTTCGCTCCGCCGGGCACCCGGGGAAGTGGCGGGTGATCTCCTCTGCCATCCGCTCGTGGAGCGCCCGGTCTTGGTCGTGGCGTCGCTCCATGTCGCGCTCGCGACGGCGAGCGCGAGCATCCTCGTCGGCCAGGCACTGTGCCTCCGCCTGCTCCAGTGCCGACTCTTCGACCAGCAAGCCCTGGCGCTCGTAGCGTTTGCGAGCGCGGCTGAACCTCACGACCACCGCCGACAGGCGACTCGCGGACTTTGTCCGGCGGGTGAGCGCCGCATCGCCGGCGGGCAGGAAGACGAGGTGATCCAGCTCCGCGCAGGTCATGCAGACCGGGCCGCCGTCCTCCATGGTCAAGAGCTCGCCGCTCGTGGTGGCGCACGCAGAACACGTGAACTCCTTGGTCGGTGCAATGACGACCAGATCCGGTGGACGGCGCCGCTGTTCCGCCAGCCGCGCACGCTTCCCCTCGGAGAGTTCCGGAGAGACCCAATCCGTACGGTAGGCGACCTCAATCTCGGGATCGCCAGACTTTGAGAACCGCAGCGGCCGCCGCTCGCGGCTACGGGTGAGATGCGCAGTCTCACTCGGAGTCAGGCCCCGCTCCTGCGCCCACTGGCTGAACTCTGACATCGCGGCCGAAATCTGCTCAAGGTTGGCGTCGACAACCTCCTCCAGATGCTCCACGCGTCCCTGCCGCCACTGGTGGACGCGGCGCTCCTGGAGCCATCCGAGTCCCATGAGCACGTCGACCACAGCCACGAACTGGCGCTGTGCCAGTGCCTCCTCAGCCGCGCGAGCAACCCGCTGCCCAAGCTCACTCTTGCCATGGTGGCTCACCTCTCGCGAACCGTACCGTCTCGCTGGCCGTCATCCAAGAACTAGCTGGGAGCCGACGGTCTGCGGCAAGCGCGGGAGTGACGTTTGGTCGCCATAGCGCAAGCAACGAATGTCTCGCTTCGGACGATCGCAAATCCGAAAAGCGCATGCGTCCGAAGAGGCTTTGCATCCCACAAGCCCAAGCGTGCAACAATCGCGCCCGAAGCAGGCGTCGACCGTAGGGTCCATGGCCTGCTTCAGTCTTTAAGGTCTCGGGACGACAGTCCGATATAGTCTTTACGCGAGGCGCAGGCGTCGACCGCATGGTCCATGGCCTGCGTTTCGTCGTTAACTCCCATATTCGCGGATGTTTAGCTTTGAGTCGTGATAGCCGCCTATGAAGCTTTTAGCGCCCGCTTTGTTCTTGATGTACTCGAGGAGCTCGCGTTTGGGTTTGTAGTGCGCGATGCCGGCCGCGAGTTTGTGCTCGAAGACGACGGCTCCAAGCAGAATGTCGGTGAGCTGAAGAAGGTCGACTCCCGACGACCGCATACGACAAACGCCAGCGACTGCCTGCCGCCGGAACGCGCGGTTGACGTAGTCGCGGACGTGCTCCTCAAATTGGACTGTGGGTGGGGTGCTGTATTCGTCCGCGATCACCCACATCACCTCTCCGCGACGAAGCGATCCCCTTACGAGCTGTCGCGCGAGCGCGTCGTAGGCTTCAAACTGTCCCCCAAATCGCGTGATGACGTCGTGCTGCTGCTTGTCAACAATGAACGCGGAGAACGCAGCATCGCTGCAGCCGAAGAACACATCGACGACCATCTCGAGGATCGGCATCTTCTTTGCTGACACCTTGTTCCACTTGAGCTCGTCATAGAACTTCTCCCGGTCGCGCATGCGTTGAAGTGGTCTCAGGAGTGTGTACGGCTCACCGCACCGCAGCATCCCTACAGCGAAGTACGGATCACGTGCCGCATGCAACGTTCCGGTTTCGTCGAGGAAGCCGAACGAGTGAGGAGCTGCCGTTTGCGACTTGCCGCGAGATCGGGCGGTCGGCGAGGAGCCAGCGCTCGTACTGCGCGGATGACCGGCGCTCACGGAGCCTCCCCGGCAGACGTGATCTGTCGCTGAGGCTCCAACACGAGTGCGCGAACGAACGCAGCCATGCGCTCAGCGTCGTCCTTGTCGAGGCGCTGAGGTAGATACAAATGCGCGAGCTGCCCGGACCGCAGCGGAAACGGAAAATCCACTAGCGCGGTCTGCGTATGGGTCGTAGGTTCACCGCCGGCCGTGATACCGCCGGTGGACGGCGCGACTCGGGCGACATCAGCCGGCGCATCCGGCTTCCGCTTACGTGGCGCGCGGCCGGCGGGTGGCCGGAAGTTCGTCGCTCCCTGCTCCAAGTACTGGCGGTAAAGGTCGACTCCCCGGCCAAACCGACTCCGGTAGGCGCGCAGGCTATTCGGGGAGTAGTTGTGGCCGGCCTTGTTCTCAAAACGCCCTAGGTATTCGTCGACGTCAAGGATGCGAAGGTCTACGTCGCGAGCAGCGTCACCATCAACCGTGTTCACGATCTGGTTCGCAGCCGAGCGCAACGGCTCGACCGCGCCTGCCTTCATGCCGCCGCGCTGAATGAGCCATTTACAGAACTCGTTGAATCCAGCTAGCGAGCCGGCGTTGATCTCTTCGGTCATCTCAGTAGTCCTCGTGTGGTGATCTCACGTCAATATAACATGACTGTCACGCGATATCAAGATACGGACCCACTGTTGATAGATATGTGGATCAACGAGTAGGCGAGCGCCTTTGCGCCCGGCTGCCGTCAGGACGCCGGGCGTGTGAGCAGGCGTGGCAGGGCAATGCGAGGGTTGGCGACGACGGTCACCCGAGAACTAGCTCGGTGACGAGTCCAAGCACGATCGCATTCCTGGAGAGGCATAGTGCCGCGCAGATGGCCAACGCGATTGCATCGGCGACGCGGCACACAGCCTCGTCAGGCTGCACGGACCGGCAATTACTCGAGGCCTGCTGTTTGCCTCAAACGCTGCACCGCTTGCAGCCCTCCGACTTCATCCTCGACGATCACCACGAGCGCTGGCTCGGCAAACTCCTTCTCGAAGATGTCCTCGACCTCTTGGTGTGCGGCCGGATCGGGACAGACCACTACCGCAAGGGCCGCGAGCTGCACTGCAGTTGGCAGTCCGAGATGTGCCATCGCCACGTCGGCTGCCTTCTGACCGATCTTCTCGGCGAGCGCGTCGACGCATCCTTGCACGAACGCTTCTCGATCCTCTGTGGATGGAGATAGGCCGACCCTTTGAACGGCTTCGCGGAAGAGAAAGTCGAGGCAGGACCCAACGGTTCGATCCGCCAGCTCCCTTGCGGAGTAGAGACCAGCAGCGACGGTGCACAACAAATGCCCAGCGAGGAGGTCCGGGTAGGCCGTCCCGAAGTGCTCGTCTGCAAGCAGCGAGTCGAGGACAGAGCTAATGAAGTCCTCGCCACTGCCGGTCGCGAGAATCAGCGTTTCATCCCCCAGCCAGCGCCCCAACCGATCTGCCACCGTTCGAGCCTCTACTTGCTCGCTACTCAGAGCGCCTGAGAGCTGGGCGGATGCCCCGGGTACCGCATGAGTGTTGGGCGCCGGCGGTGTGGGAGTTGGCGATCCGGTTGCTGGTGGCGTCGCGGTTGCTGGTGGCGTCGCGGGTGCTGGTGGCGTCGCGGGTGCTGGTGGCGCTGCGGGTGCTGGTGGCGCTGCGGGTGCTGGTGGCGCCGCGGGTGCTGGTGGCGCCGCGGGTGCTGGTGCGGCTGGCGGCGTGGGTACGACGGAAGCACCAGTCCCTCCGGCACCGCCTCGTCCATGCAGATGCCCCCCGCAAGAACACGTACACGTCCCAACCGGCCGAAGCGAATCCGCGCAACGTCTGTTGTGAGCCATTGGACGAACAATCGGCATCGCCGGGAAGAACCCTCGTGCCTCCGTACGATCCTGGCCAAAAGTTGTTCGTCAACGGTCTCATCGTGTAGTGCGCCGCTGCGACACCTAACCGAGCTCGAGAGTCCATCGCCCCTCAGACAACGACTTAGTCGGCGAGCACCCGACAGCAGACGGCCATCCGAGGGCTATCGCTTTGGTGCGCCAGGTCTCTGCTGCCGGCTATCGCGTTGGCGACCTTGCGGCCTCGACCCTGGGGGTGACAGAGCTTAGATCGGCTGCAGCCGGCTCTTCTTCCAGACTGGACCATCGGCGGCGACCCAGACCTTGCGATTCAAGATCGACATGAGTTCCGATGTGAGCGCCGCTTCGGGGAAGGTCGCAGCGCGGATTACGAACACGATCTCGTCGGGCGAGACCGGCTCGACGACGAAGACCTGATCGAGATCGATCTGGTTCCGCCGGAACACGTTCGCCACGGCGAGTCGGTCTCCGTCGTCGAGGCAGCCGCTCTGTTCTGCCACCGCAGGAGCATGACGTACGACGGCGATTGCTTTCGCATTCACCTGTCATGAGAGGTCGCTATCGCGTTGGCGACGTTGAGTGGCTTCCCCAGCGGTCTTGCAGTGACCGTGGTCGCGTCCGCTCGGCCGCCTACGTTTGAACGGTGCCGAAGAAGTACCACGAAGTGCGTGCCGCCCTGCTTGGTGCCGGTTGGACGGTCATCCGCCAACGTGGCTCGCACGAGGTGTGGGCTCACCCCCAGCGACCGGAACGGATCGTGGTGGCCGGCAAGGACAGCGCAACGGTGCCGGTTGGAACGCTAGGTAGCATCAGAAAGGCAAGCGGCTTGGAGCATCTGCGTTGAGCGAGTACGTAGTCATCTACGAGCAGGCCGAGGACGGCGCATGGGGTGCGTACCTGCCGGACCTCCCAGGTGTCGTTGCTCTGGGCGCTACTCGTGAGGAGGTCGCAGGCGGCATCGAGGAGGCCCTTGCTGCGTACGCGGAGGACCTTGCCGAACGTGGCCTCCCGCTGCCTGTCCCGCATCACGCTGCGGGAACCGTAGCCGCGTAGCTCGACCCGTCAACGAGCCGGCGGGCCGTTATCGCTTTGAGGTTCTGCCCTTAGCTGCGGCGCGAGTGTAATGGCGACGTCGAGCCACTTCCGCTGCTTGTCCGGAGCCTTGGTTCAGTCATCGATGTACTCTGGGTTTTGGGGCCAGGGCTGGGTCGACCGGACGCCTGGCTGGATGGTTGTCGGCTACGCGAGAGGAACCGTCATGGAGCTGCAGTTGAGCATGGTCGTGCTGGAGGTTCGCGACTTGGAAGCCTCGGTCGGGTTCTACCGGGCGCTCGGCCTCAATATCGCGGAGCCGCAAGCCGGTACCCCGATCGTGGTCCACCGGATGGGAAGCGGCGTCAGCCTTCTTATCACCACACGGTTCGCATCCACTTACGACCCCGCCTGGTCACGTCCGTCCGGCGGGTATCAGCAGCTACTGGAGTTCTACGTCGGTGACGACGCCGCGGTCAGGCAAAAGTGGCTCGAGCTCACTGGCGCCGGGTATCACGGCAGACTTCCGCCCACCCAGACCCTCGGGCCGTTCGCGGCCATGATCGATGACCCCGACGGCAACGTCATCCTGCTTACCTCGGACGCCGCCGCCTCACCCGAGGATCAGCCCAAGGCAAGCCTCGATTCTTGACGATCGCACTGGCCCCGGACGCTCGGACCACCACGCGTGGTTTGGCGACTGGGCGCCGCTGTGGCCATACCTGACCCAGCGTTCGTTGGATCAGTCGGACCAGAGCAGCGCCTGGCCTACGATCATCCGTTCGCCGTCGACCGTCATCGCCGGAGAGCCGTACAGGCGATAACCAAGAGCAAGCGCGTCACTGACTCGCCGGCAGAACGAGTCGTCATCGGGACCGGTCAGTAGGCGATATCGAGGTAGCCCGTCGGGCGGATCTTCCGTCGGCATCGCCCATGGTTCCAGATCGACCGTGGTCGCGCCCTGACTATCCCTTGCGTTCTCCGGAACGGCAACCGATCGCAAGCGCTTAGGCGACCAGCTGATGCTTGCCGCTGTGCGATGATCGCGACATGCCGGATGCGGTGCGGCACCTGGGAGCGATGCTCGTCGTTGACGACGCCGCCCAGGTCGCACGGGCTGGTGGTTGGGTTCTTGAGGGCACGCGCGGCTGGGGGCAGGTGCACAGCCTGCTGCCGGATGTGTTCGAGAGCTATGCACGGATCTTTCATCCCGCGCTGAGGGAGGCCGAGGAACGCGACCTCCCGCTCAAGAGCGCATCCGAGTCCAGGACTGGGGTGCCGGCCAGGATCAGGCACAACGGCATCGTGTGGTGTGAGGTTCGCTGGGCGGAGGTGGCGCACGCCAACGGCAGGGTCGCTCATCCGGCGATGGAATGGACGGCGATCACCGGCAGCTACGAGTACGACTGGCACGGGATGCAGCCCGGGATCTGGGATGAGGTGCCGCAGCGCGGCTCACTGCCGCTGCGCCTGACCGAGCGGCTGTGTGGGCAGCTCGCGGCGTTCACCAGCACCCCGGAGCTGTGTTGGTGTGCGGGCTGGGAGGGGGACGGCAACATGATCGGGTTGTGGTCTGATCTGAGCCTCCCGCGGCTGGCGATGAGCAACCGGGCGATGATCGTCGCCCGGGGCTCGCTCAGCAGCGTGCCTCAGAGATCGTTCACCGATGGGTTCGAGGCGTGGGACGAGCCCGGTCATCCGCAGTTCGCCGAGTCCTACCGGTCCCCGAGTCTGTGGTGGCCAGATGACCGGGCATGGTGTGTGGCAACCGACGTCGACCTGCAGAGCACCTATCTCGGCGGATCAGCCGAATGCGTGGCGAGACTCCTAAACGACGAACAGGTCGAGGTGATGCCGGTCAGCGCCGAGCAGAGCGTCACGATCGACGCAGACACGATCAACCCCACCCCATTCGGTGACCGCGACAACCGCTAGCGCGTGTGGTCCCGAGACGAGCGCTTTCACGCCGACCACGCGACTTGACCCGCCTGAGCGTTGGCGACGACCAGCAGGCGGCTGTGTAGCTCGAGCAGGCGGTGCCGGTGTTTCCGCGAACTTCGTTTGGCGCTCGGTGCCGGGGTCGCAGCCCGGCGTCACACCACATCCCGAATACTGGTGCGATCGAGCCATCGCCGTCTGCCTGCGGCTTTCGGCAAGATCGCAGACTGAGCGGCGGGCGCCAGAGGCCGTCAGAGGCGGCCGGTGGTTGACTCCCGCGCGTTCAGCGTGGCCCTGATGATGCGCGGCCGCTCGGTGTCCAGCCCCTCGATCCGCTCGTAGAGCAGCGCCACGGCAGCGGCTCCCACCTCCTCCGGGTGCAGGTCGATGGCGGTGATCGGCGGAAGCGCCTGGGCGGCGTGGTCCCCATCCGATCCGGACAGCACCCGAAGCTCGTGCGGCACGGAGATATCGAGCTCACCGAGCCGCCGGACGACTGAGACGGCGATCTTCTCCGTCAGGGCGAAGATGGCGTCGGGACGGGGGTCGCGCTGCAGCAGCCGGCCCAGCGCCTCTGCGCATTCACGGACCGTCTGCGTGCGCGGCACGGTGACCGCGACTGGCTCGAGGCCGCGTTCCCGGCACCAGTGGTGGTACGCCTTGGCCGACTGCACGCTCCAGGTGCCGGTCGCGTCCGTCCCGATGTAGGCGATCGTGGTCGCCCCTGTCGCCATCAGATGGTCGAGGCCGGTGCGCGTGTTGGTGGGCGTGTCGGCACCGACCCAGTAGGCCTCGTCCGGGCTTCCGGGGTCGGCCTCGATCGTCACGATCGGAACCCCGATCTCATCGAAGGCGGCCCTCGCCAGGTCGTCGACCTCGATGTCAGCCAAGATCACGCCGTCGGGGACGAGCAGGCCGGCCTCCTCCCGCGTGCGCAGCGGCGGCAGCAGCGTGAGCGCGTTCTGTCGCCGGAAGGCGGCGCGCGACGCACCACCGGCCAGCCGAAGGTTGTAGGCGACGTTGGCCACCTCACCGGCCTCGGAGCGGGTGCTCAGCATGATCCCGAGCATGCCCGCACGGTCGGTGCGCAGGCCGCGCGCATTCCTGTTGGGCACGTAGCCGAGCTCCGAGGCCACCTTGAGAATGCGTTCGCGGGTGCCCGGATCCACGCTGCCGGTGCCATTGAGCGCGTTGGACACCGTGCTCTGCGCGGCCCCGGCAGCCTCCGCCACGTCGCGGATGCGGACCCGCTGACTGCGGCCGTTGCCGCTCTGATTCGGGTTCGGGTTCTCATCGGCTGTACGTGGCATCGGGGCGATCATACAGACGAGCCTGGACATTCGGGAAATCGATTCGCGAATGATTTTGTTGCGTGGCAGAATCGATTCTGCTACGTTCGCGGCGTCAACTGAGGAGGGCTGGAAGGTGCAGATGCGTCGGGAACGTTTCCTATGGCCAACGCTGGCGGTTGGTGCTGCGTTCGCGGTGGCCGCCATTGGCAGCGGCTCCGCTGCCGCGAGAGGCCAGATGTCGTCCAGGAAGGCTGCGGCCGCGAGCCTGCAGATCAACACCCCCGCGGCGCGGAAGAGCGTCAGTTCGGTCACGTGGGGGCTCTACCGTGACGTCAACTCCGTCGATCCGATCTTCGGCTTCGACTACCCGGAGAACACGGTCGACTCGGCACTGTGTGATGCGCTCTTCCGCCAGACCCCGAGCGGCGGCAGTGCGCCTGGTCTCGCGCTCAAGGTCACGAGCCCCAACCCCACCACCGACGTGTTCACGCTGCGCCCGGGCGTGAAGTTCTGGGACGGTCACCCGCTGACCTCCGCGGACGTCGTCTACAGCCTGCAGCGGGCCGCCAGCGCCAAGGTCGGCGGCTTCTACAGCGCGATCTTCAACCGCGTGAAGTCGATCAGCGCCACCGGCAAGCTGGAGGTCACGCTCAAGCTCACGCAGCCGGACGAGTGGCTGCTGGGTGAGCTCTCCTCGCTCCCGGGCATGATCATCGAGAAGTCCTTCGCCCAGAAGGCCGGCACGAAGTACGGGACGATGGGCGTCGGCGGGATGTGCACCGGCCCCTACATGATCAAGTCCTGGACGGCCAAGAACGGCCTGATCGCGGTCAAGAACCCGCATTACTGGGACGAGTCGATCCACCCGTTGGTGAGCCAGTACGTCTTCAAGGGCTTCTCCGACACGGCGATGACCAGCGGCCTCGAGACCGGCGCGATCGGAATCACGTATTCGACCGATCCGACGATCCTCGCCGCGCTCCAGCACAGCTCGAAGCTGAGCGTGACGCGCGGCTCCTCCTACGTCACCGACGCGCTGATCGTCGCCTCCCAGAAGGGCCCCCTCGGCAACGTCAAGGTGCGCCAGGCGCTGACGATGGCGCTGAACCGCGCGGCGTACATCAAGGCGACCTACCTGGGCGGCGCCCAGATGCCTAACACGCTCGCGAACCCGGGCACCTGGGGCGGCTATGAGCCGTCGATCTTCCAGTCCGCCTACAAGGCGCTGCCGAGCTACAACCCGCCACAGATCGCTGCGGCCAAGAAGCTGATCCAGCAGGCGGGCGCCACCGGCAAGACGATCACGATCGGCATGTCGAACCAGATCACGCAGATCCAGAACGCCGCAACGACCGTCGAGGATGCGGCCGCCGCGATCGGCCTGAACGTCAAGCTGAAGACGTTCCCCGCAGCAACCTGGATCGACGTGTTCACCTCGGCCAAGGCACGCGCCGGCTTGGACGCCTTCTTCGTGAACTCCTACCCCGACTACGGCGCGCCGGAGGCCCAGTACCAGCAGTTCGTGCTGCCCGGCGGATCGCTGAACTACTCGGGCTTCAACGACCCGCAGATCACGAAGCTGCTGGACCGGTCGCGCAGCACGGCCAACGCGGCGGCACGCGCCAGGTTGGTGGTGCAGGCGCAGACGCTGATCATGCAGCAGTTGCCCTGGATCCCGCTCTCGGCCCCGGACACCGTGCTCGTCACGCAGAAGAACCTGACGGGCGCGCCCGCCTCGTTCTCCTACATGTACGCGCCCTGGGCCGCGGTCAAGCTCGGCGGGCGCTGAGCCGGACAGCAGAAGATGACGGGAGCCGTCCGATATGTGGGTCGCCGCCTGGGGGTCATGGCGGCGACCCTGCTCGTCTCGAGCTTCGTCGTCTTCGGGGCGCTGTACCTGGCCCCCGGCACGCCGCTCGCGGCGCTGAGCGGCGGCAAGAACCTGCCGGCCTCGGCCGTGCGGGTGCTGAACCAGCGCTTCGACCTCAACCAGCCGTTCTTCGTTCGTTACTGGCATTGGCTGACAGGAGTGCTGCACGGTGACTTCGGCTACTCGGTCGTGCATCAGTCGAACGTCTCGACCCTGCTCGGCCAGGAGCTGCCGATCAGCGCCGAGCTGATCGTCTACGCCGCGCTGCTGACGGTCGTGTTCGGAATCGCGCTGGGGATGCTGAGCGCGCTGCGCCCCGGCAAGGTCGATGACCTCGTGCTCGCGCTCACCGCGGGCTCAGCCGCGATGCCGGCCTTCGTGGCCGGCATCGTCCTGCTGCTGTTCTTCTCGGTCGACCTCGGGTGGCTCCCCGCGCTGGGTCAGGGATCCGGGTTCCTGAGCCGCGTTCGGCACCTCACGCTGCCGGCGGTCTCGATGGCGCTCGCCGGCTTCGCGCTGATCGCCCGTGTCACGCGGACGTCGATGCGCGAGCAGCTGCAGAACGAGCACGTCCAGACGGCGGTCAGCCGCGGCGTCGGCTACTGGCCGATCGTCACGCGGCACGTCATGCGCAACGCCGCGATCCCGATCGTCACCTCCTTCGTGGTGGTTTTCGCGACGCTGATCGCTCTCGACCCGGTGGTCGAGAGCGTCTTCAGCATCAGCGGCGTCGGCGGCACGCTCGTCAACGACGCGCTGAACAAGGACATCCCCAGCGTGCAGGGGGTCTGCTTGGTCCTGGTCGCCGCGTTCGTTGTGATGAACACGCTCGTGGACATCGCCTACCGCGTGCTCGACCCCCGGCTCAAGGAGCGCGCATGAGCGCCGGGCTGGCCCCGGTCACGGCGGCCGCCGCGGCCGGCGATGGCGCGCCCGCCGCCC
>JAJZDA010000082.1 GCA_021851525.1 Actinomycetes bacterium | reverse complement strand
CTCGGTCGCGATAGCGCAGGCGCTGGCGGAACGCTTCGGTGACGTCCCGGAGTACGCGGTGCACGTGATCCACCGGGACATTGAGCGCCCGGCGTGATTGACCACGTCGGCTTCGAGGTCGCCGAGATGCGGCGCTCCGGAGCCTTCTACGACCCGGTCTTCTTCGCGCTCGGCGCGCGGCGCACGTTCGAGTCAGAGCACGCGATCGCCTACGGCGTCAACGGCCCTGAGTTCTGGGTGGTGGTGCGCGGGCGCCCGCCGGCGCCCGCCTACGGGCACGTGGCGCTGCGTGCCAACGGCAGGGCCGCGGTCGATGCGGCGTACGGCGCGGGGCTCGCCGCCGGCGGTCGTGACGACGGCCCGCCCGGCCCCCGGCCGCAGTATGGCCGGGGCTGCTACGCGGCCTACCTGCTCGACCCGGACGGACTCAGGGTTGAGCTCGTTTCGCGGCGCTGAGCGCGCTCAGCCAGTAGCCTTCGACCCCGCACCGCTGGTCTGGCGCGGCGCTTCTCTCTCCCTTTCAGATCGACCAGTCGGAGGAAACAATGGCAGTACGTGTGGGCATCAACGGGTTTGGCAGGATCGGCCGCAACGTCTTCCGCGCCGCGATCGAGCAGCAGGCCGACATCGAGTGGCTTGCGCTCAATGACCTCGTCGATCGCAAGACGATCGCGCACCTGCTCAAGTACGACTCCAACTACGGTCCGCTGGACGCCGAGGTCGAGGTCACCGACAACGGCATCTCCGTGAACGGCAGGGAGATCCGCGTGCTCGGCGAGCGCGACCCGGGAGCGCTGCCCTGGGGTGAGCTCGGCGCCGACGTCGTGATCGAGTCGACCGGCCTGTTCACCGACCGTGAGAACGCCTCAAAGCACCTGGACGCAGGAGCGGGCAAGGTCGTGATCTCAGCGCCCGCCACCAGCCCCGACGTGACCGTCGTGCTGGGCGTGAACTTCGACACCGCGTATGACCCGGCCAACCACCGGATCGTGTCCAACGCCTCCTGCACCACCAACTGCCTGGCGCCGGTCGCCAAGGTGCTGCAGGACACCGTCGGCATCAGGCACGGCCTGATGACGACGATCCACGCCTACACGGCCGACCAGCGCCTGCAGGACATGCCGCACAAGGATCTGCGCCGTGCGCGCGCCGCCGGTGTGAGCCTGATCCCCGCCACCACCGGCGCCGCCAAGGCGATCGGCGTGGTGATCCCTGAGCTCAACGGCAAGCTCAACGGCTTCGCGGTGCGTGCCCCCGTGCCCACGGGCAGCGTCGTGGACCTGACCGTCGAGGTCAACCGCGAGACCAGCGTCGAGGAGATCAACGCGGCGCTGCGCGCCGCGGCGGAGGGCCCGATGGCCGGTTACCTGGCCTACACCGAGGATCCGATCGTCTCCCGTGACATCGTCAAGAACCCGTACTCCTCGATCGTCGACGCGCAGTTGACCGCAGTGATGGACGGCACGCTGGTCAAGGTCGTGTCGTGGTATGACAACGAGTGGGGCTACTCGAGCCGCGTCGTTGACCTGGTCCAGAAGCTCTAGCCATGCGCCGGCCGGCGAAGTACGCGAGCAAGGAGTAGACGATGCAGACACTGCGAGATCTCGGCCTGCTGGAGGGCAGGCGGGTGCTCGTGCGGGTCGACTTCAACGTCCCGCTGGATGAGCACGGGCAGATCACCGATGACACGCGGATCCGCGCGACCCTGCCGACGCTGCGCGAGCTGATCGGCATGCGCGCGCGGCTGGTGCTGGCATCGCACCTTGGCCGACCGAAGGGCGCCCCCGACCCGCGCTACTCGATGGCGCCCGCCGCCACGCGGCTGGCTGAGCTGCTCGGCCAGCCGGTCGCGCTGGCTCCCGCGGTGGTCGGCGCCGAGGTGACGCGGCTGGTCGATGAGCTGGCCCCCGGGCAGGTGCTGATGCTCGAGAACGTGCGTTTCGAGCCGGGGGAGACCGCCAACGACCCGCAGTTCGCGCAGGCCCTGGCGGAGCTCGCCGACGTCTATGTGAACGATGCCTTCGGCGCGTCGCACCGGGCGCACGCCTCGGTCGCCGGGGTGGCCGCACTGCTCCCGCACGCCGCCGGGCTGCTGCTCGCCCAGGAGGTGAGCCGCATCCGTGAGGTCACCGAGGACCCGCGGCGGCCGATGGTCGCGATCCTCGGCGGCTCCAAGGTGTCGGACAAGATCAAGGTGATCGAGCGCTTCCTGGAGATCGCGGACACGCTGCTGATCGGCGGCGCGATGGCCTTCCCGTTCCTGCGCGCACAGGGCCACGAGGTGGCCGACTCACTGTGCTCGGCGGAGGACGTGGAGCTGGCCGGCGCGCTGCTGCAGGCGCCCGGTGCCGTGGCCGGCAAGCTGCTGCTGCCGGTCGACCTCGTGGCTGCCGCGAGCTTCTCCGCGGACGCCGAGCCGGTCGCCGTGGACGGGGTGGACGTGCCCGCCGGGATGATGGGGCTGGACATCGGCCCGCGCACAGTCGAGCTCTACGCGGCGCGGGTGGCGCAGGCCGGAACGGTCTTCTGGAACGGGCCGATGGGGGCCTTTGAGCTGGAGCAGTTCGCCGCCGGCACGCGCGCGCTCGCGCAGGCGCTGGCCGACGCCCCCGGGACGACCGTGGTCGGCGGAGGCGACTCCGCGGCGGCGGTGCAGAAGTTCGGTCTGGCGCAGCGCATGGACCATGTCTCGACCGGTGGTGGTGCCGCGCTGGAGCTGGCGGAGGGCAAGCTGCTGCCGGGCGTGGAGGCGTTGGCATGAGTGTTGCGCGCACGCCGCTGGTGGCCGGCAACTGGAAGATGCACAAGACCGTGACGGAGGCCGAGGAGTTCATCCAGGGGCTGCTGCCGCGGGTCTCCACCAGCGAGGGCGTGGAGGTCGCGATCTGCCCGGCGTTCACCGCGCTGCAGGCGATGGTCGACTCCACGCGCGGCTCTCGGGTGCAGGTCTTCGCCCAGACCATGCACCAGGCTGGGCACGGCGCCTTCACCGGCGAGGTCTCGGCGGCGATGCTCACCGAGCTGGACGTGCATGGGGTGATCCTCGGCCACTCCGAGCGGCGTGAGCTGTTCGGTGAGACCGACAAGGCGCTGGCGCTGAAGGTTCCGGCGGCGTTGGAGGCCGGCCTCGTGCCGATCCTGTGCGTCGGTGAGACCGATGAGGAGCGGGAGCGTGGCGACACCGAGCGCAAGCTGCGCCACCAGATCCAGGAGGGGCTCTCCAAGGTGCAGGCTGCGGAGATCCCGCGGGTGGTGATCGCCTACGAGCCGATCTGGGCGATCGGCACCGGCAAGGTCGCGAGCGTCGAGCAGGCGCAGGAGGCGGCCGGTTTCATCCGGGCGCTGGTCGCCGACCGCTCGGCGGAGCAGGCCGAGCATGTGCGCGTGCTCTACGGCGGCAGCGTCAAGGCGCAGAACGCCCGGGAGCTGCTGGCGCTGCCCGACGTGGACGGCGCGCTGGTGGGCGGCGCGAGCCTGGAAGCGGAGAGCTTCGCGGCGATCGTGGCCGCGGCCGGATGATCGCACCCGCCCCCTGCTGTGCGCTGGTGGTGCTGGACGGCTGGGGGCTCGCCCCGCCCGGGCCGGGCAACGCCGTGTCACTGGCCCGCACGCCGGTCTTTGACGCGCTGTGGCAGCGCTACCCGCACACCACGCTGACCGCCTGCGGGCTGGCCGTCGGCCTCCCGGAGGGGCAGATGGGCAACTCGGAGGTCGGCCACCTGAACCTCGGAGCCGGCGCCGTGGTGATGCAGGATCTGACGCGCATCGACCTGGCGACGCAGACCGGGCGCCTGGGGGAGAACGCGGTGCTGCGCAGCGCCCTCAGCGGTGATGCGCGGGGCAGGCCGCGGCGCGTGCACCTGATCGGGCTGGTCTCTGACGGGGGCGTGCACTCCAGCGACAGGCATCTGCGGGCGCTGATTGAGCTCGCCGCCGGACTGGGCGTGGAGGATCTCGTGCTGCACGCCTTCACAGATGGCCGCGACACGCTGCCGCAGGCGGGCAGGGGCTACATCGAGCAGGTGCAGGGCTGGATGGAGCAGGCCGGCGTGGGGCGCATCGGCAGCGTCATCGGCCGCTACTACGCGATGGACCGCGACAGCCGCTGGGACCGCATCCAGCTGGCCTATGACCTGCTGGTGCACGGCCGCGCCGAGCACCATGCTGCCAGCGGCGTGGAGGCTGTCGCCTCCGCCTACGGTCGCGGCGAGACAGATGAGTTCGTGGCCGCCACCACGGTCGGCGACGAGGCGCGCATCGCTGCGCAGGACAGCGTGATCGCGTTCAACTTCCGCCCCGACCGGATGCGCGAGCTGACGCGCGCGCTCAGCGACCCCGCGCTGCATGAGGTGCAGCGCGGCGGCGCGGGCGTGATCTCCCGCTACACCACGATGACCGAGTATCAGGAGGGCTGGCCACACCCCGTGGCCTTCCCGCCGGAGCATCCGCAGGTCACGCTGCCCCAGGTGATCGCCGCTCACGGTGGCCGCCAGCTGCACGTCGCGGAGACCGAGAAGTACCCGCACGTGACTTACTTCTTCGGTGGTGGGATGGAGCAGCCGCAGGCCGGCGAGCGGCGTGAGGTGGTGCCCTCACCGCGTGATGTGGCCACCTACGACCAGCGGCCCGAGATGAGCGCTCGTGAGGCGGCCCAGGCGTTTGTGCGCGCCTTCACCGAGGACCAGCCGAGCTTCGGGATCATCAACTTCGCCAACGCCGACATGGTCGGTCACAGCGGTGTGATCCCGGCCGCGGTGCGGGCCGTTGAGACCGTCGACAGCTGCCTTGCGCAGGTTGTCGAGGTGGTCCAGGCCAGCGGCGGGGTGCTGCTGATCACCGCGGACCACGGCAACTCCGACAACATGCTCGAGCCCGACGGCAGCCCGAACACGGCGCACTCCCTGAACCCGGTGCCGGTGATCATCACGCGTGAGGGCCTTGCGCTGCGTGAGGGTGGGGTGCTGGCCGACGTGGCACCGACGCTGCTGGAGCTGCTCGGACACGAGCAGCCGGCGGCGATGACCGGCAGTTCGCTGATCGTCGGCTGAGCGCGGCACGCCCGCCGCTGCCCGCCTGTCGTCGCCGTGCCGGCGGTGTCTCAACCCCTGGGTTGAGACACCGCAGCACTTCCACCCGCAGATCAACCCCCGCGCCGATGTGCGCGGCGCCGTGCGGGCCGATCATCCTGGCATGAGCATTTTCGACTACATCATTGACTCCGCGCTGGTCCTCCTCGTCGTCCTGCAGTTCCGGGAGCGCCCGATCACCGCGCGCCAGCTGATCCGGCCGCTGGTGATCCTCGGGGTAGCCATGGCCAGCTACCTGCAGGGCATCCCCACAGCCGGCAATGACCTCGTGCTGGTGGTGCTGTTCGGTCTGATCGGCGCCGCGATCGGCACGCTCAGCGGCGTGACGGTGATCATGGGCCGCACAGCTCAGGGCGCGGTCACCTTCCGCAGCGGCGTCAGCTCGGCCTTCTTCTGGGTGCTTGGCATGGGCTCGCGCTTCGCGTTCGTCTACTGGATCACGCACAGCGGCGCGGTCAGCATCGCGCACTTCAGCGCCACGCATTCGATCACCAGCGGTGAGGCGTGGACCGTGGCGCTCTTGGCAATGGCGTTCTTCGAGGTCATCAGCCGCACCGTGGTGATGGGGCTGCGCTGGCGCCACACCGCGGGCCGCGCGGTCCTCGAGCTGGCCTGAGCCGGACCCGCCCGACACGCACCGGCGCGCAGGCCGTAACGTCCGTCATGATGGCGCTGAACGCACTCAATCGCCGCTACGCGACGCTTGCGCGGCTGGCCGGCCTGGCGCTGATCTGCTGGAGCGTGATCACCTCGGACGTGCCGCCGGGGCTACACGGCCGGGGTCTGCTGGTGGCGGGGCTGCTGGTGGTCCTGATCGCCGCCTGGCTGGCCTGGACCGCGTGGTCATCTCAGCTCACGCGGCTGACCCCGGACCTGCACCTGATCGCGCTCGCCAGCGCGGTGCTGGCAGTGGCGGCACCGTCGAGCGGCGCCAGCGCCGGCGCGTTCCTGGCGCCGATGGCGGCCAGCGCCAGGACCGGCATCCGTGGCGGGTTGGTCGTCGTCGCGCTCTCGGTGCTGGCGATGGGGGGCGCGGCACTTGCCTATGACTGGAGCGCGCTGGGCGTGCTCGCCTACAGCGGCGGCTGGTGCGCGATGGCGCTGGCCGGGGCCAACCTGCGTCAGATGCGGCTGCGGGCCGACCAGGCGGAGCTGCTGCTGGCGCAGACGCAGCGCTCGCACGAGGAGGAGCTGCGTGTCACCCGGCTGCAGGAGCAGGCACGGATCGCGCGTGAGATCCATGACGTGCTGGCGCACTCACTCGCCGGCCTGACGATCCAGCTGGAGGCGACGGCGGCGCTGATCGAGCAGGGGGCGGACCCGCAGACGATCCGTGAGCGCGTGGTGCGCGCGCACCAGTTGGCGCGCGACGGGCTGCGCGAGACCCGCCGTGCCGTGGGCGCGCTGCGTGAAGCCGCGCCGGAAGCCGGCGACCGCGCACTGCGCGCACTGGTCGATGAGTACCGCGCCGGCGCCGACGGCGTGCTCGAGTTCGAGCTGCGCTGCGACCCGGCGCTGCTCAGCGCGGAGCGCGGCGAAACGGTGCTGCGCGTGGTGCAGGAGGCGCTCACCAACGTCCGCAAGCACGCTCCGGGAGCTGCCGTCGCGGTCTCGATCGCGGTGGAGCAGCGGTGGCTGGTGGTCCGGATCGCCGACCGCGCGGTGTCACCGGTAGCCGCCAGGCTCGCGCCGGGGCTGGCCGGGACCGGCGGTGGCTACGGCATACGCGGGATGCGCGAGCGGGCGCAGCTGCTGGGTGGCACGCTGCGCGCCGGGCCGACCGCCGAGGGCTGGCTGGTGGAGCTGCGGCTGCCGGTGGAGGAGCCGGAGTGAGCGCCGCCATCCGGGTGCTGGTGGTCGACGACCAGGCGCTGGTGCGCGAGGGGCTGATGACGCTTCTGCAGACGGCTGATGGGATCGAGCCGGTGGCCGCTGCGGGCGACGGCCTGGAGGCCGTCGCCCGGAGCGCCGAGCACCTGCCCGACGTGGTGCTGATGGACCTGCACATGCCGAACCTCGACGGGGTGGAGGCGACCCGGCGGATCCGCGCGGCACACCCGCAGACGGAGGTGGTGGTGCTGACCACGCACGCCGACGAGGCGTCGATCCTCGATGCGCTGCAGGCCGGGGCGCGTGGCTACCTGACCAAGGACGCCGGCCTGGCGGAGATTGCGCGCGCGGTGCATGCCGCGGCCGCTCACCAGACGTTGCTCGATCCCGCCGTGCACCTTCAGCTGCTGGCTGCCGCCACAGCACGCGGGGGGAGCGCCGGAGCGGTCGGCGGCGCGCGTGGGGAGGCGGCGCAGCCGCTGCCCGACGAGCTGACCCCGCGTGAGGGAGAGGTGCTCGGTCTGATCGCGCGCGGGCTCTCAAACCAGGAGATCGCCGCGGCGCTCGTGGTCAGCGAGGCGACAGTCAAGACTCACATCAACCATGTGCTGCGCAAGATCGGCGCCCGCGACCGCGCCCAGGCGGTGCACTACGCCTACACCCACGGCCTCATGGAGCGCTAGCGTGACACTGGCCGGCGCCCCGGGCTCAGCCGGCCGGCGGTGCCCCGAACAGCGCGCGCGTTGCGGCCAGCACCGGCTCAACCAGGTCGCGCAGCTGCTCCGGGCCCGCCGTCCGCAGGCGGTCGCGGATCAGCTCGTCCAGGCCACCGGTGTAGAGCGCGAATGCGGCCGGTGGAACCTCGGGCAGCTCCGGCTGCTGGGCGCGCGCCTGCTCGTTGAGCTGCGCGATGCGCGAGGCCAGCAGGCCGAGCATCTGCGCGCGGTGCTCGATCGCCGTGGGGCCCGCGGCGAGAACCTCCACGTGCAGTGTCGCGGCCAGCGCCGGCTCCTCTGCCAGGGCCTCCATGTACGTGGCGATATCTGAACGGAGGCGCTCATGCCAGTCCAGGTTTTGCAGGGATTTTGCGGCCTCGCTGAGGTGCGCCAGGGTGCGGTCCATGGCGTAGCCGTAGGCCGCCACGAAGCACGCCTCCTTGTCCGCGTAATTGGCGTAGAAGGTGCTGCGTGAGACCGCGGCTGCGCCCACCACGTCGGCGACGGTCGTGGCGGCGTAACCGCGAACCGCGACCGACTGCAGCATCGCGACCAGCATGCGTTCGCGCTGCGAGCCCTCCACGGCTTCGCGCGAGAGGTTGTGGCGTCCGCCTGGCAGGCGTGTGAGCGGGGGCAGCGGTTCGGGGGTGCGGGCGGCTGACACTCGGGCCGGTACGTTAGCGTACCCCGAGCGCCGCGCGGCAAGCGGCGCTGCAACCGGCCGGCAGATCGCGGCTGGCCGCTCAAGCTCCGAAGCCAAGGCGCCGATGTCCGCAGGGATGAGTGACAAATCCGCACGTCCGCGCGTGCTGGTCGCCGAGGACTCGGCCACGGAGCGCAGGATCTACACCACAGTCCTCGAGGACGCTGGTTTTGAGGTGCACGAGGCGCCCGACGGGCGCTACGCGCTCGACATCTGCCGGATCATCCATCCGGACGTCCTGGTCCTGGATCTGGGGCTGCCGCAGCTGAGTGGCATCGAGGTGCTCAGGCGCCTGCGCGATGACCACAAGATCTTCGCCACACCGGTTGTGGTGCTCACCGCTGATGACCGCGACAGCACCTCGGAGCTGGCCTTCTACGAGGGGGCCACGGACTTCGCCGCAAAGCCGGTCGATCCGACCGACCTGGTGGCACGCGTCGGTGAGGCGCTGCGCCGCGGCGGCGAGGTGGTCCCGCACTGAGCAGCGCCCGGCCCCCGCACCGCGGGGGCCGGCGATCGCGCCGCGCAGTCGTCTCTGTGCCGCTCCCGGCCGGCGCCCGCGCCGCCGCCGGACCGGGGCCCGTGCTATGCGTCGCGGCGTCTCAGCAGGTAGGCGGCAATCACCACCGTCACCACCGTGTACCCGCAGAACAGCGCAAAGCCGCCCCAGGCACTGAACGCGTGCGCGGCCGGGAATGGGCGTGCGATTCCGGTGCCGGCAGTCGAGGGCAGGTACGGGTTGATCGCGTCTGAGATGTTCGACGGCAGGATCGCGCTGATCCCCGGGAGCACGAACATCAGCCCCACGTAGGCGGAGATGCTGCCGGCGGTGCTGCGGATGATCGTGCCCAGGCCGGTGCACAGCACGCCCGTGACGGTCATGAACAGCAGCGTGCCGACGAACGTGCGCAGCACGTGCGGTGAGCCCAGCGTGACGTTCACGTGGTGCTGGGTGAAGATCGCCTGGGAGGCGTAGAAGCTGATCAGCGCGGCGATGAGCATCAGCGCAAAGCTGACGGCGGAGAACACCAGGAGCTTGGCCCACAGCACCGGCAGGCGCCGGGGGACGGCCATCAGGCTCGAGCGGATCTGACCGGTCGTGTACTCGCCGCTGATCACCATCACGCCCAGCACACCGATCGCCAACTGTGCCAGCCGGTACCCGCCCAGGCTGCGGTCGATCGGGTTGAAGGTTGCCCGCTCGACCGGTGAGAGGGAGTTCCAGTGAGCCATCGTCACGGCGGCGATCAGCGGCCCCAGGCCGGCCATCGCGATGAACGCCACGAGCAGTGACCAGCGCGTGGAGCGCAGCGAGCGCAGCTTGGTCCACTCGGAGCGCAGCACGCCGCCGAAGCTCAGGCGCGAGCGCTCGCCGCGGTGCGCCGTGATCTGGGGTGAAGCGGTTGTCGCGCTCATGAGTTGACTCCCGTGCCTGCGGTCTGCGTGTACTCCACAGAGTCCTTGGTGATTGACATGAAGGCGTCCTCCAGCGAGACCTGCAGAGGCGTGAGCTCATGCAGGACGACGCGCTGGGCTGCGGCTATCTCGCCGATCTGCTCGGCGGCGAGGCCGCTGACCTCGAGCGCTCCGTCATCCGCGTCGGCCACGCGCGCGCCGCTGCCCGCCAGCGCCTCGCTGAGCCTCGCCGCATCCGGCGTGCGCACCCTCACCGGCGCTCCGGCGGAGGCCTGGGATACGAACTGCTCGACGCTCGTGTCGGCGATCAGCTGGCCCTTGCCGATCACGATCAGGTGCTCCGCGGTCTGCTCCATCTCGCTCATCAGGTGTGAGGAGAGAAAGACCGTGCGGCCCTCGGCAGCCAGTCCCTTGAGCAGGTTGCGGATCCAGCGGATCCCCTCCGGATCGAGCCCGTTGGCGGGTTCGTCCAGGACCACCGTGGCTGGGTCGCCGAGCAGCGCCGCGGCGACACCGAGTCGCTGGCCCATGCCCAGCGAGAAGCTGCCGACGCGCTTGCGCGCGACGCTCTCCAGCCCCACCAGGTCGATCACCTCCTGCACGCGCGCCCTGCCGATGCCGTGCGTCTGGGCGAGTGAGAGCAGATGGTTGTACCCGGACCTGCCGGTGTGGATCGCCCGCGCCTCCAGCATCGCGCCGACCTCGTGCAGCGGCGCGTCATGTTCCCGGTAGGGCCTGCCGTTGACGGTTGCGCTGCCGTGACTGGGCGCGTCGAGTCCGAGGATCAGGCGCATCGTCGTCGACTTGCCGGCGCCGTTGGGTCCCAGGAAGCCGGTCACGACTCCCGGCTTCACGGTGAAGTTCAGGTCGCTCACAGCGACCTTCTCACCGTAGTGCTTGCTCAGTTCTTTGACCTCGATCATGACCCGCACTCTAGATCCGAATCGGCTGCTAAAGCCACGGCTTTATGAATCTCATCCGTTCGGTGGAAACGGTGCAAGCCTTGAGGATGAAGGCCCCGCGGTGCTCTCGTTCACCACCAAGTAACGCTCTGCGCACAGCTCTCTAACAAGGTGAGCACGTCGCGCTCGTAACTTCTGCGCCCGGACTGGGAACCCAGACCGGCGCAGCCGTGGGCTGCGCCGCAGCTTCTGACGACAGGAGAAACATGCTGAAGAAGTCACGCGTCCGGGCTCTGCTCGCGACCACGGTGCTCGCTGCGTCGGCCGTTGCCGGCGGCATCTCCGCGACCGCCAGCACTGCCGCAAGTCACCCCACGCTGGTCGTGTACTCAGCGCAGGGCTACGACAAGACCGTGGTTGACGCCTTCTCCAAGGCGACCGGCATCCCCACCAAGCTCGACGACAACTCCACGGGCCCGCTGCTGACCCAGATCGAGGCGTCGAAGAACAACCCCAACTGGGGGCTGCTGTGGGTGGACGGTGACACCGCGTTCGCCGGGCTGGACACCCAGCACCTGCTGATGCGGGGCTTCGAGCCGAATGTGAACTGGACGCCGCTGGCCAAGAGCGTGATCCCCGCCGACAAGAGCTACACGCCCACCGGCCTGACGACGATGGCCGCAGTTGTCTACAACTCCAAGGTGGTCAGCGCGCCGCCCACCAGCTGGCAGCAGCTGCTCTCGAGCAAGTGGAAGGGCGCGGTCGGGATGAACGACCCGTCACAGTCAGGGCCGACATACCCGTTCATCGCCGGCATGATGAACGCGCTCGGCGGCGAGTCGCAGGGCAAGGCCTACTTCAGCAAGCTGAAGGCCAACGGGCTGGTGGTCAACCCCACCAACGGCCCCACGCTGCAGGCCCTGACCAACGGCCAGATCAAGCTCGCGCTGGTGCAGAGCTCGGCCGGTGTGGGTGCCGCGCTCGGCGACAAGTCACTGAAGGTCGAGTACCTCAAGCCGGTGACGCTGCTGCCCGGGTGCATCGGGATCGACGCCAAGGCGCCCAAGGCGGTGCAGATGGAGGCCGAGCGGTTCATCGAGTTCGTGCTCTCCCCGGCGGGGCAGAAGGCGATGCACGCCGGCGACCCGACAGGTGACTCGCTGTACTACCCGGTGATTGAGGGGATCAGGCCGCTCAAGGGACTGCCGCCGCTGCCGTCCTCCAAGACGCAGCGCATCAACCCCTACAAGTGGGGCCCGCTCGAGGCCTCGATCAACAGCTGGTTCGACAGCAACATCAAGTAGTGACACTCACGGTGAGAGTGCGGTGCTGGTCCCGGTGACAGGAGGCGGTTGGCGTGTCCACGCTCTCACCAGCAGCTGACTCGCGGGGCGCGGTCCAGGCAGGACCGCGCCCCGGCGCTCGCGGCGTGCGCGCGGTGCTGGCGACGCTGCTGCCGGCGACCTTCTGGACGGTGATCATCCTGATCATCCTGCTGCCCTGCCTGGCGTTCCTGGTGTTGGCGGTGTCACCGCGGCTGTTTGACCAGGGCAGCTCCTATTTCACGCTTCACTTCCTGGGCTCGGTCTTCACCGGGCAGACCGCGGTGGCGATCGGCAACTCGCTGTGGGTGAGCGCCGTGGCCGCCGTGATCGGGGTGGCGATCGGCTTTCCGGCGGCGTGGCTGGTGGCGCGCACCGACATGCCCGGACGCCAGCTTGTGGCCCCGGCGATGTGGCTTGTGCTGCTGGTGCCCAGCTGGCTGCCGTCGCTGGGCTGGGTGCGGCTGGTGCAGTTGGACGGCGTGATGTACCGGCTCGGCCTGAACCTGCCGATCGTCACGCACGCGATCCTCGGGCCCTTCGGGGTAGTGATGGTGCTGGGGCTGCGCAACGTGCCGTTCTCCTACCTGGCCATCTCTGCGGCGCTGGCCGGGATGGGGCAGGAGTTTGAGGACGCGGCGCGGGTCCACGGTGCCACACGCATGCAGTCGCTGCGGATCGTCGCACCGATCCTCGCCCCGGCCATCTGGTCGGCGCTGGCGATCGGCTTCGCGGAGGCCGTGAGTGACTTCGGTGTCGCCGCGACGCTCGCCTTCCAGGGGAACTTCCAGCTCGGCACCTACCAGCTGTACTCCGCGATCAACAACTTCCCGCCGAGCTTCCCGGTGGCCGCGTCGATGGCCTGGCTGCTGGTGGCCTCGGTCGGGATCCCGCTCGGGCTGCAGGCGCGGGCGCTGCGCGGACGCTCCTACGCGGTGCTCTCAGGGCGCACCCGGCAGGTCGTGCGCCGCACGCTGGGCAGGCGTGAAAAGCTGCTCTGGAGCTTCGGGCTGGGGATGTTCCTGGTGGTCGCCCTGGGCGTGCCCACGTTCGGTGCGGTCAGCGGCTCGCTGATGGGGGATTACGGCGGCTCGTTCTCACTGACCACATCCAACTACTCGGCGATGCTGAGCTCCTCGGCGCTGGTCTCGCCACTCTTGCGCTCACTGCAATACGGGCTGATCACGGCGACCGTCACCGTCGGGCTCGGCTACACGGCGGCGCGCTTCCTCACGCGCGCCCGCACGAGCGCCACCAAGCTGCTGGACTTCCTGCTGCTGGCCGCCGTCGCGATCCCGAGCGTGATCTTCGCCGCCGGCTACATCATGGCCTACAACCTGCCGATCCTCTCGCGTCTCGGGATCAACCTCTATCAGACCGTCGGGCTGCTGATCATCGCCTACTGCGCCTCGAGCCTGCCGACCAACACCCGGATCCTGGTGGGCAGCGTCTCCCAGCTTCAGGAGTCGCTGCGCGACGCCGCCCGGGTGCACGGGGCCAACCCGCTGATGGCGTGGATCCGGGGAATCGCGCCGCTGCTCTCCAGGCCGCTGCTCTACGCGTGGCTGCTGACCTTCACCGGTGTCTTCCTGGAGCTGCCGATCTCCCAGCTGCTCTACGCCCCGTCGCAGCCGCCGGTGTCGATCGCGATCCAGGACAACCTCGGCAACTACCACTTCGGCATCGGCACCGCGCAGTCGGTCGCCGCCGTGCTGCTGGCGCTGGCGATCGTGCTGGTCGTGCTCGGGCTTTACCGCCTGATCGTGCCACGCGGATGGCGGCGCATCGGCGCCGCGAACAACTGAGAGTGAACGGAGTGTCAGATGGCTGAACGCGTCGAGATCAACAGCGTCTTCAAGCGCTACCCGGGGGGCAACGAGGCACTGAAGGACATCTCGCTGACGGTGGAGCCCGGGGAGCTGCTGGTGCTGCTGGGACCGTCGGGCTCCGGGAAGACGACGCTGCTGCGCTGCCTGGCCGGGATCGAGCGCATCACCGCGGGGTCGATGCGGATCGGTGACCGCCTGGTGGCCGACGGTCGCGCGCACCGGCCACCGGAGCAGCGTGACCTCTCGATGGTCTTCCAGGACTACGCGCTCTGGCCGCACATGATCGCGCGGGACAACGTGGCGCTGGCGCTGCGCCGCCACCGCCTGCCCAAGGAGCAGCGGATCGCCGCCGCCGCCGCGATGCTCGAGCGGGTCGGGCTCGGGCAGCTCGCCGACCGCTATCCAAACCAGCTCTCCGGTGGCGAGCAGCAGCGCGTCGCGCTGGCCCGCGCGCTGGTCGGTGAGACCGGGCTGCTGCTCTGCGACGAGCCGCTGTCCAACCTCGACGCCGATCTGCGCGAGCGGCTGCGGATCGAGATCTCCTCGCTGGTGCGCGCCGCCGGCGCCACGACCATCTACATCACCCACGACCAGGCGGAGGCCTTCGCGCTGGCCGACAAGGTCGGAGTGCTGGAACGCGGGCGGCTGGTGCAGCATGGCCCTCCCGAGGCGATCTACCGCACCCCTGCCACGCCGTTCGTGGCCCGCTTCACAGGGCTCGCGGGGGTGCTCTCCGGCCGGCTCGGCGAGGGCTGCGCCGGCGCCGGTGGGCCGGTCAGCGTGGAGGTCCCGAGCACGGTCGACGGTCACAGCCTGGAGCTGGTGGGAACCGCCACCGGCGAGCTGCCGCCCGGCGCGGCGGTGCAGGTGATGCTGCGCCCCACCGCCGCCCGGATCTGCCGCTCCGGCTCGCGCCCGGCGGTGCTGCGGGGGATCGTGCGCGACTGTGCCTTCCACGGCCGCGGCTATGACTACGTGATCGAGATCGGGCCGGGGTTGCAGCTGACCGGCGTCTTTGACCGCCGGCGCTTCGCCCGCGGGGAGGTCGTGGACCTGTTCATCCACCCGGCGGGCTCACTGGTCTTCTCGCACGACGGCGGCGCGGCTGCGCCGCCGGTGGCGCCGGAGGCGGTCGTGCGGGCGGCGCGCCCGGGCCTGGCCGCGGCATGATCGCGCACTC
>JAJZDA010000266.1 GCA_021851525.1 Actinomycetes bacterium | reverse complement strand
TGGGCGCCTGCGGCTGGCGACCGCCCGCTCTGCCTCGCTGCGGCTCATCGAGCGTCGCCGGGTCGGGGGCCACCGGCTGCCTGGTGGCCAGCAGCGGCACCGCCTCCGCGGCGGCCTCCAGCAGATCCACCTCGTGCGCGCAGATCAGGCAGCTGCGCACGTGACGGGAGAACTCCTCCCGCTCAGCGTCGGAGAGCTCCCCGAGCACGTAGGCGGCCGCCTGTGGGGTGTGAGCACAGTGGATCTCCGCAGCGCTTCCGTCCATCAGCGAATTATGGTCGCGCGCCGGACCGTCCCCAAACGGACGGCCGCCCGCACCCCACAGGGCGGCCGCAGGGGGGGGGGCGGTGTGCCAGCGGGCACACCGCCCCCAGCTCACGCGGACACCGGGCTCAGAGCCGCAGGCGCACCCGCAGCGTCTCAGCGCCCGCGGCCGTGCTCACGTGCTCCTCCACGTAGAGGAAGTGACGGCGGCGCAGCAGGCGCAGCGCCAGCCCACTGAGCCTCGGGTGCACCAGCCTGTGCCCGTGCGCGCGGATCACGAAGCTGCCGGCGGCCACCACCCGGATGTGCCTGCCGAAGCGCGCCGTGAGCCGGATCCGCACCCGCTGCCGGCGGGACAGCGGATTGGCGACGACGAAGCTCAGCGTCCCGCGGCGGACGTTGGTCAGCACCCCGTCGGAGACCACCAGCGCCCCCGTCCTGACCGTCAGCTTCTCGACGGTCGCGGCCGGCGCGGTGGACGCGGAGGGCGTCACCACCGTGCTGGAGGGGGCCGCGGGCGGCGCGGCGATGCCGACAGCGGCGGAGCCCGCCACCCCGTCGATGCTGGCGCCGAGCGTGGCGGTGCCCGGGACCGCGCCGCTGATCAGGGTCGCCGTCGCAACCCCGCCGGAGGTCACCGCCGGGATGATCTGACCGAGCGTCGTGGTGAACCCGGCGGTGGTCCCATCGGGCACCGCGGGCGGGCCGATCAGCGCCCCACCCAGACCGGTGAGCTCGGCGCTGATCAGCCCCAGCTGCCCGCCCGTGAGGATGCTCACCGGCGCCACCGAGAGCTTCAGCACGGGGCTGGCTGTGAGAATCGCGGGACCGCTCTCGCATGTCGCGCCGGGGCAGGAGATCAGGTCGTAGCGCGCGTCGATCTGCGCCCCGGTCCCGTTCTCGATGGCCACGCCGTTGCCGCTCAGCAGGCTGTTGTTGACAGCGAGCACGGGCTCCGGTGAGAGTGCGGTGACCGCGCCCGGGTCGTCGACCATCGCCTGGACTCCGACACCGTTGCCGGTGATCGCGCTCTGCGTGAGGCTGAGCTGCGCGTTGTGCGCATCCGGCGTGCCGCTCACAAGCGAGGCCGCGGCCACGCCGATGTCACTGCCGCTGACGGTGTTCTGCGTGCCGACCGTGATCCCGGAGCCGGCGTCGATCCCGAAGTAGCGGTTGGCGTTGAAGCTGTTGCCGTTGAGCGTGACGGTCGCGTTCGGGTAGGTGCCGTCGTTGTAGTCGCCCACGCCGATGTCATTGCCGTCGACCGTGTTGTTTGCGAAGGTGACCGGACCGGAGTCGTAGGCGAGCAGCCCCGAGGCGTCGTTCTCACTGCCGATCAGCCCGGGTCCGCAGATCTTTCCCGGCGCGAGGTTGCACTCGTTGCCGGTGACCACGTTGCCCTGCACGGTCGCGGTAGCGCCGTACAGGACCGCGACGCCGTTGGCGCCGATGTAGGCGTCCGGAGAGTCGCTGATCGTGTTGTCGAGGATGCTCGCGGACTGTCCGGCGCCGGACACGACCACGCCGTTCTTCTGGTAGTCGTTGACCGAGTCCCCGTGCATCGTCAGCGACGCGGTGTTGCCCGCGCCGCTGAACGCCGGCGTGGTGAGGGCGTTCACGCCAAACCCGATCTGGCAGCCCTCCAGCGCCAGTGACAGCGGCCCGATGTGGATGTGGTCGATCTCCGTGTTGGTGACCGTGAGGTTCGCGTTGACCGCGGTGATCCCGTCGATGTTGTAGCCGCAGCCGGTGTTCTGGACGGCCTGCGATCCGTCGATCGTCAGGTCGGTGATCAGCACCGGCTGTGAGGTGGCCACCAGCACCACCGGGGTGTCGCCGGCGTAGCCGGGCATCGGCGGGTCACCGGCGGGGGTGCTCATCGCACCGGCCGGCCTGGCCTCGATGATCGTCTGCCCCTCCCCCGCGCCCTGCAGCGTGATCCCGCTGCGGATCGCAACCTGCTCCGTGTACGTGCCGGGCGCGACCATCACCGTGTCGCCGCTGCTGGCGCCACCGTCGGCCGGTGCCAGCGCCGCACCGATCGTCTCGCAGGCGCCGGCGCCGGGCGCCGAGCCGCAGCCGGGAACGTCTGCGCCGAGGGCGCCGTTCACGTAGACCACGCTGGACGCGGCCAGTGCGTTGCCGGCGAACACCGCGGCAAGGGCCGCCAGCACCGTCACGGCCACCAGCAGCGACGCCATGCGGCGCGCCCGGCCACCGGCCGGCGGCGCCGCGGCGGCCTGCTGAGCCGCGGCGGCCCGCT
>JAJZDA010000081.1 GCA_021851525.1 Actinomycetes bacterium | reverse complement strand
CCGCAAGACCCTCGGCTGGAGGACACCAGCGGAAGCCTTCAATGAGCATCTAATGTCGCTACAACAAGCCGGTGTTGTCACGACCGATTGAACCTGGTGTGTTCGTCTGGATCGCCGACGTCATGGATGTCAAGGACGCGTGCTTCTAGTTGGATCGGTGCTTCGAGAGCCCGTGGGGGTGCGACGAGTTCTGACGGCTGCGGGGTCAGTCCGGCGAGCGCGAACTTGTCCTTGACAGACCGGAAGCCCATCGCCTGCTTGTACTCGGGGAGTGGGTCGCTGCCGGTGGTGCCGGCCAGTCGATCGACGGCGTCCACGAGGTCTACCGACGGGAAGTTCAAGACGACCTCGCCGCAGCGGCGGAGATTCTCGATTGTGTGCGAGCGACTGCCGATGCCAAGGACGCCGGTTTTGTCAAGGAACCATGAGGAGGAGGTCGGTGCGAGGTTGGCGGAGCCATCCGCGTTGAGGGTGCTGATCAGCAGCACTGGCGTGCCGAGGTACAGGATCGAAGGGTCAATGACGACGTGGTTGTTGCGGTCGTCTGATCCGATCCTGGGCTCGGCACCAACGGGGATGAGGCCGTTTGACGTGGCCGGGGTGGCCAGGTCAGCGAGAGCGTCTACAGGATCGAGGGCGTTGGTCACGGGGGAGTGCCTTTCAGGGCTGGTTGTTGGGTCACGAGACCGCAGCGCGGGCTCTCTGGTGGTGAACGTGCCGGGCGCTGGTTTCGTGAGGTCCGGGCCCGGAAAACATTTATTCGCCTGGGCCAGGGTTGGCGACCTCACGAATCGGGGGCGTGGGACGTTTGTAGGGGTATGAGCGTCTCTAGATCAGATCAGCGTGCTGACAGGCTCAGCCGCGTCGGCGGCGGGCTGTTGGACGCGTTCGCTGCGCTGGTCCAGGCGTGGCGTGATGGTGTTTATGTGCAGGAGCGTTTGCTAGCGGCGCAGCGACCTTGGGAACGCGAGGGGCCGCTTCGCTGGCGGCGAGAGCTCGGCGGTCACCGACTCGATGGCGCGTACTTACCAGCCGCGTACGCCGACTGTTACGAGTCGGTTGCCGACCCGGCCCGAAGTAAGCGTGGTGCGGGCTGGTGAGCCTTCCGTCATTCGAGCAGGTGGTGGCCGATCACGGACTGGTCGTGTTGCGGGTCTGCCGTGCCGTCGTCGGTCCCAGCGACGCGGAGGACGCGTGGTCGGAGACGTTCCTGGCCGCGCTGGTCGCCTATCCAGGTCTACGAGCGGACAGCAATATTCGCGGCTGGCTGGTCACGATCGCTCACCGCAAGGCGATCGACCGCCTGCGAGCCAACCACCGCGCACCCGTGCCGCTGGCAGTGCTGCCCGAGATCGCTGTGCTCGGCGTTGAACCACCCGATCCCCAGGCGGAGCTGTGGCAGGCGATCGCGGCGTTGCCGCCCAAGCAGCGCGGTGCCGTCGCCTACCACTACCTCGCTGATCTGCCCTACGCGCAGATCGCCGAGTTGCTCGATACCAGCGAGGCCGCTGCTCGGCGCTCTGCGGCCGACGGCATCGCCAAGCTCCGTACCGTCCTTGGGCCGGAGGCCACACTATGACCACACCCGAATCGTTCCGTCACGTGCTCGCCTCACCTGGTGACGTCGAGACGCTGAGTCACCTGCACGCGCGCCTGGTCGAGCAGGCCGCCGCACATGGACTGCTGGATGTCGCCTACCGCACGCTCGACACCCCGGTCGGAGTGCTGCTTCTGGCCGCGACCCCGACCGGGCTGGTCCGGGTCGCCTACCCAGGTGAGGGGCACGACCACGTGCTCGCGCAGCTGGCCGAGCGGGTCAGCCCTCGCCTGCTACACGCGCCCGCCCGGCTGGACCCGGCCGCGCACCAACTCGACGAATACTTCAGCCACCACCGACACCGGTTCGACCTTGCGCTCGATTTGCGACTGGCGCGCGGGTTCCGTCGCAGCGTGCTCGATCACCTGCCCGAGATCGCCTACGGCACCACCGCCAGCTACGCCACGATCGCTGCTGCGGCTGGCAACCCGAAGGCAGTCAGAGCTGTCGGCAGCGCGTGCGCGACCAATCCGCTTCCCGTGATCGTGCCCTGTCACCGAGTCGTTCGCAGCGACGGCACCCTCGGCGGCTACGTCGGCGGCCTTGACGCCAAACGTGCGCTCTTACGCCTGGAGGCAACACCATGACCGCCCTCGGACCCGAACCCCGCTATCCCTTTCACCTCCTCACATGACCGGCACAGACGCACAGCACCGCCGACGGCGCTACACGCTGGTCGGTCCCGACGGTCGGCCTTACCAAAGCTCCAGGCCCGGAACCCTCGGCGGCCATCGCCGGGGTCGGCTTTACGGACGGCTGGACTGCGCTGTCGCGCTGCGCGCCATCCGCAGGGGCGGCTACGTCACCCAACGGGTGTTCTTTGCCGATCAGCAGACCGCGATCGCCGCCGGCTACCGGCCCTGCGCGGTGTGCATGCCCGCCGAGTACGACGCCTGGAAACGAGCCACGACATGCCAGCACGATCAGTGAACACACCGGCCACTGCGGGCCAAGGTGACCGTGGTCGGGATGCTCGCGGTCTCCCCTGGGGACTGTCGTTTGTCGTTCTGGGTGCCATCTGGGGATGCTCGTTTTGGTGGATCAAGCTCGGACTGCGAGCTGCTTCACCCGTCGATGTCGCGTTCGGCCGGTTGGCCGCCGGTGCTGTCGCACTGCTGGTGATCGCGGCCGTCACCCGAACCCGTCTGCCCCGACGTGCCGCCACCTGGGGGCACCTGTTCCTGCTGGCTGTGTTCCTCAACAGCGCCCCCTTCACGCTGTTCGCCTACGGAGAGACCCATGTCTCCGCCGTTCTGGCGGGGATCATCAACGCCCTCACCCCGCTCGCGACACTCCTGGCCGCCCTGACCATCTTCCGCCAGCAGCGCCCCAACCCTCAGATCATCGCGGGCCTTGCTATTGGGTTCGCTGGTGTGCTGGTTGTGATCGGTGTGTGGCACGGCCTCGGCCACGGCCAACTGGTCGGGATCGGAGCGTGCCTGGGCGCGGTCGCGTGCTATGGCATCGCCTACTCCTACTCCCACCGATACCTCACCGGACCGGTCGACCCGCCCGTCTCTCTCGCCACCGGTCAGGTGCTCTGCGGGGCTCTGCAACTGCTTCCCTTTGCCCTCGTCCTCGGACGCATCGACCATCACGTCCCCGGCTCGTCGATCCTTGCCGTCGCTGCGCTCGGCATCCTCGGATCGGGCATCGCCTACATCCTGAACTTCCACGTCGTCAACAACGCACCCGCCACGATCGCCAGCAGCGTCACCTACCTCACCCCGCTCTTTGCCGTGATCGTCGGCGCCGCGTTCCTCGGAGAGGCTGTGAGCTGGTACGAACCCGTCGGCGGTCTCCTCATCCTCACCGGCGCCGCTCTCTCACAAGACCGATTCCACCGCCGCCAACACCCTGCGAGATCCAACAACAGTGACAACTCCGCCGGTGACAGTGTGATCTACCCAAACCATGCTGAGCCGCCGGATCTCGGCCCGGCTCACATGTGATCAACACAACCACTCGCCGGATATAGCAACCTCTTGCATCACCGTATTAGCCTCAGATGTCGCCTTGGCTGACGGCGCGCCCCGTTCTCGGCTTCCTTGCCGTTCAGAGTGGGCGATCCGTTCTTCGCCAGTCGGTGCTTCCACGCCGCCTACGGCATCTCGCCTACCGAGTTCCGTCGACGGCAACCCACCCGCCCATTGACCTGACGTTGCCCCAAGAAGCCGAGGTAGGCGACGCGGCACCGCTGGTCCGGCGGGTTATCGGCTCAGGTCGCGGCCGGTGTCGATCTGCCGTTCGGGATCGCGCCGCCGCCGTGCTCGGTCGCTGGCGGCGGTCTGCGCCGTGCCGGTGGCGGCGTAGGCGCGCTGGTAGTCGAGCCGTTGACCCTGCCCGCTGGGTGCGGGTCCGAGCGGATCGGGGCCGGTGATGCCGTGGCGGTCGCGGTAGGCGGCGATCGTGCGGACCTGCTGCTCCCATACCGCCCGCCCGGCGGGATCGGCGGGCGGTGGGCCGAGCCTGCGCACCCACGGCTGGCGCTCCTGGATCGCGTGGCTCGCGAGCGCGACGGAGCGCTGCTCGATCAGGGCTTGTAGCTCTATGAGGGTTTGGTGCATGTCGGCGGGCATCTTTCCGCTGGCCTGCGGGATCAGCCCGGCGACGTAGCGGGGGCGGCGGCGGGGCCGGGTGCCGCCGGACCGGGCGGCGGTCAGCTTCGCGAGCCGCGCGGTCAGCACTGCGGCGGGGTCTTTGGCGTCATCGAGCCCGCCGGCCCGGACCGCTCGGGATAGGAGTTGTTCGGGCTGGTGGCCTTCGGCTTCGGTGCGGCGGAGCTGCGCGATCAGTGAACCGAACGACTCTCCACCGACAATCGCTCGCGCTTGCTTGTCGGGAAGGCCGTTGTTGGTGACGGCGGTGGCGAACCGTTGGTGCTGTGCAGTTTGGGCGATGGTCTCGTACTCGGCGGCGAGCTGGGCGATGCTCGACCACTTCTCCTGCTCGACCTCGATCGTCTCGTGCGCGGACTTCTCCGCGCCCTCGTGCTGGAGCACGCCATACAGGATCGTCCGGGCCGTGACCTCCCCGTCGTCGTAGCCGGGGGTGTGCTGGTGTTCCTCAAGATGCGCCTCGTCGGTCGCGACATACGCGACATTGGAGAACCGGCCTCGGGTCATAGCGACGTAGAACGCCTCCCTGGTCATCGAGGATGAGTGGACGACCAGATGCGCGGTATCCACCGTCGCGCCCTGCGCGCGGTGGCAAGTGAGCGCGTAGCCCAGCTCCACGAAATGCGCCACATAGTCGGCGGGCAGGATCACCCGACCGCGACGCCCACGGGCGCCGGGGCGCTGCACGGTCAAGCTCCCATCGGTGTGAGCGTCCACGACGGTCCAGGCATCCCCGTTCTTCACCCACGATCGTCGGCCTGCGGTCAGGCGGCGGTCGTTCTCGCGGGTGACGATCGTGTCCCCCCGCCCGGCAACCGTCCCATCGTGCAGGGTGACGCCTTCGATGGCGACTTGCCCGGCGAGTATCCGGTCAGCGCGGGCGCGCTGGTTCAGCGCGACTACGGTGTCGCTGGTCTCGGCGATCAGGATGCTCGACCGCCCAGCCGCGGTGTCGGTCTGCCAGGCTTGGTAGGCGGCGTCGAGCATGGTGTCGTGGTCGCCGCCGACGATCCTGCCCTGCTCGTCGTAAAGGTCGATCACATCCGTATCACCGCGGCGGAGGCGGAGCGAGGCGGCCTTCTCCCACTCGTTCTTGAAGCGGCGGATGTCGGCCAACTCCGGCGCCCCGTCCCCGTCACTGGCGTTGCGGTCGCGGACGAGTAGACCGAACGCGCCGCCCGCGTCCACCGCCGCGAGCTGCGCGGGATCACCGGCCAGCAGTACCTTCGCGCCCACCGTGGCGGCGTGGGTGGTGAGACGGTCGAGCAGCATCGTCCCGGCTAGGGAAGCCTCATCAACGATCACCAACTGCCCGGCGGTCAGGTTCCAGCGGCCCCGGACATGCTCATGGAGCCACTTGGCGGTGTTCTCGGTCGGGATGCTGAGGTCTCCGGCCAGCACGTCGGCTGCGGCGGCGGAGGGTGCGAGGCCGATCACGCTGCCCGAACCACGCTCGGCCTCCCACGCCCGGCGTAGGCCGCCGAGCGCGAGGGTCTTGCCCGCTCCGGCAGGGCCGACTAGAACGTCCACCGTCCGGCCCGAGGTCGCGATGCGCTCGACTACGCGCTGCTGATCGGCCGACAGCACTCGTCCCTGCTCATCTGCGCCGCTCGCCACGCTCGCGGCAACGATCGGGTCGAGTACAGGGCCGCTCGTGCTGCGGGAGAGGTCGAGCATCCGGTCCTCCGCCGCGAGCAAGGCGGTGGACGTGTAGATGGTGGAGTGGCGGGGCCGGAACACGCTCGACCCGTCCGGGCGGGTAAACGCTGCGGGGGCGATGGTCAGCTCTGGCGGGGTGAGGCGTAGCGACGCGGTTTCGGCGGCGTCGGTGATGAGTTCGATGACCGCCTCGCGATCGGCGGTGCTGGCGAACCGCAGGCCGATCGTTTGCCGGGATGCCTCCGCTGAGAGGTTCCACCGTCCCCAGGTAGAGCGCTTCTCCTGTACCTGCTCGACCACGGCTTGCGCGAGCGCCACGAGCTCGTCGCGGCTCACGTCCTCGGCCCGCAGGACTGGATCGCTCCCGCTGTCGAGGATGTGCTGCGCCCAGCTCGCCGCGTCCCGCCCGAGTACGCGGTCAGCGCGGCGGCGCCACTGGTCGGTCAGGTCCGCCAGCGAGTCGTGCGTCTTATCCGGCCGGGTCGAGAGCGTGGCTTGCTGGCGCAACCGCAACACCGCCCGCTGATCGGGCCGGTGCCCGTGCTCGCTGACGTATGTGTCGATCAGCCGATCGGTCTCCGCGTCGATCGCCGCGCTGCGCGATGAGAACTCCGCGATCAACTCGTCAGGCACCCCGACGACCTCCCATGCCGTATTGCGATCCTTGCCGCGCTCGCGTTGCTCCCAACTGAGCCCGAGGCTACGGGTCAGGTGATCGGCGAGCACGGCGTTGTAATGCTCGGAGACAGCAACGACGGCCTGGTACATCGGCCGCCCGTCCAGCGCTCGCCATTTGCCGTCCTCGCCTTGCACCTTGTTGGCGATCACGACATGCGTGTGCAACTGCGGATCAGCGGCCCGTGAGTCGTAGTGGTCATACGCCGTTGCAATCAACCCGCGCGTTGCGACCTGTGCAACCCCGGCGTGCCCGACCCTCGTGGCTGCAACATCGCGCTCCATCAACGCAACCACGTCCGCAACCGCCGCATGGTGCGCCTCCACAATCCGGGCTTGCACCGCACGGTCGGCGACCGCCCATAGGGCGCTGACGCTCTTGGGAACGGAGCAAGTGAAGTCGAAGCCAGCCACCACCCGCCGAGTCCCGCGCTCACGTTCCTCAACCTCGATCCGCTCGACCTCGGCGGAGCGTTCGTCCGCGGTCAGCTCCGGGTCCAAGTGATCGACCCGTGCGGCAATCCGTTCCTCAACGGTCTTGTGACGGAAGTACGGCAGGCCAAGCGGATCATTGGTCAGCGGATCACGGCCCTGGCCGAGCAGACGGCGCAGATGATTCTCGGTCACGGTCCCGCCCGGCTCGATCCGCTGGGTGTCGGTGCCGAGGCCGTGGACGCCGGTACCAAGCCAAAAACCGGGAGGCGTCCCCGACTCCGCGTAATAGGCGATCAGCGGTTGAGACAAGGGCCGGTGCCCGTCGCCGGCGGCGACCGACTGGAGCAGGTATCTGTAGCCGTCTCCGGCGGACATCACGCGCATCGAGACCGTCACACGGGTCAGGTGCGCCGGGGCTACCTCGTGGTGCAAGAGGTGTGGACCGGCCGGTGGGGCAGGGCTCAGGCGTGGGCTCGATGCTGGCCCTGGCGGGGTGATAGAGGCTGTCGGACGCGCGTTGGCCGTGCTGCCGCGCTCGGGAGGCTCTGTCCGGTCAGGCGGGGGTTGAGGCCGAGGCGGACGAGCGGGGTCGTCCGTGACCGACCTACGCGACTGGCTTACGAGCAGCCAGTTACAGGCCACCACGAGACGGTATGGCCGCTGTAGGTGTCGATCGCGTGGGTGGGGTCGGCGACCGTGATGTGGGCGACGGCGGCGCACCAGGCGTGCCCGCGGGGGATGCCCTCAGGGTGTAGCTGCGTGTTTGCTCGTGCGGAGGGATCGTATCCCGACGCGTTGATCGTGGTCGGCGCCGACCGCTCTAGCGATCCCCCCCTTGAGCTTGAGGGACTCCTCAGTCCGAGGTTTGGGTCGCGGGCGCCGGGTGGGCGGTGGTGACGGCCTGGGCTTGGCTGGTTTGGGCGATGAGGCGGCCTTGGTCGTCGGTGAGGTCGGTGGTCACTGCGATCAGGGTTCGCCCGACGTGGGCTGGCCGTGCGGTGGCATGCAGAGTGCCGGTGCGGAGGGGGCGGTAGAGGCGGGTGGTGGAGTCGATCGTGGCGGTGGTGGTGGTGCCGTCCGGGAGGTTGAGGAAGGCGCAGACGGCGCCGATCGTGTCGGCCAGCGACATGATCGCGCCGCCGTGGAGGATGCCTCCGGCGGTGCAGCGCTCGGGCGTCCAGGCGAGGCTGCCGGTGACCAGCGCCGGGGTGGCCTCATGTAGTTGGATGCCGAGCGTGGTGGCGTAGGGCATCATCGCCAGCAGCTCGTCGGGGCCCAGAGCGGAAGTGGCGGGGTTGGTCGTCACTTGGCCTGCTTTCGTGCGGTCCTCTTGGTGGCGGCGGGTTGGTCGGCGCGATCGGAGGTTTGGTCTGGGCGTCCGAGGGCGCGGTGCAGAAGTTGGAGGGCGTCGGCGGTGAGGTCGTCTGTGTCGATCGGGCTGTGGTCGCTGATGCGGTCATCGAGCAGCCCGTCGATGCCGTGGTAGGCGATCCGAAACGCGACAGTCGGGTGGCGTGCTTGGAAGGCGCCCGCATCAGCGCCTTGGTTGATGTAGTCGCAGATGAGGTCGATGACGCGGTGGTTGGCCTGCTTGCAGATGTCCAGGGCGGCGGCGTTGGCCTGGCCGTAGACGATGCGGTGCAGGTCGGCGTTCTCGAGGGCGTGAGCAATGAGCGTGGTCATGATCTGGTCGAGCGTCGCCCACCACTCACCGGGCCGGTCGGCGTGATCCTCTAGGACCTGTTGGGTGATCTGCACGATCGCGTCGACGTAGCGCTCCCACAGCGCGCCGAGCAGGTGGTCCTTGGACTCGAATTGCCGGTAGAAGGTGCCCTTGCCGATCTGCGCGGCGGCGGCGAGGTCGTCGATCGTGGCCTCCGCGAAGCCGATCGACGCGAACACCTGTCGTCCGGCGGCCAGGATGTCGGCGCGGCGGTCCTCGGGGCTCTTGACTACCCGCCGACGACGCGTCGGAGTCTCAGATGGGGTCGGGGTGGGGTCCATCTCGATGTCTCGATGCCTTCTTTCCTGATCGGTCTCGGGCTTCTGAAACCTTACCGCACGTGTTGACGGACCGTCCGTCCTATGATGGACTGACGGTCCGTCCGATAGTTGAGCGAGATACGAGCGAGCACCATGAGACCCACAACCATCACGACGCACGACAGCACAGGAAGGCGTCCTGCCTGGCGGTTCTGGGCGGTCAGCTACAGCTTGCTGGTGCTGCTGACCGGAACGAACCTCGCGACCCCGCTGTATGGCACCTACCAGCGGCTGTTCGGGTTCTCCGCGGTGATCGTGACGGTCATCTTCGCCGCCTACGTCGCCGCGCTGATCCCATCGCTGCTGATCGCCGGACCATTGTCGGACGCGATCGGTCGGCGCGCGGTGCTGGCCCCGGCGGTGATCGTCGCCGCCGTGGGCGCTGGCGTGTTCGCGTTGGCCGACTCGACTGCCTGGTTGTTCGCGGGGCGGGTCATCCAGGGCCTTGCGGTGGGTGCGGCCTCGGGAGCGCTGACCGCCACGCTGACCGAGACCGAGCCACGCGGCGATCACCGCCGGGCCGCCCTGTTGGCGACCGCCGCGTCGGTCGGCGGGCTCGGCGTCGGTCCGCTGCTGGCGGGCATCCTGGCGCAGTACGGACCGGCGCCCAGGCGGCTGCCGTTCCTGGTCGAGATCGCCGCGCTGATCCCGGCCGTCCTGGTGACGGCGACCCTGCCCGAGCGGACCGGCAGGACGCGGTGGCGGCCCCGCCGTCCGCAGATACCCGAGAGCGCCCGCTGCGTGTTCCTGGTCAACGGCTCCGCGAACTTCCTCGCGTTCGCGGTGATCGGCCTGTTCCTCGCCCTGATCCCGACCTACGTCGCCAGCCTCGCTCACAGCGCCAACCTCGTGCTCGGCGGCGGCGCGGTCGCGGTCATGATCGCCTGCTCGGTCATCGCCCAGATCACCGCCCACGGCCGATCATCGTCCGCGGTCCAGACGGTCGGGCTCTGCCTCCTCGCCACCGGACTGATCCTGCTCGCAGTCGCCGGTGCCGTGTCCTCGCTCGCGGTGTTGCTGGTCGCCACTTCGATCGCCGGGGTCGGACAGGGGCTCGTGTTCCTGGCGGGGATCACCGAGGTCACCACCGCCGCACCACCCGAACGTCGCGCCGACGTGCTCTCCAGCTTCTACGTGATCGTCTACCTCGGCGTCGGACTACCCGTGATCGGCGTCGGCTTCCTCGCCACCGCGATCGGGCTGTTGCACTCGGTGCAGTACTTCGCGCTCGCCGTCGCCGCCCTCTGCCTCGCGCTCACCATCACCCTCGCCTACCGCAACCCACAAGCGCGGCTAACTGCTTGCGACCGACCGGCGCAGGCAGAACCCGACCCGCACGAGCAAGAAGGAGCCCCGCGATGAACACCCGCGATCTCGCCGCCGCCTACCAGCGCTTACTCGCCTCCGCGCAAGCGATCACAGAGGACACTCGGCTCGATCCTGACCAACGCGCGGACATGGACTGGACGCTCTGTCACGTCGCGCTCAGCGACCAAATCCTCACCCACAAGGCCCGGGAGGTCCGCTCTCGCCAGGCGGGGACGACGGCCGAGCTGGTCGTGGACAACCAGCCAGCGATGGACCCCGCCGCCCTCGCCGCGATGAGCGCCTCCACCACCCACCAAGACAGGATCGCGGCGGTGCGGCAGCACGCCGCCGGCCTGATCTCCGTACTCGACCAGACCTCCGACCAGGCAGCCCAAGCCCCGCTAACGCTCCGGTTCCACGACAAGACCGGCCAGCACGTCGGCGACACCGACATGACCTGGGCACACCTCATCGACCTCCGCACCCGCCAGCACATCCCCGCTCACGCCACCCGACTCGCCAGCTACCTACCAGTCCGACCCGACTAGACGAATGACGACTCCCAGCGACACGATCAAAGGACAGATCAGCGGCACGACACCCGCCCTAATCGCCAGGCGGGGCGTCGTCCGAGGGCACGTTGTCACTGCGGTCGGCGTGCTACGCACCCGCCTGGCCGAGCGGTGGACGCTCAACGCGCTTGCCGAGGAAGTCCACTTGTCTCGCTCTCAGCTGGTCAGGGCGTTTGACGCCACGATCGGGAGGAGCCCGATGGCGTACCTGCGGTGGATGCGTGCCGAGCAGATGGCCCAGCTGCTTTCATCAACCGACCTCTCGGTGGCCGAGGTAGCGCGGTCGGTGGGCTGGTCGGACGCGAATTACGCCAGCCGGTGTTTCCACGCCCAGCACGGGATCTCACCCACTGAGTTCCGCCGCCGGACCTGTCCGTCGGGACCTTCGTGAGCGGTGCTCGGGCGCGGTGGGTCCTATCGTCGCATCAGCGGGTCTTGGCCCGCCGGCCGGATCCATCCTTTCTCCGGCCTCCTGCAGCGCTATGCTCTGTGGGAGCAGTGAACATCTCTCGCGCCTTCGGGCGCCGCTTCCCGGTCTGGCCGGGTTGGAATCTCTCTCTGGACTGCCAACGGCAACTTGACGCCTCGCGCGTCTGACCAGAGGGAGGATCGTCGTGATCTTCGCAGCCAGTTGGGCGATCAGTGCTCGCCTGTATGGCTTGGTGCAGCGGTTCGCGCCGAGCAACATCGTCATCCGCCGGCTCCACACCCGTACCGGGATCAAGTGGGGGCCGCTCGTCGGGTTGGCCGGGGTGGTGGTCTACGGGCTGCTCATGGCCGCCACTGGCAGGATCGTCCGTGACGGCGGGCCGGGGTGGGTGAACCTGTTCTTCATCGTCGGGTTCTGGAACACGGTCCGCTTTGGCGTGCTGGTCCCGGTCTCGGTGGTGCGGTTGCTGCGGGTCCGCCACCAGGAGAAGGTGCTGCTGCGGGAGTGCCAGCGTGCCGAGCGGGCCGGCCCGGCGCCTGCTGACACCGGCCGGATGGCCGCCGCGGTGGCGGCTGGGCGGGCGTGATGAGCGACGAGGCGTGGTCTCCGAGCGATCTGCCGGCGGTCTCCTACGTCCGGGTTGCGTTGAGCGAGGTGGATGACGCGGCTCGTGCTGTGGAGCGGCAGCGGGCACAGATCGCGTTGGCTGCCGAGCGCATGGGGTTGCGTCTGGCAGAGGAGTTCACCGATGTCGGCTACTCGGGGATGAGCATGGACCGCCCCGGCCTGCGCCGCATGCTCGACTACGTGACCGGCCAGCAGGTCGGCTACTGCGTGGTCGCCACCTCCGATCGGCTCTCTGAGGACCCCGAGGACGCCGCCGATATCGACGAGGCGCTCTCGGGCGCGCTGGTCGTGATCGTGGTCGCGGCCGACCACATCGGCCCTACGCGGTCGTGAGCGGAGCAGACGCGTCGGTCAGGGGGCAGCGTCGTCGGGGCGAGGCTGCCCATCGCGGAGCGTGGCAGGCTGGCCCCAACGGCCTGGACAGCTGGCGCGTATTCCTGCACCAGGTTCGCATTGTGCGGGGTACCGCTCCGGCTTTGCTGGAGGGGGTGCTATGGCTGGGGTGAGCCTGCCGATTCGTTGGAGTGTGTGGACGGTGCGGTGACCGGGCTCGTCTTGCGTACCTGGCCTTCGACACACCGCCGATGTTGGCGGTTCGTGCGGGTCAGGAGGAGCGGCGATGGCGCTACGCGGGACAGCAATCGAGACGACGGAACGTTACGAGAAGGTCGATGAAGCAAAGTTGACCGTGCTGTCCCTGCGGCCCGCGCGTGCGGTCGCGGGGCGGCCGGCATGAGCAGCCCGGCTGAGCGAACTTCGGTGCTGGCGTCGGTCGGGCGACGGTCGTTGCCCGACGCCGCCGTGGCGTATGCGACGGCGGGGCTGTTGGTGTTCCCGTGCGTGCCGGGAGCCAAGCGGCCGATGACCCGGCATGGGTTCACCGACGCCAGCAGCGACTCCGAGCGGGTCGGGAGCTGGTGGCGGCGCTGGCCGCAGGCGAACATCGGCCTGGCGACCGGCTACCGGGGCGGGTTCGATGTGCTCGACATCGACGTGCATCCCGGCGGGTCGGGGTTCCCGGCGCTGCGCCGGGCACGCCTGGCCGGGCTGGTCGAGGGGTGGGCGGCGCTGGTCCGTACCCCGTCGGGCGGTCTGCACCTGTACTTCCCGGCCGCCGCCGAGGCCGAGGGCGGTGAGCAGGCGTCGTGGGCGCTGCCGCGCGCCCATGTGGACTTCCGCGGTCTCGGCGGGTACGTGATCGCCCCGCCGTCGCTGGTCGAGGGGCGTGGGTACCGGCTGATCGCGACCGGCCGTGACCTGAGCCCGGTGGACGGGCGGGTGGTGCGGCGGCTGCTGGAACCGAAGCCGGCCCGGCCTCGGCCGCGGCCTGGGATGGCCTGGGATGGCCGGCGGTCGGGTGAGTCGCTGGGCGTGTGGCTGGCGGGCCAGGCGGAGGGGAACCGCAACCGGGCGTTGTTCTGGGCGGCGTGCCGCCAGGCCGAGGCCGGCATCTCCCAAGACGACGCCAGGGCGGTGCTGGGGTCGGCGGCGGCCCGGAGCGGGCTGGGTGAGCGGGAGATCGACGCCACCCTCGCCTCCGCGTACCGCACCACTACCCGCCGGTGGTCGGCGCCGGCGGCGGCCGGAGGGTTGGGGCGGTGAGCGGCCCGGCGGCCCTTGCCGTAGCGCCGTCCGCTTCGCCGCGGTCGGGGCGGCTGGTGCTGGGCGTGGCGGTCGCTGGCACGGTGGGCATCGCGCTGGGCGCGTTCTGGCTGTCGTTCACTTCCCTGGCGGCGCTGGCGCAACGGTGCGGGATACCGGGCGATCGGGCGTGGGTGTGGCCGCTGACCGTCGACGGCGTGATCGTGGTGGCCACCGTGTCGGTCGTGGCGATGGGCGGCAGCGGCCGCGAACGGCGCGCCGCCCGCTACCCGTGGGTGCTGTTGACCGCGGGCGCCGGGGTGTCGGTGCTGGGCAACGCCAGCCACGCGATCGTGACCGCCCAGGCTCAGGTGCCGGCGGTGTTGGCGGCGCTGGTGGCGGCGGTCCCGCCGGTGGTGCTGGTCGCGATCACCCACCTGACCGTCGAGCTGACCCGCCGCCCCACCCCGCCAGCGGCGATCCCCGCCAGGACAAGCCCAGCCGTGACGAGCCGCCGGCCGGCAGCCTCGGCAGAGGCGGACGCCGCGGGCGGGGACCGGGAGCACGGGCGGGCGGGTGAGGCGCTGCGTCTGCGGGAGGGCACGTCGATGACGAACCGGGAGATCGCGGCCCGGCTCGGGGTCCATCCCTCGACCGTGGGCCGCTGGCTGAAACATAAACCGCCGCCGTTGACCGCGACCGGCGGCGGGCCACCACTGCTGGAGGACGCCGCCGGCCAGATCGACGGCGAGACAGTCCCGCACAAGTAAGGAGCGAACCATGACCACAGACCACGACCGGCCCTCGGCCGGCCACAACGAACATCACGAGCGCACCACGCACGATCAGCCGGGCGGGGCCGAGTCCCCCCGGCAACTGCTCGCGCTCCACGACCCCTCCCGCCGCCGGGCCGCGGCGACGCGGACCCCCGCCCGCGGGCATGGGATGAACGTGGAGTGGGTGCGCCCGACGGACCTGGCCGCCCGGATCGGCGCCAGGGCCGCCGGGGCAGCGGTGGCCGCACACGTGGCCGCCCATCGCCGGGTCCGCGACAGCCTGCGTACCCGAGCGAACCGAGACGATCTCGGTCGTGCCGGCCGGTTGGCGCCGCTGTCGGCGTTCGGGCGCCAGCCGGACGCCGAGCGGACGGTCGCGGCGCGATCGGTGATCGGCCGTTGACCCTTCGTTTCTGCGTGTGTTGCTGTGCTGCCGTGCCCGGTGAGCGGCTGGGGCCAGGGGCCGTGCTGACGATCTGACGCCTACGGGCGGGAGCATCGGCACAGGGCCGGTCACGGTGGCACGGGGTGCGCACCTAGAGGTTGCCATGCCCGTCCACGATTCCTCTCCTTTGTCGCCCGGCCCGGGCGCTGAGCCGGTGTTCGCGACACCGGCAGGGTTGCGTGCGCTGCTGGAGCGGTTGCACGCGGCCGGGAAGGGGGCGTGGCGGGCCGACCCGGACGCGACCGCGCTGTTGGCATACACGATCGAGCGGTACGCCCCGCTGGCGCGGAGCTGGCATCGCGACCCTGGCGAGGCG
>JAJZDA010000080.1 GCA_021851525.1 Actinomycetes bacterium | reverse complement strand
TGATCCGGATCATGCCGGCGGCGGGAGAATGCAGTGAGGCACCGTCTCAGGACGGCCGGCGCCGCGACGGCGCTGAGCGTGGTCGTGGCGGCCTGCGGCAACGCGGCTACGGGCGCTGGCCAGCGGGCCAGCGCCACGGGGAGCAGGCGCGCGCACCGCGCGCAGACCGCGCGGGCCGGCGGCACGGCTTACTTCGCAGAGCAACCGCAGTCCCCGCCCAACTACATCTTCCCGCTGGTCTCCAGCGAGTACTACACGGTGGCCAACACCGCGGACTTCCAGACGCTGCTCTACCGGCCGCTGTACTGGTTCGGCGACGGCAACCGGCCGGGCGTGGACTACAACCTCTCGCTGGGCGACGCGCCGCGCTACAGCGACGGTGACCGCGTGGTGACGATCACGCTCAAGCGGGCGCGCTGGTCCGATGGCGAGCCGGTGAGCGCCCGTGACGTCGGCTTCTGGATAGATCTGCTGAAGGCCAACCGCGAGCAGTGGGCCTCATACGTGCCGGGCGGCTTCCCGGACAACGTCAGCTCCTGGCGGGCGCTGGGCCAGCGCGAGCTGCGGCTGCGGCTGAACGCCGCCTACAACCCGATCTGGTTCACCGACAACGAGCTCTCCCAGATCACCCCGCTGCCGCTCGCCTGGGACCGGACCAGCCTGCACGGGCACGCGCCCACGGCCAGCACGCCCCACCTGCCGGACACCACCACGCGCGGCGCGGTTGCCGTTTACCGGTTCCTCAACGGCGCCGCCAGGAAGCCCGGCAGCTACGCCACGAGCCCGATCTGGTCGATCGTCGACGGCCCCTGGAAGCTGACCGCGCTGAGCAGCACCGGGGAGGCGACATTCGCCCCCAACGGGAGCTACAGCGGGCCCAACAGGCCACGGCTGGCGCGCTTCGTGGAGCTGCCGTTCACCAGTGAGCAGGGGGAGTTCGCGGTGCTGCAGGCCGGCGCGGCGGGCGCCCAGCGGGTCTCCGTCGGCTACGTCCCCGACACCGACCTGCCGGCCGCCGGCACGCTGCGCCGCCGCGGATACAGCCTGATCGACTTCTACCCGTACGGCTTTGACTACTTCGAGCCTAACTTCAACAACCCGTCTGTCGGCCCGATCCTGCGCCAGCTCTACTTCCGCCAGGCGTTCCAGCACCTCGTGGACCAGCGCGGCTGGATCCGCGCCTACTACCACGGGCTCGGCGTGCCGACCTACAGCCCGGTGCCGGCCCAGCCGCCCAACCCGTACGCGGACCGGCTGGCGGCGATCGACCCGTATCCGTTCAGCGTCGCGGCGGCAGCGCGGCTGCTGCGCACGCACGGCTGGCGGGCGCTGTCCGGCGGCCCGTTGCGCTGCGCGCACCCCGGCCGGGGAGCGCACGAATGCGGACCGGGGATCCCCGCGGGCAAGCCGCTGGCCTTCAACCTGCTCTACCCGACCGGGATGTCACAGACCGCCGGGGCGATGATCGACCTGCAGGCGGTCGCCCGGCGGGTGGGGATCGAGATCACGCTGCGGGCCGTCACGCCCGGGGCGATCGCCTCGCAGATCGCCGCCTGCACGCCCAGCCAGGCGGCGTGCGGCTGGCAGCTTGGCCAGTACGGCGCCGCCTGGGTCTTCGCGCCCGACCACTACCCGACCGGCGAGGAGATCTTTCAGACCGGCGCGCTGGGCAACGTCAACAACTATTCCAGCGCCACGGTCGACCGCCTGATCCGGGCCACCACCACGGCCCCCGCCGCCCGCGCCCAGCAAGCGCTCAACGCCTACGCCGACGCGCTGCGCGTGCGCCTGCCCGACTTCTGGCAGCCCTCACCGGGGACGATGATCACCGTCGCCAACGGCCTGCGCGGAGTGGTGCCCAACGCCTACGGGTTCATCAGCCCGGAGGAGTGGTACTTCACGCGCTGACGCGAACCCTGGAGCGAGAGCGAGCTGGCCGGCTAGCCGGCCAGCTCGCTCTCTGCAAGATCCTCCGGCGCCGGCACGCTCTGGGGCGTGCCGGGCTCGGTGTCGCTCCACTGGGCAAACGCCTCACCGTCACGCCCCTCGTGCGCGTGATCCTCCAAGCCGCCGAGCGCCAGCAGCGAGAGCGGCTCGCGGTGGCGGTTGACGATCTGGCGGCGCACGCTGGCCGGGACCCGCACCAGCTCACCGGCGGCGTACTCATGCGGCTCGCCCTCGACGAGCAGCGTGAGCGTCCCGGCGAGCACCAGGTAGACCTCCTCCTGGTGCCTGTGGCGGTGGATGCGGTTGCGCTGGCCGGGGGCCAGGACGATCTGGTTGAGCCCGAAGGAGCCGACCCCCAGCGCGCGGCGCAGCGAGACGAAGCGCTCCGGCGGCGCCGACTCCAGGCGGGTGCTGGTGAGCTCCTCGCCCATGCTCAGCGCTGCGCCATCGGGACGTAGTCCAGGCCACGCCCGCCGGTGTAGATCTGACGCGGGCGCGCGATCTTCTGCTCGGAGTCGTCGATCATCTCGAGCCACTGCGCGATCCAGCCAGAGGTGCGTCCGATCGCGAACAGCACCGGGAACATCTCAACCGGCATGCCCAGCGCCTCGTAGATCAGCCCGGAGTAGAAGTCGACGTTCGGGTAGAGCTTGCGCGCGATGAAGTACTCGTCCTCAAGCGCGATCTTCTCGAGCTCCGTGGCGACGTGCAGCAGCGGGTTCTTGCCGGTCACCTCGAACACGTCCTCCACGGCCTTCTTGATGATCTTCGCCCGCGGGTCGAAGTTCTTGTAGACACGGTGCCCGAAGCCCATCAGCCGCTCCTCACCGGCCTTCACGCCCTCGATGAACGCGGGGATGTTGTCGACCGTGCCGATCCGCCGCAGCATCCGCAGCACCGCCTCGTTGGCGCCGCCGTGCAGCGGCCCGTAGAGCGCGGCTACACCAGCGGCCACAGCGGAGTACGGGTCCACCTGGGAGGAGCCGACGCTGCGCACCGCGCTGGTGGAGCAGTTCTGCTCATGGTCGGCGTGGAGGATGAAGAGCACGTCCAGCGCATGCTCCAGGCGCGGGTCGGGCTGGTACTTGAGCTCGGCCACCTTGTAGAGCATCGAGAGGAAGTTGCCCGCGTAGGAGAGGTCGTTGTCCGGGTAGACGTACGGCATGCCCTTGTTGTGGCGGTAGGCGAAGGCGGCCAGCGTCGGCATCTTGGAGATCAGCCGCACTACCTGCATGTAGCGCAGCTCCTCGTCCTTGATCTGGGCGGCCTCTGGGTAGAAGGTCGAGAGCGCCCCGACCGACGCGAGCAGCATCCCCATCGGGTGCGCGTCGTAGCGGAACCCCTGCATGAACTCCTTGACGTTCTCATGCACGAAGGTGTGGGTCGTGATCTGGTGGGTCCACTCGTCCAGCTGCGCCTGCTGGGGCAGCTCGCCGTGCACCAGCAGGTAGGCGACCTCCAGGTAGCTGGACTGCTCTGCCAGCTGCTCGATCGGGTATCCGCGGTATTCCAGGATGCCCCTGTCCCCATCGATGTAGGTGACCGAGGAACGGCACGACGCCGTGTTCATGTACGCGGGGTCATAGGTCATGATCCCGAAGTCATCGTCGTCGACCTTGATCTTGCGCAGCTCCGTGGCGCGCACGGTGCCGTCCTCGATCGGCACCTCGTAGGTCCTGCCGGTGCGGTTGTCGGTGATCGTCAGCGTCTGCGTGCCGGCCACCTCGCCGGCAGCTGTGGTCTCTGTGCTCATCAACTTCCTCTCAGACTGTTCCTTGAACGCTTCATTGCTGATCTGCGGGAGCCGGACGGCCTTCGTAGCGGCTCTCGGTAGCGGCCCGCTGGCCCTGATAGTGGCTGCCCAGCCCAGGACTTCCGTAAGGAGTCTCGGCAGGACGGTCAAGTGCCATGAACGACAGCTGGGCGATCGGAAGGCTGGGGTAGAGCTTGATCGGGACGCGCGTGAGGTTGTTGAGCTCGAGCGTGAGCGTGCCCTCGAAGCCGGGATCGCAGAATCCGGCGGTGGCGTGCACGATCAGCCCCAGGCGGCCGAGGCTCGACTTGCCCTCGATGCGGGCGACGATGTCGTTGGGAATCCTGACCCACTCGAGCGTGCGCCCCAGGCAGAACTCCCCGGGATGGATCACGAACGGCTCACCGGGCGCGGGGACCACCTCCTCGGTGAGGTTGCCGGGCGGGTCGCGCAGATCGATCGCGGAGGTGCGGTGGTTGTGGAAGACCCTGAAGGAGTCGCCGAGCCGCAGATCCACGCTGGCCGGCTGGATCATCCCCGGGTCCCAGGGATCGATCGCGATGCGGCCGGCCGCCACGAGCTCACGGATCGTGCCGTCCGAGAGAACCGATGTGGGTACGGGGGGCATCAGCAGAAGTTTGTCAATCGCGCAGCGTCAGCGGCACGTCCACAAACTGCGTGATGCGCCCGAGCTGCGCCACCCGCTCGGTGATCTCCGCGGCGGTCAGCCGCGCGACCCGCTCGGTGCCGAACTCCTGCACGTTGAACGACGCCAGCGCCGTCCCGTAGGCCATCGCCCGGCGCAGCAGGTCGTGGCTGATCGCCACGTCCGGGTGGGCCGCGATGTAGCCGACGAAGCCACCCGCGAAGGTGTCACCGGCACCGGTCGGGTCGCAGACGTCCGCCAGCGGGAAGGCCGGCAGCGAGAAGAAGCCGTCGGCGGTGATCAGCGCCGAGCCGTACTCCCCCTGCTTGGCGACAACCACGCTCGGGCCCATCTCGAGGATCCGCTCGGCAGCACGCACCAGGTTCGGCTGCTCGGTGAGCTGCCGCAGCTCGGCGTCGTTGAGGATCAGGCAGTCGACATCAGCGATGGCGGCCTCCAGCGACTGCTTGGCGACCTCTATCCAGAGGTTCATCGAGTCGAGTGCGACGAACCGCGCCCGCCGGCACTGGTCGCGGACCTGGCGCTGCAGCTCCGGCTGGATGTTCGCCAGGAAGAGCACGTCGCAGTCCCGCGACTGCTCTGAGAGCTTGGGCTCGAACTCAGCGAAGACGTTGAGCTCGGTGGCGAGCGTCTCACGCTCGTTGAGATCCCAGCCGTAGACGCCGCTCCAGAAGAACGTCTGCCCGCCGGCCACGCGCTCGATGTCGGCGGTCTCCACGCTGCGACCCTCGAGCACCGCCAGCTCGGCGTCGCCGAAATCCTCACCGACCGGGCCGACGACACGGACGGTGTCAAAGAAGGAGGCCGCCAGCGCGAAGTGGACGGCCGAGCCGCCGAGCATCTTGGGGCGCTCACCGAACGGCGTCTTGACCGCGTCGAACGCGATTGAGCCAACAACAGTTAGTGACATGACGCGCAGCCTAGTGGACCGGTGCCCCACGATGATCCTGAAGCGCCGCGGCGGCGGGCGCGGGACAGGGCGATGGGGCTTTCCACTACCCTCAGCGCCATGTCCCGTGCAGTCAAGATGACGGCGGCGGCCGGGCTGATGGCCGTCCTGCTCGGCGCGTGCGGCGTTGCCGCCAAGCCACAGGCTGGTTCTCCCGTGCTTGCGCGCAGACACGTGAAGGGCTTCTACGGAGTGATCGACGACCCGCGCGTCGCGCACATGCCGTGCCTGCGCACCGACAAGCTGCACCCGGTGATGTTCCGCGCCCAGGGCAGCGGCCTGCCGGCGATCCAGATCGGCCGGCCGCGCATCGGCCCGACGATCATCTTCTACCCCACGCCCGGAATCGCCCAGGGCCTGCAGATCCAGGGCCACGACGAGGGCGCCGAGGTGATCGGCTCAGCACTGCTGTTCCCCAACCACGCGTCGGACAGCCTGCTCAGCGAGATTGAGACCTGCACGGCGCTCGGTGTAACCGGGTGAGCGCCCCAGCCGCGGCGCACGCCGCAACTTCAGCCACGCCCGCACCGATAGCCTCCACGAGCCAGCCATGACCGCAACCACCGAAACGCCCGACCTCAGCCCGGCCACCAGCGATTCGCCAGCGCTGATCCGCGAATTCAGCTTCCCGCTGCCCGCCTGGGTGCGGGCGCTGCCCGGCTGGATGCGGGTCGGCGGGATCCTGCTGCTGCTCAGCGCGGTGGCGTTGTGGGTGCGCACCCACAACGTCGGTGGCCAGTTCTGGATGGACGAGGCGATCACCGTCGGCATCTCCTCGCACCCGCTGGGCTCGATCCCCGGGATCCTGCGGATGGACGGCTCGCCGCCGCTGTTCTACATGCTGCTGCACATCTGGATGCAGCTGGTGGGCAACGGCGAGGCGGCGACGCACTGGCTCTCCGAGATCTTCACGGCGCTCACGATCCCGGTCGGCTACTGGGCGGGTCACACGATCGCCGGCAAGCGCCTGGCGCTGATGAGCGCCACGCTGTTCGCGTTCAACGCGTTCCTCGACTACTACGCGGTCGAGACGCGCATGTACACGCTGATGGCGCTGCTCGGGCTGCTCGCGACGATCGGCTTCATCAACGGCTTCGTCTTCCGGCGACGCGCCTACATACCGCTGTTCACCGTCGCCCAGGCCCTGATGTTCTACACGCACGCGTGGGCGATCTACTACGCGGCCGGCTCGTTCCTGTCGCTGATCCTGCTCTGGTACATCAGTGACGAGGACATCCGCGCGGGTCTCATCAAGGACGTGATCATCGCCTACGCCGCCTCGGTGGTGCTGTTCCTGCCGTGGGTCCCGACGTTCATCTTCCAGGCGCTGCACACCGCCGCGCCGTGGGACAAGAAGCCGCACTTTGGCGCGCCGATTCAGCTCGCCGTCGGCGTCCTGGGAGGCGCCTCGATCACCGCCGTGATGCTGATCTCCGCAGGCATCGGCTACACCACCGTGTTCAACAAGCGCAAGCGCGGCGGCGTCGAGGCGAAGATCGCGCTGATGCTCTTCTGCCTGATGTTCATCACGCTGCTGCTGGCATGGGCCGGCTCGCAGATCACACCGGCCTGGGTGGTGCGGTACTTCGCACCGATCGTCGCGCCGGTGCTGCTGCTGATCGCCTTCGGGATGTCGCGCTCGGGGATCATCGGCGCGCTGGCGATCGTCTTCGTGGTGGCGTTCATGATCCGCCCGGGCGCCTTCATCCCGTCCTACAAGAGCGACATGCAGACCATCGGCGGGCAGATGAAGACGCTGCTGCACAAGGGTGACCTGGTGATCGTCGGGCAGCCGGAGCAGATGCCGCTGGCCTACTACTACCTCCCCGGCGGGCTGAAGTGGTCCAACACGATCGGACCGGTCAAGGATCCGACCTTCATGAACTGGATCAACGCGATGAGTCGCTACCGCGCCTCCAACCCATGGAAGGTCGTGCCCAGGCTGCTGAACGCGATGAAGCCCGGCCAGCAGCTGCTGTTCATCCGGCCGTTGACCGAGGGCGAGGCCAACTGGGATGCCCCGTGGACGGTCATGGTCCGTCGCCGCTCGGCACAATGGGGTCTGATCATCAACCAGGATCCGCAGCTCAAGCAGATCGCGGTTGCGCCCGAGAACTACCGCGGCGCCTGCTGCATCGCAGACGCCGCCATCCTCTACAAGAAGGTTTGACGAGAGTGCCCGAGACCCCGGCTACCACCCCCGAGCCCAGCGCGCAGAGCGTGCCCGCCGCTGCCGCGTTCGGCTCCGAGATCACCCCTGAGAAGCCGGTGGTGGTTCTCGGCGGCGGCCCCGCCGGGCTGACCGCGGGCTACCTGCTGGCCCGCAAGGGCAAGGCGGTGGTGGTGCTCGAGTCCACCGACCAGCTCGGCGGGATCGCCCGCACCACGGTGCGGGACGGCTACCGCTTCGACCTCGGCGGGCACCGCTTCTTCACGAAGGTCAAGGAGGTCGATGACCTCTGGCACGAGATCATGAAGGAGGAGTTCCTCAAGCGCCCGCGCCAGAGCCGGATCTACTGGAACGACAAGTTCCTGGAGTATCCGCTGGAGGGGATGGACGTGATCCGCAAGCTCGGCCCGCTCGAGCTGGTGCGTTGCGGCCTCTCCTACATGTGGGCCGCGGTCAAGCCCAAGGGCCGTGAGGACACCTTTGAGGAGTGGGTCTCAAACCGCTTCGGCAAGCGTCTCTTCAACCACTTCTTCAAGACCTACACGGAGAAGCTGTGGGGTGTGCCGACCGATGAGATCCGCGCCGAGTGGGCGGCGCAGCGGATCAAGGGCCTCTCCTTCTTCAGCGCCGCCAGGGCCGCGTTCTTCGGCAACAAGGGCAACAAGATCAAGTCGCTGATCTCCGAGTTCAACTATCCGCGCTTCGGCCCCGGGCAGATGTGGGAGGAGATGGCGCGTGACATCCAGGCCAACGGCGGTGAGATCCGCCTGAGCGCGCCCGTCACCAAGCTGGTGACCAGCCCCGAGGGCATCGTCACGGAGGTCCACGCCGGCGGGCAGGTGCTGACCCCCTCGCACGTGATCTCCTCGCTGCCGCTGCGCACCACGGTCGGGATCGCCGAACCGGAGGCGCCGGCGGAGGTTCGTGACGCCGCCCGCGGCCTGCGTTACCGCGAGTTCCTCACGGTGCTGCTGGTGATCAAGGGCGATGACCTCTTCCCGGACAACTGGATCTACATCCACCAGCCCGGTGTGCGCGTGCTGCGCATCCAGAACTTCAAGTCCTGGAGCCCGTGGATGGTCCCCAACGAAGAGGACGCCTCGGTCGGCATGGAGTACTTCTGCTTCGAGGGCGACGACCTCTGGAACATGGACGACGATGCCCTCGTCAAGATGGCCTCGGCCGAGATTGAGAAGCTCAAGCTGGCCAGGGCGGCCAACGTCAAGTTCGGGTTCGTGGAGCGCGTGTACAAGGCGTACCCGATCTACGACGAGAAGTACGCCGAGCGCGTGGCGACGATCCGCAGCTGGCTGGAGCGTGATCTGAAGAACCTGGCGCAGGTCGGCCGCAACGGCCTGCACCGCTACAACAACTCCGATCACTCGATGCTGACGGCGATGCGCGCGGTGGACAACATCCTGCTGGGCACCCACCACGACATCTGGTCGGTGAACGTCGAGAGCGTGTACCACGAGGAGGTTCACGACTCCGAGAACCCGTACGCGCGCGACCCGCAGACACCGGCGATGGAAGGCCCGCTGGCCTCCGAGCAGTAGCAGTCGGTGAACGGCAAGCGCCAACTCTCGCTGGTCCTGCTGGTCGTGGCACTCACGGCCGCTGCGCCGAGTGCCGCGCTGGCCGCGTCCACTGCGAGCGGGAGCGCGACGACGGCTTCGGGCTCGAGCACGACCTACGGCTCGACGGCCACGGCCGGAACGGTGACCTCGCCGACCTCACTGCTGGGCTCCTCCTCGTTCGGGCTCGGCAGTGCCGGGGCAGGCCAGACCACCACGCAGACGCTGCTGCCATCCACCGGCACGACCACAACCGGCAGCGGCGGCCTCAGCGGCGTAGACGCGATCCTGATCGGCGCCGTGACATTGCTGTTGCTGGTGGGCGTGGCGGCCTTTGTGATGCGCGACGCCCGCAGCCACACCCGTGGCGATAAGAGCCTCGATGATGACCCGCTGGGCTTCAAGCGCAAGGGCTCCAAGGCGCCACCGCGCTCGCGCAAGCTCAAGCCCGCGGAGCGCAAGCGCCGCAAGCGCGGGCGCGCACCGCGGCGACGCTGAGCCCGCGGCAGGCGGCGGCGCGCGGACCGGGGGCGGTCGGCCAGAGCCCACCGCCGGTTGACGGACACCAGAGCCGGAGCTGTCAGCCGGCGAGTCTGCGCCTGGCGCGCAGCAGCTGACGCTCAACGGTGCGGACTGAGTCGCCGGTCAGCTCTGCGATCTCCTCATAGCGATACCCGAAGCTCTGCATCAGCACCATCCGGCGCTGGCGCAGGGGGAGGGCGCGCACCTCCGCCAGACGCTCACGCAGCTCTGTGGCGCGCTCTGGCTCCGCGATCCGTGCCGCCTCGAGGAGGCCTGTGGCGCGCTCACCCTGCTCCAGCGAGAGCTCCCGGCGCGCCAGCCGCATCAGGCGCAGGGCCTCGCGCGTGGCGGTGGTCCCAAGCCACCGCAGCTCCGTGCCCGCCGAGACCGTGGCGCCACGCGCCACGAGCGTCGCCCAGGCGACCTGGCATGCCTCCTCAATCACGTATGCGGGCGCCCGCACGTTGGCGGCGACGATCCGCCGCAGCTCAGGGTCGAGCTGGCGGAAGAGCGTTTCCAACGTACGCGGCCGATTCAGGTCCCAAGACATCCGCTCTCCAAATGACGCAGTTTTGATACATCTATGCGACTCCATGAGTCTAATTGAGTATTACTGTATCACCGCAGAATGACTCATTTGTTATTAGGAGGCGAGATGCCGGGAATCCAGCTGCTCTTTGCGTCGGTCACCGCCACGCCCGATCCAACCGGTCTGCCGGGCAGCAACGTGCTGCAGCAGATCGTCAATGGAGCCGACGCCTGGGCGCTGGCGATCACGTTGCTCGGGACGTTCGTGGGCACCGCGCTGTGGGCGGTGGCCTCACACACCAACAGCCACCACTACGCCGCTCGCGGGCGCATGGCTGCGGTGGTCTCCGCAGCTGCGGCGCTGGTGATCGGTGCGGCGCCCGGCCTCGTGAACTTCTTTGCTCACCTGGGCAGCACCGCGAAGTGAGCGAGTGGTGAGCGTTCTCACGATCATCGGTGGCGGCGGTCTCGGGTCCGTCGCCGGCGCCCTGGGAAGTGCCGCGGGTCACGTCGCGGGCGGCCTCATCGGCGGCGCCGCCAGCTCCGGCCTGGACGCGATCTCGGCCTGGGTGCTGGCCGGCACACGAGCGGCGCTGACGGCCGTGGCGGGTCTGATCGGCAGCGCGACCGCCCCCGACCTGACTGCCACGTGGTTCTCCTCCACCTACTGGCGGATCGCCGGGCTCGCCACGCTACTCACGCTGCCATTCGTTTTCGCGGCGATGGTCCAGGCGATCATGCGCGCCGACCTCGCGCTGGTCGGGCGGGTCGCGTTCGCATACCTCCCGCTCTCGCTGCTGGCCGTGAGCCTGGCCGCGCCGCTGGCATCGCTGATGCTGCGGGCCACTGATCAGATGAGCGCGGTGGTGGGATCCGTGGCGGTCGCCGGCGGAGCGCGCTTCCTGGACCAGGCGGCAGCTTTCGCCGCGGGCCTTTCGGCAATCGGCGGCTCCCCCTTCCTGGCGGTGATGGTCGGTGTGTTGACCGTCGCCGCGGCGCTCACGCTCGCGGTCGAGCTGCTGATCCGCGCCGCCGCCGTATACGTCGTCGTGCTGATGCTCCCGCTCGCGTTTGCGGCGTTCGTCTGGCCGGCTCGCCGGATCTGGGCGGTGCGGCTGACCGAGCTGTTGATCTCCCTGATCCTGTCGAAGTTCGCGATCGTCGCGGTGCTCTCGCTGGCCGGATCAGCGTTCCTCGCCGCGCATGCGAGCACCTCGGAGCTGCTCACCGCCTCAGCGCTACTGTTGCTGGCGACGCTGGCGCCATGGGTGCTGATGCGGCTGCTGCCGTTCACAGAGCTCGCTGCCGGCGCCACCGCCGCGATGCGCAGCGAGCTCGGACACATGGGTGACCGTGTTGCGCCAAGCGCCGGCCACGGCAGCCCAGCCGATGCGGAGGACGGAAGCACGCTGCCGGCGATGCTCAGCCGGCATGCACGCGCAGCCGGCCGCTTCGCCGCGGCTGCCGCGGGTCACGTTCCGGGAGGGCCTTGGGAGGGACGCTCCGCAGGCGGCCGCGGAGCTGATGTCCAGGAGAGCGACCACGTCGCCGCGGCCGGGCGCTCGCCCGCGCAGCAGCAGGCCGACGGGCCGACCCCCGACGGGGCGGACCTCGACGGGGCGGACCTCGACGGGGCGCAGGGCACCGCACGGAGCGCCGAGACCAGTGGCGTCCGCGAGCCGGCCGGCGCTGGAGGCGCTGGAGGCGCTGAACCGTCAGGATCCGGAGCCGGGCCGCTACCGCACGCGCACGCCGGCCGCTTTGCGGACGCAGCGCCCGCCGCACCGCCACCGGCGGTGCTCCCCGGGATTGAGCAGTCCACACCGGATCCGGGTGCCGTCGCGGCGCCTGATCCGGGTGCCGTCGCCACGCCTGATCCGGGTGCCGTCGCCACGCCTGATCCGGGTGCCGTCGCCACGCCTGATCCGGGTGCCGTCGCGGGGTCTGACCCGGGTGCCGTCGCCGGGTCAGATCCGCCGGTGGTGGCCGGGAGCGAATCGCTCGCCGCGACGGGCTCGGACGCAGCGATCCGCACGCACGGCACGCTGGGTGCGGGCGCCGCGGCGGACGGTCACAGCGCCGACTTCCAGACGCCGCTCGGGCCCGCGGCCGAGGAGCTGACAGCCAGGGTGCGAGCTGAACTCGAGCATCCGGGCGAGGACCTCCAGCTTGATGGCGGGCCCGGCAACTGGTGGGTGCAACGCGATGAGTGAGCAGCGGCTCCATTACCGGTTCGGGCCATTGGAGCGCCACGGGCTGCTGGGCCCAGCCCGGACCGGCCAGGTCGCGACCGTCGGTGCCGGCCTGGTGGCGGCGTTCGGCACGCTCAACCGGCTGCCGAACGCCGCGGGGGCGGCGCTGGGGATAGCCACCGTGGCGCTCAGCGTGTGCTTCACCACGTTGCCGCTGGCCGGGCGCACGGCGGACCAGTGGCTGCCATTGGTGGTGCGCTTCGCGCTGCGGGGTCCGCTGCGCGCCCGCGTGTTCCGCGCACAGGCGCCCGCGGCCGGCTGGACACGCGCAGCCGGCCTGGCGAGCCGCACCGGCAACGGCCGTCGGAAGCGAACGCGGCCTCCCGGTCTGCAGGGTGTCGAGCTGGTCGAACTCGCGCCCGGCGGCGGCTCGCCGGGGGCGATCTGGGAGCGGCGCAGCGGACGCCTCACCGCCGTGATCGCCTGCCGGGCACAGGGCTTCACGCTGCTTGACCCGGAGGCCCAGGAGCGGCGGCTGGCGCGTTGGGGCAGTGTGCTCAGCGCCGCGGCAGACTCCGGGATCCGTCGCCTGCAGTGGATCGAGCGGACCGCACCGTCGCAGGGCGATGAGCTGGCGCGCTGGCTACATGAGGCACGCGCCCCCGACTGGCCAGCACGCGGCGTGCCGATCGTCGAGTCCTACCTGGAGCTGATCAGCACGAGCGCGAGGGTCACCAATGAGCACGAGATCCTGCTAGCGGTGCAGGTGGATGAGCGACGCCTGCAGGGCCGACCGCGCCCGCAGGCCCGTGAGGTCCTGCTGGAGCAGACGGCGCGCCTTGCCCGCCAGCTGGAGGCGGCCGAGGTAACTGTGCTTGGAGCGCTGCGCGCCGGCCAGCTCGGTCGCGTATTCAGGACCGCGTTCGATCCCTACGCGCGCGCCGAACTGACCGCGCGCGACCTGCTCAGCCAGGATCACGAGCCTCTCTCCGCGAGCTCACCCTGGCCGATGGCCGCCAGCGAACACTGGGATCATTACCGCTGCGACGGCGCCTGCCACGCAACCTTCTGGATCAACGCGTGGCCGCGCGTCGAGGTCTCACCGACGTTCCTGGAGCCGCTGCTCGGCAGCTCTGAGACCGTGCGCACCATCGCGGTCAGCTTCGAACCGGTGCCGCCGGGACGCTCGACGCGAGAGGTGGAGGCCGCGATCACGCGTGACCGAGCCGACAGTGAGCTGCGGCGGCGCTTCGGCCAGTCGGAGACCGCTCGCCAGCGCCAGGTTCAGGAGGCGGCGATGCGCCGCGAGGCGGAGCTCGCGGCCGGCCACGGGGAGGTGCGGCTGACCGGGTTCGTGACGGTGAGCGGCCGCGACCCACGTGAGCTGGAGCGGGTCTGCACGGAGGTCCACCAGCACGCCGCCCGCGCACGGATCGAGCTGCGCCGCCTCTACGGACAGCAGGCACAGGCGTTCACCTTCACGCTGCCGCTGGCCCGGGGCCTGAGATGAGCGCCGACCCTCCCGCACACCGCGTGACCACGCGCCACGCCCAGGCGCTCTACCCGTTCACCGCCACCTGCGGACTCGGCGGGCGCGGCGCGTTCATCGGCCTCGACAGCAGCGGCGGCGCCTTCTGCTTTGACCCCTGGGTGCTCTACGAGGAGGGTGTGCTCGACGACCCCAACGTGATCGTGCTGGGAAAGCTCGGGCAGGGCAAGAGCGCGCTCGTCAAGACGCTCCTGTGGCGGATGCTGCTCTTCGGGCGGCGCGCCTTCGTGCTCGACGTCAAGCGCGAGTACGGCCCGCTGTGCGAGGCGCTCGGGGTGCGGCCGATCTCACTGCAGCCCGGCGGCGGCGTGCGGCTCAACCCGCTGGCCGCGCGGACCGAGGAGCACGCCCAGATCGAGCTGCTGAGGGCGATCACCACGACCGCAATCGGCGCGCCCCTCGACCAACTCGAGGCCGCGGCGCTGCGCGAGGCGCTGCGCTGCCTGGCGCGACGCCGGATCGAGCCGACGCTGCCCGAGCTGAGCGCGGTGCTGTTCGCACCGCCGGCGGAGATGGCCGCGCAGCTGCAGACGGAGGTCGGGCAACTGGCGGCTGACGCGCGGCGCGCCGCGCTCGCGCTGCAGGACCTCTGCGAGGGCCCGCTGCGCGGCCTGTTCGACGGCCCGACGACGCCGGGCCTCGAGCTCGACGCACGGCTGCTGGTGATCGATCTGCACGCCGTGCGCGACTCACCCGCGGTGGGCATCCTGATGGCTTGCGCCACCGCATGGATGGGGACGCAGCTGGCGCGCGGCATGGAGCACACGGGCCGCGAGCGCATGATCAACGTCGCCGACGAGGCCTGGAAGATCATCCAGCATCCCGGACTGGGGCGCTGGTTTCAGTCCAACTTCAAGCTCGCCAGGCAGTTCGGCGTGATGAACCTGGTGGTGCTGCACAAGCTCGCGGATCTGCAGACGGTCGGGGACGCCGGCTCGCAGGCGGTGCGGATCGCCGAGGGGCTGATCGCGGACTCCTCGACGCGCGTGATCTACCACCAGGATGAGAGCCAGAGCGAGGCGACCAGGAGCCTGCTGGGCCTGTCGAGCACCGAGGCGAGGCTGCTCAGCAGGCTCGCCTCCGGCCAGGCGCTGTGGCGCGTCGGCTCGCGCTCGTTCGTGGTCGCCCACTGCCGCTCACGGCTCGAGCTGCGCCTCACCAACACGGACGCCGGGATGCGCATCGATGCCCGGTGAGGCTGCGTCGCTGGCGCTCGCCGCGGCAGCCGGTCTGCTGCTGCTTGGGGCCCGCGGCACGCGGCCGGGGCGGCCGGCGGCT
>JAJZDA010000265.1 GCA_021851525.1 Actinomycetes bacterium | reverse complement strand
GGGCGCCGCGCCGGACCCGGGCGCCGCGCCGGACCCGGGCGCCGCGCCGGACGCGCCGGCGCTGGAGCACCTGCAGGTGCCCTTCGAGCATCCGCTGTGGGTGCTCTACAGCTCCGGCACCACCGGCCTGCCGAAGCCGATCATGCACGGCCACGGGGGCATCCTGCTGGAGCAGCTGAAGATGAGCTGGCTGCAGCTCGACGCGCACGCCGGTGAGCGGGTCTTCTGGTTCACCACGACCGGCTGGATGATGTGGAACTTCCTGGTGGGCGTGCTGCTCACCGACGCGGCGATAGTGCTCTATGACGGCAACCCCGGCTACCCGACGCTGGAGCGCCTGTGGGAGCTGGCGGACGAGGCCCAGATCACCTGCCTGGGGACCAGCGCCGCGTACATCGCGTCGTGCATGAAGGGCGGCGTGAAGCCGCGTGAGGGGCGTGACCTTGACCGCCTCTACGCGGTCGGCTCGACCGGCTCGCCGCTCTCGCCGGAGGGCTTTCGCTGGGTCTACGACGAGCTCGGAGCCGACACATGGCTGTTCTCCACCTCTGGCGGCACCGATGTCTGCACGGCGTTCATCGGCGGGGTGCCGACGCTGCCGGTGCGCCTCGGCGAGCTTCAGGCGCGCGCTCTGGGCGCCGCGATCGCCGCCTTCGATGAGCACGGATCGCCGGTCACCGACCAGGTGGGTGAGCTCGTGCTGACCGAGCCGATGCCCTCGATGCCGATCGGCTTCTGGGGCGATGAGTCCGGTGAGCGTTACCGCGAGAGCTACTTCGAGAGCTTCCCCGGCGTCTGGCGTCACGGCGACTGGATTGAGATCACCGCGCGCGGCGGCGCTGTGATCTACGGCCGCTCGGACTCGACCATCAACCGTGGTGGCGTGCGCATGGGAACCAGCGAGCTCTACCGCGCCGTGCTGGCGCTCGAGCAGGTCACCGACGCGCTGGCCGTGGATCTGCCGCGCCCCGGGACCGACGGTTGGCTGGAGCTTTACGTGGTGCTCGCACCCGGGGTGCAGCTCGACCAGCAGCTGCGCGACGCGATCCGCCGGCGGCTGCGCGAGCAGTGCTCGCCACGCCACGTCCCGGATGAGATCGTGCAGATCCCGGAGGTGCCGCGCACGCTCTCAGGCAAGGCGCTGGAGGTGCCGGTCAAGCGGATCCTGATGGGTACACCGCCGGCTCAGGCGGCGAGCATCGAGTCGCTGCGCAACCCGGCCGCGCTCGATCCGTTCGTCGCCCGCGCCCGCGCGCAGGAACTTACGAAGCTCTGACGTTGCGCTGTTGTCATTGCTGTTGAAGCATCAGCCTCGACAGGAGAGAACAGAACAGATGAAGAGTTTGAAAACCGTGCTGCCTGTGCTCTTCGGGGCGATCGCCGGCGCGGTCGTTGCCCTGGTCATCTCGAGCGGCAACGGCACCAAGACGGTGATCCAGCAGACGGTCGCGTCGGGGGCATCGACATCGGTTCCCACGACGCTCACCAAGAGCACCGGCATGACGATCAACCAGATCTACAAGCAGGCCAGCCCGGGCGTGGTCGACATCGAGGTCACGGCGGTCTCCCAGAACAACAACCTCGGCTTCTTCCAGCAGCCCTCGACCACCACGCAGGCGGAGGGCGCCGGCGTGGTCCTGGACAAGCAGGGCGACATCATCACCGATGAGCATGTGGTGGCCGGTGCCACCTCCGTCACGGTCCACTTCAAGGATGGTTACAGCGCGAAGGCGAAGGTGCTGGGCACCGACCCCTCGACCGATGTCGCGGTGATCAAGGTCAACGCGCCCGCGTCAGAGCTGCACCCGATCCCGTTCGCCAACTCCAACCACGCGCAGGTCGGTGATCCGGTGGTGGCGATCGGCAGCCCCTTCGGGCTGCCTGAGACGACCACCGCGGGCATCGTCAGCGCCGTTGGGCGCAGCATCACCGCGCCCAACAACTACACGATCCCCGGCGCGATCCAGACCGACGCGGCGATCAACCCCGGCAACTCCGGGGGGCCGCTGCTCGATGCCAACGGCGACGTGATCGGCCTCAACGACCAGATTCAGACTAGTTCCGGCTCGAGCGCGGGCGTCGGCTTCGCGACCCCGGCCAACACCGACCTGCAGGTGGCGGACACGATCATCGCCGGCAAGAAGGTCGTGCACCCGTATGTCGGCGTCTGCCTGGTGGACTCCACCAGCGGCAGCGGCGGCGCGGAGATCGCACCGACCGCCAGCGGCGGATGCCCCACCAGCCCGGTGGTGGCGGGCTCCCCGGCGGCCAAGGCGGGCCTGGTCCCCGGTGACGTGATCACCAAGATCAATGGCAAGACGATCTCCAACAGCAGCGACTTCATCGTCGCGATCAGCACGTTCAAGCCGGGCGACACGGTGACCTTCACCGTGCGCCGGCCCAAGGGCGGGACGAGCAACGTCAAGGTGACGCTCGGCACCCGCCCGCAGTCGGCCCCGACAGCCGGCTGAGGCGGCATCAGCCCCGGGGGTGGCCCGCTGGCCACCCCCGGGCGCAGGCGTGGGCAGCCGGGCGGGAGCGTCCCCGGG
>JAJZDA010000079.1 GCA_021851525.1 Actinomycetes bacterium | reverse complement strand
CGGGAAGCGTCAGCGCTCGGCGCCGGTCGCGCCTGGTCCCTCTGCCGCACCCCGGCAGGCTGAGGCCGTTCCTGCGTCCCGCCTACCGAGGCGAGGGCTTCTGGCATCCAGCCGGCCGCCCTGTGGCCGGCATCCCAGCGGTGTATGAGACGACGCTGATTCCGCCCGGCGGCTCGCAGCCTGCGGGGGTCGCGTGGATGGACACGCGCCTGCTCTCAGCACGCCTCTACTCCGGTTCGGAGAGCCCCGGCGGAGGTCCGTATCGCTACACCGCACCGATCCAGCCCGCGGCGGCGCGCACGCTGGTGGCGGCCTTCAACGGTGGCTTTCAGATGAACTCCGCTGAGGGCGGCTACTACACGGAAGGGCGCTTCGTCTACCCGCTGCGCAACGGCGCCGCCTCACTGGTGATCTATGCCAACGGCTCCGTGAACGTGGGCGCCTGGGGCAGCGATGTGCGGATGACCCACAACGTCGTGGCCGTGCGTCAGAACCTTGTGCCGCTGGTGGCAGCCGGCAGGCCGACACCGCTCGCCTCGACGCCCAGCTGGCTTGATTGGGGGGCCACATGTGGAACGACCTCATGCGCCTCGAGCGTGCCCGGGATCGAGAACCAGTGGCGATCAGCGGCGGGCGTCACGCGCAACGGCGCGCTCGTCTACGTCCAGGGTCCGGCGCTCGCGCCGCTGCAGCTCGCGATGCTGCTGGCCCGCGCGGGGGTGGTCCGCGGGATGGAGCTGGACATCAATCCTGACTGGCCGATCTTCGCCACCTACAGCCCGCCGACTCCCAACGGCCTGGCCTCCCCGGCCAACGGTCGTGGCCTGCTGGCGGGCACGGTCCGTGGTCCGGACACCTTCTTCGCCGCCTGGTGGGCACGTGACTTCATCACGATGTCCGCGCGCAGGTGACCGAACCGGGCGCATCGGTTGTCGGGCCCCGCGGACGGGTCATCGCGCCCCACGGGCGGGTTGTCGCGCCCTGCCGCCCGGGCGCTCGAACCCCCTCACGGGTGAGCCTGCCGGCCGAGCTCTGCGCATGCGCTCCGCTTGACGCACCGCAGGGCCGCTGAGCCCCGGTCACGATCTCCCGGTGGCACCGTGAGCTACCTTGTGGCGCGAAGGTGACAAGCACTCGGCCGACAATCCGCGACGTGGCTCGGGAGGCCGGGGTGGCCATCGTCACGGTCTCCGACGCGCTCAACGGCAAGGGGCGCGTCGATCCATCCACCAGGGCGCGTGTCGCTGAGGTGGCACGGCAGCTCGGGTACCAGGCCAACCGCCATGCGCGCGGTCTGCGCTCGGGACACTCGCGCGCGCTGGGGCTGGTCCTGCCGGTGCGCGGTGACGCTCGCTCGGATGAGGCGCTGAGCCTCGACTTCTACATGCGCCTGGCCGGAGCGGCGGCGGTCTCCGCGTTCTCGCATCAGCAGTCGCTGATGCTGCTGCCGCCCAAGATCGGGAGGTCTGACCTGCGCGGGCTCGCGCTTGACGGCGGGATCGTGGTTGACCCGCGGCACGCGGACCCGCGCGTCACGCTTTTTGAGGAGGTCGGGTTGCCGGTCGTGACGATCGAGCGCGACCCTGGGCGAGCGGACACCGCGTACGTCGCCTGCCGCACCGGCGAGATCACCCAGGCGATCCTCGAGCACCTCGAGCAGCAGGGCGCGCAGCGCATCGCGCTGCTGCTGCCGCGCGTCGAGTGGGCCTGGGCGGCGGAGACGCTCGCGGCGTACGAGTCCTGGGTGACCGAGCGCGGACGCCCGCGCGTGGTGGCGCGCGCGTCGATGCTTCACGGTGAGCGCAGCGCATACGAGGCGACGACGCGGCTGCTGGCCCGACGTGACTCGCCGGACGCGATCTTCGTGCTCGCCGCGCGCTTCATTCGCGGGGTGCTGCGCGGTGCTGAGGACGCCGGCCGCACGGTCCCCGGTTCCCTGCTGATCGCCGCCGGCGTGGACAGCGTCCATGCGCGTGAGGGCCATCCGCCGGTCACCGCCTGGGACCTGCACCCGGAGCGTCAGGCGGAGGAGGCTGTGGAGATGCTGCTCGAACGGATCTCAGGCGGGGGAGCTGCGCAGCCACGCTTCGTGGTGGCCACGCCGCACCTGCGCGCGTCCACCGGCTGCTGATTTCAGCTGAAGCTCTTGACTGCCCGCGGGGTGCTGCTCTAGGGTGTGCCGAAAGGTTTCGGCATAGGTCGAGCCATGGGATAGAGGAGGCTGCTGTGAGGAACGCAAAGGCGCGGCTGACCCGCGCTGCAAGTTCAGGTTTCACGCTGGTGGGTGTCGCTCGCAGACGCACGCGAGTGGGAATCGGCGTCGCCGGAGTTGCGGCGGCCATCGCCGTATCAGGAGCCGCAACCGCGGCGCAGGCGGCACCGCGGGCGGCCGCCGCGAAGGCCTCGCTGGGACAGCTGGTGGCCGCCGGGACGATCCACTACTGCTCAGACATCTCCTCACCGCCGCTCGAGTTCTACAAGAACGGCACGACCCCGACCGGTTCGGACGTCGCGATCGGCGACGCGATAGCCGCCAAGCTGCACCTCAAGCCGGTGTGGGTCAACACCGTGTTCGCCGGCATCATCCCCGCGCTCCAGGCCGGTCACTGCGACGCGATCATCTCGCAGCTGTTCGACAAGCCCGCCCGCCGCAAGGTGGTGAGCTTCGTGGACTACATGAACTCCAGCGAGGAGATCCTGGTGCGCAAGGGCAACCCGCTGCACATCTCAGGGCTCGCGGGACTCTGCGGGCATCATGTCGCGACGGAGCTCGGAACCACCGTCACAGACTTCCTCACCGCGCAGAGCAAGCAGTGCACCGCGCACCACAAGGGCGCGATCACGGTGCAGACGTTCCCGCTGGACTCAGATGCGCTTCAGCAGCTCGGTCTCGGCCACGTCGACGCCTACGGCACCACGCTGGAGACCGCGTCCTACGACATGTCCAAGAACCGCAACCAGTTCCAGGCGGTCGGCAAGCCGTTCGGGCAGATCCTGACCGGGATTGCGATCCGCAAGAACGACAACCAGCTGTTGCACGCGATCTCCGGCGCATTCACGGCGATTCGCAAGGACGGCACCTACAAGTCGATCATGGCCAAGTGGGGCCTGACCGGCGACATGCTGAAGTAGGTGGGGACGGGTGCACTTCCACTGGTCGTTCTTCACGCACCTGCTGTTCTCGCCGCCGAGCTCATTCGTCCACGGCGCGATCACCACGGTCTACGTGGCCGTGGTCGCACAGACCCTGGGTGTGGCGCTGGGCCTGGTGTTGGCGCTCTTCCGGCGCAGCAGGCGCGTCCCGTTGCGGATCTTCGCGAGCGGCTACATCTGGCTGGTTCGCGGCACACCGCTGTTGGTGCAGCTGGTGATGGTCTACGACGGTCTGTCGACCCTTGGGGTGTACTCGTTCAACAACATCCAGCTGCTCGGGATCTCGATCACGGGCGTGGTCCAGGCCGGCATCCTCACGCTCTCGATCAACGAGGGCGCGTACATGGCGGAGATCATGCGGGCCGCGATCGACTCGGTCGATCGCGGCCAGACCGAGGCAGCTGAGTCACTCGGCATGCGCCGCCACCAGGCGATGCGCCACGTGGTGCTGCCGCAGGCGCTGCGGATCGTGGTCCCGCCGCTGGGCAATGAGTTCAACAACATGCTCAAGATCACCTCGCTGCTGAGCGTGATCGGGCTGCAGGAGCTGTTCCTCGCCGGTCAGGACCTCAACTCGGCGACCTTCAGGACGTTCGAGATCATGCTCGTCGTCGCGATCTACTACATCGTGATGAGCACGGTCTGGGCTGCCATCCAGAGCGTGATCGAGCGACGGCTGGAGGCCCGCGGCGGTGACCTCGTGGAGCACGTGCCGCTGCGCACCCGGCTGTTCGGCGGTGGCGCGCTGGCGGCGACCGGGCAGCTGATGCGGGGTGCGCGATGATCGACACATCCGTGGCGCGCTCGGCCAGGGCCGACGGGGAGGGGGGCGCCAAGCCCGCGGTCGAGTGCATCTCGGTGCAGAAGACGTTCGGTCGCCTGCAGGTGCTGGACGACGTGTCGCTGACGGTTGAGCGCGGTGAGGTCGTGGTGATGATCGGCCCGTCGGGCTCCGGCAAGACGACGCTGCTGCGCTGCATGAACCACCTCGAACGGATCGACTCGGGCGAGCTGTGGGTCAACGGCCACCTGATCGGCTACCGGCGAACCGTCAAGGGCTTGGTGGAGGAGTCCGAGGCGGAGATCGCTCGCCAACGAGCGGAGATCGGGTTCGTCTTCCAGCACTTCAACCTCTTCCCGCACCTGACCGCGGCGCAGAACGTGACGCTCGCACCGGTGCGCGTGCGGCGGATGCCGCGCGCGGAGGCGGACGCCAACGCGCGGGAGCTGCTCGCGCGCGTCGGGCTGGCCGACAAGTGCGACACCTATCCCAGGCAGCTGTCAGGCGGTCAGCGTCAGCGTGTCGCGATCGCTCGCGCGCTGGCGATGAAGCCGACCCTGATGCTCTTCGACGAGCCCACCAGCGCGCTGGATCCGGAGATGGTCGGTGAGGTCCTGGAGGTGATGCGCGGCCTGGCCGCCGAGGGCATGACGATGGTCGTCGTCTCCCATGAGATGGGCTTCGCGCGCGGCGTAGGTGACCGCGTCGTGATGATGGACGCCGGGCGCATCGTCGAGATGGGACCGCCCGAGAGGGTGCTGGACCAGCCGCAGGAGGAGCGTACCCGCACATTTCTATCGAAGGTTCTGCACTGACCATGATCACCCGATTTGCACCGGACGGCGCGGTGGCGGCCGCCAATCACCTGGCGGCCTCTGCGGGCGTCGCAATCCTCGAGCGCGGTGGCAACGCGGTGGACGCGGCGGTGGCCTGCGCGGCAGCGATGGCCGTCACCTCGCCGCACATGTGTGGCCTGGGAGGTGACATGTTCGCGCTGGTCTCAATCGACGGCCAGCTGCCGGTGGCGCTCAACGCCTCCGGCCGGGCCGGCTCGGGTGCGGACCCGTCACGGCTGCGCGCCGAGCGTCACACCAGCATCCCGTTTCAGGGTGACGTGCGCGCGGTCACGATCCCGGGCGCCGTGGACGGGCTGGTGGCGTTGCAGGCCCGCTTCGGGCGGCTCTCCCTGGCCGAGTCACTCGCGCCCGCACAGCGCCTCGCGCTCGATGGCTTTCCGGTCTCACCGACGCTCGCCGAGGCCTCTGAGAGCCTCGCCCCGCAGACCCGGCTGACCGCCTTCGGTGAGGCCGCGCCGCTGGTTCGCGGCCGCCGGCTGAGGGTTCCCGGCGTGGCGCGGGCGCTGGAGGAGATCCGCTCCGGCGGCCGCTCAGCCTTCTATGAGGGCGCGGCCGGAGAGCAGCTGAGGAGCGTCGGCGGCGACCTCTTCAGTGAGGAGGATCTCAGCAGCCCGCAGGCGGAGTGGGTTGAGCCGCTGTCACTGGGGGCACTCGGGAGGCAGCTGTGGACGATCCCGCCCAACTCATCCGGCTACCTGACGCTGACCGGTGCGTGGATCGCGGACCAGGTCGGGATTCCCGAGGACCCTGAGGACGAGCTCTGGGCGTTCCTGCTGGTGGAGGCGGCCAGGCAGGCCGCCCATGACCGCGCCGAGGTGCTGCACGAGTCCGCCGACGGCGCCGCGCTGCTCGCGCCCGAGCGTCTGGCACCGCGTGCGGCAGCGATCCGCCAGCGGGCCACGCGCGGGCTGGCGGACGCCTACCGGGAGGGCGGCACCACCTATCTGTGCACGGTCGACGGCGACCGCTGCGGCGTCTCATTGATCATGTCCAACGCTGCGGACTTCGGCTCCCAGCTGGTCCTGCCGGGGCTCGGGATCTTCCTGCACAACCGCGGGATGGGCTTCTCGTTGGAGGACGGACACCCGGCGGAGCTGGGGCCCCGACGCCGGCCCCCGCACACGCTCTCACCGCTGCTGGTGACGCGTGAGGGCGGCGCGCTGGAGGCGGTGATGGGCACGATGGGCGCCGACGCCCAGCCGCAGATCCTGCTGCAGCTGCTGGCGCGGACCTTCGTCACCGGGCAGCTGCCGGGGGACGCGCTCGGCGCCGCGCGCTGGTATCTGCGACGCGACGAGCCGACCGGGTTTGGGCTGTGGAGCAGCGCCGACACCGAGCCACCGATAGTCGCCCTCGAGCACGACGCTCCAGGCTCGTGGGAGGACGGCCTGCAGGCTCGCGGCTACCGCGTCGAGAGGGCGCTGCCGGGCGATCAATCGTTCGGCCACGCCCAGATGATCAGCGTGACCGTCGACGACCTGCTCTGTGGTGCGGCCGACCCGCGCTCAGAAGACGGCGCCTGCATCGGCCGCTGATGTCATCCACCTACGCGGGACCGAACCCCGGCGGTGAGCCGGCGAGCCTCGCAGCGGCCGGTCACGGTCATGGCCAGGCCAGCCGTGCGCAGCGTGCGCGTGAGCTGCGGCGCCGTGACCGGCTGGTGGTGCTGCTGGCGGTTGTCAGCGGCGTGACCGACGCGGCCAGCTTCATCGGGCTCGGCGGAGCGTTCTCCAGCGTCATGACCGGAAACATGGTGCTGCTCGGGCTCGGCGCCGGGACCGGAGACGGCTCACTCGCCGCGCGCACGGGCGCGGCGATCGCGGCGTTCGTGCTCGGCGGCTTCATCGGCGGCCGGCTCGCCGGGCGGCACACCGACGGTGACGCGGTCTGGCCGCCGTCGATCACACGCGCGCTGATCGCCGAGCTGGCGGTCTTCACGATCTACGGCCTGGCGCTGCAGCTGGTCCACGGTCACCCGCAGCAGAGCGTGGTGAAGACCGCGTTGCTGGCTTGCAACGCGGTCGCACTCGGGATCCAGAGCAGCGCGATCCAGCGCTTCGGCGTGCAGGGCCTCTCGACCACGTACCTCACAGGCACGCTTACCACGACCGTCGTGCACATCTCCGCGGGACGCCCGCTGCGCCACGTGCGGCTCAACCTCGAGGTCATGGGCGGACTGATCCTGGGGGCCGCGGTCGCTGGTTTCATCGCCATCCACGCGATGCGTTTGACGCCGCTGCTGCAGCTCGCGGGAGTGGCGACGGTGATCACCGTCGCGATCCTCGCCGGCAGGGAGTGGTTGCCCTCCGACTGAGTCCTGGGCGCCGTGCAATTGATCTTGCGCAGGCCCGGATGGGGCGCTGCATCGCAACATTCGCCGCGTTCTGCGGTTCTATGCGGTAGAGCAGTGAATCTCCCCTCAGCTGACAGCCGTGAACAGCAGCGCGTGACGCTCCGTGCGTCGCTGGCATTGATCATCGCCGCGTGTGCGGCGATGCTGATCCTGCCCGGCGTCGCCCTGGCGCGCACCAAGACGGTCGCCTACCGGGGGCTGCGGCTCAGCGTGCCGCAGGGCTGGCCGGTCTTTCACCTGGGCCGCAACTCGCGCGTGTGCGTGCGCTTCAACCGCCACGCGGTCTACCTCGGGCAGCCCGGCGCCGATGAGCTCTGCCCACTCGCGCCGATCGGGCGCACCGAGGCGATCCTGGTGGCGCCGGCGCCGGCCGCCGCGGCCGGCGCGCTCGCGGGCCGTGGCGTCCTGACGCCCGTGAGCACGGCCGGAGCGGCGCTCAACGGCGGCTCGATGGCACGGCTGCTGGACCGCTCACGCCGGCTGCTGGTCACCGTCACCTGGAACCGGCACCGCGACACGATCCTGCGTGCGCTGCACCTGCGCTCACTGCGCCCGGCGCTGCGGGCCACCAACGGTCACCGTCCCAAACCGGTGCGCCTCAGGAACCTGGCGGCGGAGCGCCCGCACCTCACCAGCGCCAGCACCCCCGCCACACCCGGTGAGGTCTTCAACGGGCTGGGCTTCGACACGTGCATGGCGCCGTCGACCACGGCGCTCAGCGCCTGGGCCACCACCTCACCGTTTGCCGCCGTGGGGATCTACATCGGCGGCGCCGACATGGCGTGCGCACAGGCCAACCTCAACCCCGCCTGGGTCAGTGCCGAGTCCGCCGCGGGATGGCACCTGATCCCGACCTACGTGGGCCTGCAGGCCCCGGTCAACAGCTGCAACTGCGCCGCCTTCTCGGCCACCCCGGCGGTGGCCGCCACGCAGGGCACGGCCGCGGCCCAGGATGCCGTTGCGCAGGCCCAGGCGCTGGGGATCGGCACCGGCAACCCGATCTATTTCGACATGGAGGCGTACACCCCCTCGCCGACCACCACGGCAGCCGTGCTCGCATTCCTGGCGGCCTGGACCCAGCAGCTTCACACCAGCGGTTATCTGGCCGGCGTGTACAGCAGCGGTGCCTCGGGCATCAATGATCTGGTCAGCCAGGTCGGCACCCCGTACCTGGAGCCCGACGACCTCTGGATCGCTGACTGGAACAACCAGCAGACGGTCTCCGACCCCTACGTGCCGCCGACTGTCTGGGCCAACAGCCAGCGCCTGCACCAGTACCTCGGAGCGCAGACCGAGAACTACGGCGGCGTGGCGATCAACCTCGACAGTGATTACCTCGACGGTCCCACCGCGGCCGCCGGCAGCGCCGCTCCGCCGCCGCCGCCGATACCTCCGGCGCCCTCGCTGACGGTCACCGCGCACGCCGACGGCAGCGTCGCGCTGAGCCCGCAGTGGCAGGGGGAGCCGGGGATCCTGCAGTACCAGATCCTCGGTGGCAGCTCACCGACGGCGATGAACGTCGTCGCCACGGCGCCGGCCACGCAGACGGCCCCGGTGGTGGTGCGTGCGATCTACCCGTACTTTGAGGTGCAGGCGCTGGGCGCCGGCGGCCAGGTGCTTGGAACCTCCGCGCCGGCCTCTGCACAGAGTCTCGTGGCGCTGTTCGACGCCAACGCGTTTGTGTCGCCGCGCGGCAAGCTCGGGGTGCCGGTCGCCTGCATGAACGGCACACCCTGCAAGGTGCAGGCGTCGATCTACCGTGGCAGCGGGCGTTTCGCGTCAGCCGCTCCGGAGTCCGTCTCACGTCACGGTGGGATCGTGCACATCGCCGTGGGTCCGCAGCTGCGACGGGCTCTGCTGAATGCCGCAAACCACGAGCTTCCGGTCAGGCTGAGTCTCGTCAACGGCACCGGGGTGAAGACCAAGGCGACGGTCAACCTGATCGCCTACAACGCCACCGGCCAGCCGCCACGGACCAGCCCCGGGGCCAGCGCTGACCTGCAGATCCTCGCCACCACCGGGTTCGTGTCAAACGGCTGGGTCGGTGAGATCCCGGTGGTCTGCACCGCGAACGTCTCCTGCAAGACGGCGATGCGCGTCACCACGCGCAGCGGCCAGCTGATCGCGTTGGGGCGCACCCCGACGCTCGGCGCCGGTGAGATCGCGGAGCTGCACTTCCAGATGACGCGGCGCGGAAACACGCTCCTGCGCGCGGGCAAGGGCAATCAGCTGGCGGCCCGCGTGATCGTCAAGACCTCGCTGGTGCAGCAGGCGTCGAGCGGTGCGACCCCGGTGGGCATCGAGGTCGCCAAGGCGCTTGTCACGCTGACCAGCTACTGAGCCGCCGCTGAGCTGAGCTGAGCTGTGCTGTGCCGGGCGGCGGTCGCGCCGGCGGACCACTATGCGGCGCGGGCTCCGAGCAGCGGCGCGGAGCCCGCGAGCGGCGCCGTCGAGCCGGAGGGCAGGGGACTGCGGCCGGTCGGGCGGTACGTCGAGAGCAGCTGTTCGGTGAAGCCGACGGCGCTCATCGGCCGCGCGAACAGGTAGCCCTGCGCGCGGGGGCAGCGCGCGGCGCGCAGCTCAGCCAGCTGCAGCTCGCTCTCCACGCCCTCCGCCACCACCACCAGGTCCAGCGCCTCGGCCATGCGGATGATCCCGTTCAGCAGGCCGCGCTGGTTGGTGCCGCCGAGCTCGAGCATGAAGCGGCGGTCCAGCTTCAGCACGTCGATCGGCATCCGTGAGAGGTAGCCGAGTGAGGAGAAGCCGGCGCCGAAGTCGTCGAGCGCGAGCCTCACACCGAGCTGCTTGAGCTCCGCGAGCCGCGTGAGCACGGATTCGAAATCCTTGATCAGCACGTTCTCCGTGATCTCCAGCATCAGTGAGCCGGGGGGCAGCGTGCTCGCGCTGAGCGCGCGCGCGACGGTGTCCACAAAGCCGGGATCCTCGAGCTGCCGCGGTGAGACGTTGACCGCAAAACTCAGCTGCTCGCCGTGCCGGTGCTCACGCTGCCAGCGCACAGCCTGCGCGCATGCCTCCTGCAGCACCCAGGTTCCGAGCGGCACGATCAACCCGCTCTGCTCGGCCAGCGGGATGAACTGGTCGGGTCCGACAAGGCCCTCGCCGGGGCGCTCCCAGCGCAGCAGCGCCTCGGCCCCGGTGAGTGAGAGCCCCTCCAGCTCCACCACCGGCTGGTAATGCAGTGTGAACTCGCCGCGTCCGACGGCGGCCTCGATCTGCGAGCGCAGCTCCAGGCGGCGGCTGGCGCGGGCGTGCATGCTGTCGCTGTAGACCGCGTAGCTGTTCTTGCCGTTGCGCTTGGCGGCGTACATCGCCATGTCAGCCATGCGCAGCAGCTCCTCGGCGGTCGCCTCGCGCTCGGCCATCGCGATCCCGACGCTGGCGCTGATCGTGACGGTCGCGTCGTCCAGTTCGATCGGGCTGCTCAGTGCGGCGATGATCCGTCGCGCAAGCGCCGTCACCTCGGGCTCGCCGGCCGGCTCCTCGACCAGCACGCCGAACTCATCGCCGCCCAGGCGCGCGACTGTCATGCGCGGGTCTGCGGGTGTGCTGAGGCGCATCGCCACAGTCTTCAGTGCGCTGTCCCCGGCGTCGTGGCCCAGCACGTCGTTGATCGGCTTGAAGTCGTCGAGGTCCACGAACAGCACCGCCAACTGCCGCTGCTGCTCGCGGCCGCGCCCGATGCCGGCGTGGGCGTCGTGCAGGCGCTCGAGGAACAGCCTTCGGTTGGGCAGGGCGGTCAGCGGGTCGTGCAGCCCGACGTAAGCGTGCGTGTGCGCCACCTCGGCGAACAGGTTCGCCACTGGGATCGTGCCGTGACGCCCGTTCGGGAAGCACACCAGCACGTCGTTGTAGCGGATGTCAGCGGGGCGCTCGAGGATCGCGTGGGCCGCATCGAGCAGCGTCATCTCCGCCGGCAGCGCGCGTGTCTGCGGGCGTGGCATGCGCGTGATCGGGTGGCGCGCATACAGTGACCTGCCGTGGCCGAGCGGGCCGGCGAGCGTCGAGAAGAACCACGCGCGGTCGATGCAGAAGGTCTCACCGTCGATCTCGACGAGGATCGAGCGGATCGCCGGGTCGCCCAGCAGCAGCGCCTCCACCTCGGTCACGCGAGCGTTGTGCGAGATCACCAGGCGGTCATGCGGCATCTCCCCGAGGGTCGCTGCGGGGCGCCGCCACGCTCCCGTGGACGGCTCTCGCCGGCGTGCCTGCGGGTGCTCGTCGTGCACGGCCACGGTGCCTGCGTCGACACCTCAGACCGGAAACTTGACGATCTTTCCGCCGCTGGTAACGGGATTGTCACAGGGCGATAACAGGTGAGCGGGAATCACCGTGTTCATACGTTGAACGCGGGGCCGTGCAAGCGAACTTGCAGCGTGTGGGCGCCCGGCGGGAGCAGGGCCGCTGGCCTGGAGGACCGGCGGGCAGGGGGGATGGCTTGGTGGACCGGCGGGCAGGGGGGATGGCTTGGTGGACCTGCGGACAGGCTCGGACGGTGTCACCGGGCCCGCGAGACGTCACCCGCGCCGGCGCGCGGGTGACGTCCGGTCCGTGCAAGTGCGCGGCGCCAGCTCAGACGCTCACTCAGGCCGAGGCGGGCGCTTCAGTGCGCGGCCTCTCCGTCCGGTACGGCCATCACATGCGTCTCGGTGAACGAGAGCACGCCCTCGCGCCCGAGCTCGCGTCCCACGCCGCTCTGGTTGAAGCCGCCAAACGGGGCTCGCTCGTCGACGGCGGTGGCGTTGTGGTTGTTGAAGAAGATGTGACCGGCACGCAGCTGCCGCCCCACCATCTTGGCGCGCTCGTCGTCCGCGGACCAGACCGAGGCGCAGAGCCCGGCCCAGGTGTCGTTGGCGGCGCGGATCGCATCGGCCTCGGAGTCGTAGGGGATCACCGGCAGCGCCGGCCCAAACTGCTCCTCGGTGACGATCCGCTGTTGCGGGCCGGGGTCGAGCACCAGCGCCGGCAGCATGTAGTTGCCCTGGTCTGGGTCGGCTTCGACGAACTCACCGGCTGTGATCACCTCGCTGCCCGCGGCCCGTGACTCCGACAGCAACTCCTGCACGTAATCACGCTGGCGGCGCATGTTCAGCGGGCCCATCGTGACGTCGTCCCGCAACCCGTTGCCGACGCGCTGCGCCTCCAGGAACCCGCGCAGGCCGTCCACCGCGTCGGCGTACATGCTGCGCGGCACGTAGAGCCGCTTGAGCGCCATGCACACCTGGCCGGTGGTCATGAACGTGGCCATCGCCATCCGCGCGATCGTCGCCTCGTCAAGCACCGCGTCGTCGAGCACGATCGCCGCGTCGTTGCCGCCCAGTTCCAGCGTGACGTTGGTGACGTTCGCGGATGCGATCGACATGATCCGCTTGCCGCCAGCGGTCGATCCGGTGAAGCAGATGTGCTTGACTCGCGGGTCGCCGACCACGACCGGGCCCAGCACCGCGTCGGTACCGGTGACCACGTTCAGCACGCCGGGAGGCAGCAGCCGCGCCACGTGGCGCAACGTCAGCACGGAGGAGAGCGGCGTGGTGGGTGGCGGCTTGACCACCACGGTGTTTCCGGCCATCAGCGCGTGCGGCAGGCTCGCCGCGAGGATCGCCAGCGGCCAGTTGAACGGGTAGATGATCGTGACGACGCCCTGGGGCAGGTGTGAGATCGTCGTGTTGTACGGGGGGCCGGCGATCAGCTCCGGGGTGTCCAACTCACGCGCGTAGACGGCGGCCTCGTGGAAGCGCCCGGCAAACACGTGCATGTCGATCTCGGCCTCGAAGCGGATCTTGCCGTTCTCCCGCGACAGCACCTCGGCGCGCGCCTGCAGGTCACTGGGCAGGGTCTCCAGCGCGCTCAGGCAGGCTTCGACGCGCTGCGCGGCGCTGAGCGCCGCCCAGGCGGGCCAGGCTCGCTCGGCTGCCGCAACCGCATCCAGAGCGTCGCGCTCCGACGCGGCTGCCGCGTGTCCGATCAGCGAGCCGTCGTGCGGGTCGTGAACGGCGAACGTCTCGGTTGTCTCGCGCTCCTCCCCGCCGATCAGCAGGGGCGTGCTCAAGATGGTCTCACTCACGGCCATGGTGGCCTCACCTTCCCTCTCTGGTGCCGTACTGCCGGCCACCTTAGAACGTCGACAGACCGTAACGCCTCATGCTGTTGTATGCAACGGTCCGGCGGTCGGGTCGGGCGGGGCCTGGCGGTCGCTGCGGGCTGAGCCTGGCGGTCGCTGCGGGCGGAGCCTGGCGGTCGCTGCGGGCGGAGCCTGGCGGTCGCTGCGGGCGGAGCCTGGCGGTCGCTGCGGGCGGAGCCTGCTCGCGCGGGCATACGTGGGGATGGCGATTCGCGGGGTCCGCGGTGGTCGGACGGTGGCGGGGCTCGGAAGGTGGTGGGGGATCGGCTGGGATCGGCTGGAATCCGCGGGGTCCGCAGCGGTTGCGCCAGGAGCATGTCGCGCCGGGGCGCATGGCCCCGTGACGTTCAGCCCGCCTCAGCCCGCCTCAGCCCGCCTCAGCGCGCCTCAGCCCGCCTCAGCGCGCCGCGGTCAGCGGCAGCGGTGACCGGGGTTTTATCTCCTGCAGACGCAGCATCGTCATCACTCGCGCCGCGCCGCCTCGTGTGGAGAGCCGGATCAGCACCCGCTGCAGTTCGGCGACCTCGCGCGCCACCACCACCAGGATCGCGTCGATCTCGCCGCTGACCCAGTCTGCCGAGATCACCTCCGGCATCGCCGCCAGCGCTTCCGCGAAGCGCCGGTGACTGGCGTCGTCATGGCTCTGCAGGGCGACGCTCACATACACGTGCAGCGGGAACCCGGCGATTGTCGAATCGAGCTCAGCTGTGACGCGGCTGATCAGGCCGGACTGCTTGAGCCGCCGCACGCGATGCAGGGTCGCCGCCGGCGAAAGGCCGACAAGCCGTGCGAGCTCGACGTTGGAGCGGTCAGCATCGAGCTGGAGAGCTTCCAGGAGACTGATGTCAATTAAATCAAGCAAATCGCTCATCACCCGAAATATTAGTTCGTGAAAGTGTGAATGTGACGAATATCCACCGAAACTCGCTGCTATCTGGCGCATCATTGGTTCGTGAAGCAGCGCACCGCCATCCTTTCGCTCGCGGCCGCCGGGACCATCTGGGGTTCCTCGGTAGCGCTCTCCAAGCTCTCCCTCGCGTGGCTCGGTCCGGACTGGCTGACCGCGTTGCGCGTCGGTGCCGCTGCGTTGGTCCTGGCGGTGATCGGTCGCAGGCACCTGCGCCGCGCCCTGCGGCCGCAGATCGCCGTCAGTGGTGCGCTGGGCTATGGCGCGACGCTGCTGTTGCAGAACGCGGGCATCGCCCAGACGAGCGTCAGCCACGCGGCGATCATCGTCGGCGGTGTTCCCGCACTGGTCGCGCTGATCAGCGCGGGTCTCGGGCGCGGGCGCGCCAGCTGGATTGCCTGGCTCGGCTACGCCGTCGCGTTGCTGGGGATCGTGTTCGTCGCCCGTGGTGGCGGCGGGGGCGCGAGCTCCGCGGGAGACCTTCTGGTGCTCGGCTCGGTGGTCATGAGCGCCGCGATGATCGTCGCGCAACCACGTCTGCTGGACGGCCAGGACGCGGCCGCCGTGACCGCCGTGCAGTTCGCCGCCGCGGCGCTGGTGACGGTGCCCGTCGCGCTCGCCTCCTCAGGTGCCCCACCGGTGCCGGCCAGCGCCGGGCCGGTTCTGGCCTTCGCGGCGCTCGCGCTGTTCGGCACGGTGCTGCCGTTCTGGCTGTTCGCCCACGGGCAGAAGCAGACATCGCCGGAGTTGGCGGGGGCGATGGTGAACATCGAGCCGTTGGTGGGGGCGGTGGTCGGTTGGATCGCCTTCGGCGATCCGGTCGGGCCCTTCCAGTTGCTCGGAGCGCTGGCGGTGGTGATCGGGATCCTGCTCAGCACGGTGCCGTGGGAGCGCCTCACGGTGGCCGGGCTGCAGGCACGCCTCCAGGCACGCCTCGACGTCATCTGACGCGCGCGCTGGTAGATTGGTTGGCGCCGTGGTGGGCGTAGCTCAGTTGGTAGAGCTCCTGGTTGTGGTCCAGGCGGTCGCCGGTTCGAATCCGGTCGCTCACCCTCACGTCGGC
>JAJZDA010000078.1 GCA_021851525.1 Actinomycetes bacterium | reverse complement strand
TCCGATCTGGCGCTCTCCGCGGCGAACATCAGCGCGATCCTGGCCGGCAGCGAGATCGTCGCCAGCCATCGCGGACCCGAGGACCCCCGTGTCCAGGACGCCTACTCGCTGCGGTGTGCCCCGGCGGTGGCGGGCGCGGCGCGCGACACCGTGGAGCACGCCGCGGCGGTGGCCGACCGTGAGCTCGCCGCCGCGATCGACAACCCGGTGCTCACCGTCGACGGGCGCCTTGAGTCAAACGGCAACTTCCACGGGGCGCCGCTCGCCTACGTGCTGGACTTCCTGGCGATTGCGGCGGCGGACCTGGCGAGCATCGCCGAGCGGCGCACCGACCGCTTCCTGGACGTGGCGCGCAACCACGGCCTGCCCGCGTTCCTGGCGCAGGACCCCGGCGTTGACTCCGGCTACATGATCGCGCAGTACACGCAGGCGGCGATCGTCTCCGAGCTCAAGCGCCTGGCGGTTCCCGCGAGCGTCGACTCGATCCCCAGCTCCGCAATGCAGGAGGACCACGTCTCGATGGGCTGGTCGGCGGCGCGCAAGCTGCGCCGCGCCGTGGATGGTCTCGGGCGCGTGCTCGCCATCGAACTGCTGGTCGCCTCCCGCGGGATCGAGCTGCGGGCGCCGTTGAGCCCCAGCCCCGCCACGGCCGCGGTGATCGCGACGCTGCGCGAGGAGACGGGGCCCGGCGGCGCTGACCGCTTCCTGGCCCCGCAGATCGAGCGCAGCTTTGAGTGCGTCTGTGGCGGGCGGGCGCGGCGCGCGGCGGAGCGCGTCACCGGACCGCTGAGCTAAGGGCGGCGCGGCCGGGTGCCGCGCCCTCCGTGTGAGAGGAGCGAAGATGGCTGAAGCCGTACGTGAGATCCGGGCCGAGCGAGGCGTAGAGCGCTCCTGCCTGGGCTGGCAGCAGGAGGCGGCCCTGCGGATGCTGCACAACAACCTCGACCCGGACAACGCCGAGCGTCCGCAGGACCTGATCGTCTACGGCGGCAGCGGCAAGGCGGCACGTGACTGGCCGTCCTACGCGGCGATCGAGCGCTGCCTGCGCACGCTGCGCGACGACCAGACGCTGCTGGTGCAGTCCGGTCGTCCGGTCGGTGTCTTCGACACTCACGAATGGGCGCCGCGGGTGCTGATCGCCAACTCCAACCTCGTGGGGGAGTGGGCCAACTGGGATGAGTTCCGCAGGCTCGAGGCGCTCGGGCTGACGATGTACGGCCAGATGACCGCGGGATCATGGATCTACATCGGCACGCAGGGCATCCTGCAGGGCACCTACGAAACCTTCGCGGCGGTCGCCGCCAAGCGCTTCGGGGGCACGCTCGCGGGGACGATCACGCTCACCGGCGGGCTCGGCGGGATGGGTGGCGCGCAGCCGCTGGCGGTGACCATGAACGACGGCGTCGTGATCTGCGTGGAGGTCGATCCGGCCCGCATCGAGCGCCGCCTCAAGCACCGCTACCTGGACGTCCAGGCAGCGAGCCTGGAGGAGGCGCTGCGTCTCGCGCAGCAGGCGCGCGACGCTCGCCAGCCGCTCTCCATCGGGCTGCGCGCCAACTGCGCCGACGTCGTCCCGGAGCTCTTGGCGATGGACGCCCCGATCGACATCGTCACCGACCAGACATCCGCGCATGACCCGCTCGCCTACCTGCCGGCCGAGGTCCCCTTCGAGCAGTGGCATGAGTTCGCAAGCTCGCGCCCGCAGGAGTTCATCGCGCGCGCCCGCGCCTCGATCGCGCGTCACGTCGAGGCGATGGTCGGCTTCAGGGACGCGGGCGCCGAGGTCTTTGACTACGGCAACTCGATCCGCGCGGAGGCGAAGCTCGCAGGCTACGAGCGGGCCTTCGAGTTCCCCGGCTTCGTGCCGGCCTACATCAGGCCGCTGTTCTGCGAGGGCAAGGGGCCGTTTCGCTGGGCGGCGCTCTCCGGGGATCCGGCGGACATCGCCGCCACGGACGACGCGGTGCTGGAGCTGTTCCCGGAGAACGAGTCGCTCGCGCGCTGGATCCGGATGGCGCGCGAGCGCGTCCAGTTCCAGGGGCTGCCGGCGCGCATCTGCTGGCTCGGGTACGGCGAGCGCGACCGTGCCGGACTGCGCTTCAACGAGCTGGTGGCCGCCGGTGAGGTGCGCGCCCCGATCGTGATCGGGCGTGACCACCTGGACTGCGGCTCGGTCGCCTCGCCCTACCGTGAGACCGAGGCGATGCTCGACGGCTCCGACGCGATCGCGGACTGGCCGCTGCTCAACGCGATGCTGAACGTCGCCTCCGGCGCCTCCTGGGTCTCGATCCATCACGGCGGCGGCGTCGGCATCGGCCGCTCGATCCACGCCGGGCAGGTGAGCGTCGCCGACGGCAGTGAGCTGGCCGCCCAGAAGCTCGCGCGGGTCCTGCGCAACGACCCCGGGATGGGCGTGATCCGCCACGCTGACGCCGGGTATGAGCGCGCGCTGGAGGTGGCGCGCGAACGTGAGGTGCGGGTGCCGATGCGTGAAGCCGAGCCCGCCGCATGACGCCCGCCGGCGCCGCGGATGCCGTGAACGTCTTCCACGCCGACCACGCGTGGCTGGGCGGGGAGCTGGTGGCGCGGGACGTGCAGATCGTGACCAGCGGCGAGCGGATCACGCAGGTGCTCGCAGGCGCACCGCGCGCGGCGCGCGCGGTGCGCCTGCGAGGGCTCACGCTGCCGGCCTTCGCCAACACGCACTCGCACGCCTTTCACCGCGCGCTGCGCGGGCGCACGCACGGCGGCCGTGGCGACTTCTGGAGCTGGCGCGAGCAGATGTACGCGGTGGCTGAGCGGCTCACGCCCGAGACCTACTACGCGCTGGCGCGCGCCACCTACGCGGAGATGGCGCTCGCCGGGATCAGCTGCGTCGGTGAGTTCCACTATCTGCATCACGACCACGGCGGGGCGCGCTACGGCGACGCCAACGCGATGGGCGCGGCGCTGATCGCGGCCGCGCGTGACGCCGGGATCCGGATCACGCTGCTCGACACCTGCTACCTGGCCGGCGGCTTCGGCGTCGCGCTCGAGGGACCGCAGCTGCGCTTCGGCGACGGCGACGTGCTGGCCTGGGGGGAGCGTGCCGCGCAGCTTCAGTCAGCGGGGCATGCGCGCATCGGGGCGGCGATCCACTCGGTGCGTGCGGTGCCGGCTGAGCAGCTGGCACCGGTGCGCGAGTGGGCGGATGCGCGCCGCGCGCCGCTTCACTTCCACGTCTCCGAGCAGCCCGCGGAGAACCAGGCGTGCCTGGCGACGCACGGCGTCACGCCGGTCGCCCTGCTGGACGCTCAGGGTGTGCTCAGTGAACGCGCCTGCGCGGTCCACGCCACGCACCTGGACGCGCCCGCGATCGAGTTGCTCGGGCAGAGCCGCACGACCGTCTGCATGTGCCCCACCACCGAGCGTGACCTGGCTGACGGGATCGGTCCGGCGCGGGCGCTGGCCGACGCCGGGGCGCCGCTCGCGCTGGGCAGCGACAGCAACGCGGTGATCGACATGTTCGAGGAGGCACGGGCGCTGGAGCTCGACGAGCGCCTGGCCTCGCGCCGGCGCGGCAACTGGCGTCTGCCGGAGCTGCTGGCGGCGGCAGGTGAGGCGGGTCACGCGAGCCTCGGCTGGCCTGAGGCCGGGCGGATCGCCCCGGGGGCGCTGGCGGATCTGGTGACGATCTCACTTGACTCGGTGCGCCTGGCGGGCGGCGGCGCCGAGCAGCCGCTCGGCGCCGCGCTGTTCGCGGCCAGCGCCGCCGACGTCAATGAGCTGATCGTCGGCGGGCGGCGCGTGGTGGCCGATGGACGCCACCTGCTGGTGGACGGCGTCGCGGCGGCGCTGCGCGAGGCGATCACGGCGCTGTCATCGTGAGCTCGACGCTGATCGACAACATCGGCGCGCTGGTCACCAACGATCCGGCGCTCGGCCCGGGTCCGCTGGGGGTGATTGAGGACGCCGGGCTGATCTTCGCCGACGGTGCGGTGGTGTGGGCGGGGCCGCGCTCAGCGATCCCGCAGGCGGCGGCCGGCGAGCGGTTCGACGCCGGCGGCCGGGCGGTGATCCCGGGCTTTGTCGACAGCCACGCGCACCTCGTGTTCGCCGGTGACCGCGCCGCTGAGTTCGCCGCGAGGATGGCCGGGCGCCGTTACAGCGCCGGGGGCATCGCCGGCACCGTGGCGGCGACCCGCGCCGCCACGACCGCCCAGCTCGAGGCCAACGTCGCGCGCCTGGTCGGTGAGGCGCTGCGCTCGGGGACCACCACGATCGAGTGCAAGTCCGGGTACGGGCTGACTGTCGAGGATGAGCGCCGCGGCCTGGAGATCGCCGCGCGCCACACCAGCGAGGTCACGTTCCTGGGGGCGCACGTGGTGCCCGCGGAGTTCCGCGACAGTCCCGATCAGTACGTGCGGCTCGTGTGCGCGGAGATGCTCGACGCCTGCGCCCCTCACGCGCGTTGGATCGACGTCTTCTGTGAGCGCGGAGCGTTCGACGCGGAGCAGAGCGCCGAGGTGCTGCGAGCCGGCCTGGCACGCGGGCTGGGGGCCCGCGTGCACGCCAACCAGCTGGCCCACGGCCCTGGCGTCCAGCTCGCCGTGGAGTTCGGCGCGGCCTCCGCTGACCACGTCAGCCACTGCTCCGACGGGGACATCGCGGCGCTGGCGGGCAGCGACACGGTCGCGACGCTGCTGCCCGCCGCGGAGTTCTCCACGCGCGCCCCTTACCCGGACGCCAGGCGGCTGCTCGACGCCGGCGTCACGGTCGCGCTCGCCGCGGACTGCAACCCCGGCTCCTCCTACACCACCAACATCCCGTTCTGCATCGCGCTGGCCGTGCGGGAGATGGGGATGACCCCCGACGAGGCGCTGTGGTCGGCGACGATGGGCGGGGCGCGCGCGCTGCGCCGCTCGGACATCGGGCGGCTGAGCGTCGGCGCGCGCGCCGACGCGGTGCTGTTGGCTGCGCCCTCTCACCTGCACCTGGCGTATCGTCCTGGTGTGGCGATCGTCGACGGTGTCTGGCAACGTGGATTGAGGGTCTGCTGATGAGCGTGCGGGAGATAGTCACGGTCGGCCATCCGGTGCTTCGCGAGCGCGCCCGCGAGGTGCACATCGACGAGCTCTTCTCGCCGGCGATCCAGGGGCTCGTGGACGACCTGATCGACACGATGCGGGCCGCGGGCGGGGCTGGTCTCGCCGCCAACCAGATCGGTGAGGCGGTGCGCGTGGCGGCGATCGAGGTTGGGCCTGAGCACCCGCGCTACCCCTACAAGCCGCAGATCCCGTTGACCGTGATCATCAACCCTGTGATCGAGCCGCTTGACGAGGAGCTCGAGGAGATCAACGAGGGCTGCCTCTCGGTCCCAGGGCTGAGGGGCACGGTCGAGCGTCAGATGCACGTGCTGGTGCGCTACCTGGACCGTGAGGGCGTGACCCATGAGCAGGTGCTCAGGGGTCTCACGGCCGGCACCTTCCAGCACGAGCTCGACCACCTCGACGGCGTGCTCTTCCTGGACCGCGTGCGTGACCCGCGCAGCTTCACCACCTGGGAGCAGTTCGAGCGCCACCACCAGTCCGCGTTCGTCGCGCACGCACGCGCGATCGTCGAGCGCTACGGCTCGTAGGCCGGCTCGCCGGCCGCCGTGGAGCGCAGCGCGAGGCGCACGGCGCCCGCCAGGCTCGCCTCGTCGAACGGCTTGCGCACCACCGCCTCGTGTGGCACCTGGTCGATGTCCGCCTGCGGGTCGATGTAGCCGGACATGAAGATCACCGGCAACCCGGGAGCGATCCGGCGCGCGCAGACGGCCAGCTCCGGGCCGAGCATCTCCGGCATGATCACGTCGGTCAGCAGCAGGTCAAACGCGCCGGCCTGCGCCGCCAGTGCCTGCAGCGCCGCCGCGCCGCCGGCGACGCTCGTCACCTCGTAGCCGGCGCGCACGAGGATGCGCGTCGCCGTGCGCCGCACGGCGTCGTCGTCCTCCACCAGCAAAATCTGCTGCCCGTCACCGCAGACCGGCCCGCCCGGCGCGGTCCCGCCGCGGTGGGGATGGGGGCTCTCCGCGCTCAACGGCAGGTCGACGATCATCGTCGTGCCCTCCCCCAGCGCGGAGCGGATCTCGATGTCGCCGCCGAGCTGGCGCACGATCCCGTAGACGGTGGCGAGCCCCAGGCCGGTCCCCTCGGCCTTGGGCTTGGTCGAGTAGAACGGCTCAAACGCGCGGCCGGCGGTCTCCTCGGTCATCCCGTGCCCGGTGTCACTGACCAGCAGCCTGGCGAAGCGCCCGCCGCTCAGCGTCGGGCGCGCCTCGCCCTCGGTGGCGCTCAGATCCAGCACCTCGGTGGCGATCACGAGGCTGCCGCCGCCGGGCATCGCGTCGCGCGCGTTGATCGCCAGGTTCACGAGGATCTGCTCGATCCCGCCCGCGTCGCCAAGCACCTGCGGCAGCTCCGGCGCAAGCTCACAGGAGAGCTCCACGTGCTCACCGATCGTCCGCCGCAGCAGCCGGGCGACGTCGCGCACCACGGAGTTGAGGTCGATCGGCTGCGGGGCTATCACCTCGTGGCGGCTGAAGGTCAAGAGCTGCCGGGTCAGCGTCGCCGCCTTGCTGGCGGCGCGGCGGATCTCCTCCACCTCCTCGTGCTCCTGGGTGCCGGGGGTCATGTGCGCCGCCAGGAACTCCGCGTTGCCGAGCACCACCGAGAGCAGGTTGTTGAAGTCATGCGCGACGCCGCCCGCCAGCTGGCCGATGCTCTCCATGCGGCTGCTGCGCGCCGCGGCCTGTTCGCGTGCCAGGCGTGCCTGCAGCTCGGAGCGCTCGTGCTCGGCCTGGACCCGCGCGGTGACGTCGCGGATCGCGGCCACGGTCAGGCGGCCCTGCGGCGTGTCGATCACCGACAGCGCAATCTCCGCGGGGAACTCGGAGCCGTCGTGGCGCAGCCCGCGCAGGTCAAGCCGGCCCTCGCCCATGATCCGCACGCGCGGCTCCGCGCGGTAGCGCTCGCGGTGGCGGGCGTGCACGCCCCTGACGCCGATCGGCACCAGCGCGTCCACGGAGCGGCCGACCAGCTGCTCACTCGGGTGGCCGAAGACCTGCTCCACATGGCTGTTGGCGACCCGGATCAGCCCGCGTTCGTCGACCGCGACGATCGCGTCGGGAGCGAGCTCGGCGAATGCCGCGAAGGTCGCCAGCTCAACTGTGCCGGCGGCGCTCGGCGGGATCGGGTCGTGCGGGGATCTGGCGTGGCTCATCGCTGCTGTGAGACGGAACCCGAGCCGGGCGTGGCCGACTCCCCCGCGAGCGTTCTATCACCTCTGAGCGCTCAGTGGAAATTCTTATGCGGCAGAGGTGGCTTCGAGCGGCCCGCTCAGGTGTCGATGAACTCCGGCAGCAGCCGCGCGATCTGCGGGTCGAAGTGGGTGCCGGCCCCGTCCAGCACCATCTGCAGCGCCACCTCGCGCGGCATCGCCGCGCGGTAGCAGCGGTCGCTGCTGAGCGCGTCGTAGACGTCGGCCACGGCGACGATCCGGCCCTCGAGCGGGATCCAGGGGCCGCCGAGGCCGTGGGGATAGCCGCCGCCGTCCCAGCGCTCGTGGTGGGACAGCGCGATCACCGCGGCCAGCTCCAGCAGCTCGATCCCGGATCCGGCGAGGATGCTGTGCCCGATCTCCGTGTGCAGCTGCATCTCCGCGCGCTCGGCGTCGCTCAGCGGCCCCGGCTTGCGCAGGATCGCGTCGCTCACGCCGAGCTTGCCGACGTCGTGCATCGGCGCCGCCGTGCGGATCAGCTCGACGCGATCGGGCGGCAGACCGCAGCGCTGCGCCAGGAAGGCGCTGAGGTTGCCGATCCGCTCGATGTGCGCGCCGGTGTCGGAGTCACGCTGCTCGACGGCCCGCGCCAGCCTGCGGATGATCTCGCGCCGGGAGGCCTCGAGATCCTGCAGCGCCACCGTCAGGTCGAGGGTGCGCTCCGCCACCTGCTGCTGCAGCGTGAGGTGCACCGCGCGGCTCTCCAGCTCGAGCCGGCGGCGGTGCAGGGCGTTGTCAAAGGTCATCGTCAGCTCGTTGGCGGAGAACGGCTTGACGAGGTACCCGTAGGCGCCGCGCCTGACCGCCATCGAGGCCAGCTCCGGGTCGTCGTAGCCGCTCATCATCACCACCACCACCTCCGGCTGTCGCGCCTGCAGCGACGCCACCAGCTCGATCCCCGACTCACCCGGCATGCTCACGTCGCAGAGCACTATCGGGTAGTCGATCACCGCCAGCGCCGCCCGGGCCTCGGCGGCCGACTGCGCCGAACCGCACACGTAGCCCGCGGAGTTGAGGATCCGCTGCACCAGCTCACGTGACTGCTGGTCATCGTCGACGACCAGCACGGGTGTCCCCGCGTAGTCGTTCATGCGCCCCCGCCGGCGCTGGGCAGCAGTGCGGAGACCGCCTCCAGCAGCGCCTCGCGCCCGAACGGCTTCTGCAGGATCGCCGGCCGCTCGTCACCGGCGCCGGGCGGCTCGTCGGCGAACCCTGACATGTACAGCACCGGGATCGCGCCCCGCAGCCGCCGGACCTCCTGCGCCAGCTCGAGGCCCGTCCCCCCGGGCATCACCACGTCGCTCAGCAGGAGCTCGACGGAGTGCTGGCCGGCCAGCGCCAGCGCCTCCTGCGCCGAGGCCGCGCTGAGCACGTCATATCCGGCATCGCGCAGGATCCGCTGCACCACCTCACGGACGGCGTGCTGATCGTCCACCACCAGGATCGTCGCCCCGCTGGGCGGTGGGACGCCGGTGGCCGGATCCGTCGGCGCTCCCGCAGCGGCCGCCGCGCCCGCGTCCTGCGGCTCGGCACCGGGCAGCTCCAGGACGACGCTGGTGCCCTGGCCGGGGGCTGAGCGCAGGCTCACGCTGCCGCCGGCCCGCCGCACGATCCCGTACACGGTCGAGAGCCCCAGGCCGATGCCGCTGCCCGGCGGCTTGGTGGTGAAGAACGGATCCCATGCGCGTTCGCGCACGGCGTCGCTCATGCCGTGGCCGCCGTCGCTGATGCGCAGCTGCACCGCGCCCTCGCTGGGATGCGCCGCGATCTCAATCTCGCCGCCCGCCGGCATCGCCTCGTGGGCGTTGAGCACCAGCGCCACCACCACCTGCTCCAGCTCCTCGGCGGCGATCCCGACATGCATCGCGTCCGCCTCCAGCCTCAGGTTGATCCGCGCCGCGTCGCCGACGGTGCGGGAGAGCAGCTCGGCCATCGAGCTGATCACCGCCACCAGCTCACAGCTCTGCCTGGTGGAGTTTGAGCCGCGCCCGAAGAGCAGCAGCCGCCGGGTCAGCTCGGCGGCGCGCTCCGCCGCGCGACGGATCTCCGCCAGGTCGCTGCGGACACTGTCCTGCTCGGCTGTCAGCTGCTCTTCCACGAACGAGGTGTAGTTCAGGATCACCGCCAGGAGGTTGTTGAAGTCGTGGGCCACTCCGCCCGCGAGCTTCCCAACCGATTCAAGCCTCTGCGCGTACCGTAGCTGGTCCTGCAGCAGCCGGTAGCGGTCCTTTGAGAAGGCGGTGGCCAGGAGCCTCGTGATGTCCTCCAGAAACGCCTGCTCGGCCCCGCCCGGCGTCTGGCTGGCCGCCAGCACCGCGCACAGCACGGTCGGCTCCTCGAGATCTCCGGCGACGGCGGCCGCCAGCGCCGCGCCGCGCGTCACCGACCCGGGCTGGTCGAGCGCGGCCGCGGCGGCCACCGCCAGCTGCGGCTCCTGCGCCAGTGACAGCGTGTCGCTGGCGGATCTGACCCGCGGCCCATCGGGGCTCTGCGTGAGCACCGCCGCCAGCCGCGCGTCGAGCCCGGCGCGCACCGCCTCACAGGCCGCCGCGAGCGTCTCCTCGGGGAGCGCGCCCTGGGCGACCATCGTGGCCAGCGAGCTGAGCAGCTCGTGGCGCTTGGCGGCGACCATCCGCTCGTGCTCCGCAGCCCGGATGGCGGTGACATCACTGGCGATCGTGCAGACCGCGTAGATCTCACCGGTGGCCGTGCGCAGCGGGAACTTGTTGAGCACGAAGGTGCGCCTCTCACGCTCCCGGACGGTGCTGGCCACGACCGTCTCGACGTTCAGGCTCTGGCCGCTGTCCAGCACGGCCCGGTCCAGCGCGTCGAGCCTGGCGCGGTCCGCCTCGAGCGGCAGCGCCGCGCCGTCGTGGCCGATGATCCGCTCACGCGGGACGCCGGCGCCCGCCTCGAACACGCGGTTGACGAAGATGAAGCGGCCCTGTGCGTCCTTGGCGTAGATCGGCACCGGGGCGCCGTCGATCACGTCCTGCAGCCGGCGGTTGCTCTCCTCCAGCACCTGGCGGTGGGCCTCCGCGGCACCGGCCGCGGTGAGGCCCGGCGGCTGCGCGTGCGGCGCCTCGCGCAGGGCCTGCAGCTCAGCCTCGCTGGCAACCGCGTCGGTGATGTCCGTGCCGCTTGCCACGAGCCTGCGGACGCGCCCGTCCTCACCGCGCAGCGGGCTGAACACCAGGCGGATGCAGCGGCGTCCCAGCGGCAGGTCGGCGACGCCCTCAAATGCCGTCGTCTCGCCGCCCAGAGCCGCTTGCAGCGAGCTCTGCAGGCGCGCCTGGGTGCTCGCCTCATAGGCCCAGCGCTGCGCCATCGCCGGGCGCTGCCCAACCAGCTCGGCGCGCGCCAGCCCGGTCAGCCGGCTGGCCGCATCGTTGGCGGCGATCACGTAACCGTCGGCGCTGACCACCCACAGCGGGTGCGGGCTGTGCTCCACCAGCGCGTCCAGCGCGCCATCCTCCGTGCCGGTGTGCGTGAGCGCATCCGCCAGGGCTGAGATCCGCTGCAGCAGCTCCGCCGGTGAGGGCGGAGCGCCGGCGGAGGGGACGCCCGGCGGGCCTCGGTCTGGGCCGTGGTCGGGCGCCGGCCCGGAGGTCTCGCGGTCCGCGGGGTTCATCCGCGCAGCATGCAGCGCCGGCCTGCAGCCCGGCTCCCGGCGGGCTCAAGAGTTGCTCAAGCGCCGCGCCCCCAACTACGATCGGCGCGATGGTGGCGGTCGTGATCGAGGATTCACCTGAGCTCGCCTCCGTATTGCAGCGCGCGCTGGCGGACGACGGGATCGAGGTCCACGTCGCACACGATGCCGAGCGCGGGATCGGCCTGGTCAGGGAGACGGCTGCGGACCTGGTCGTGCTGGACGTCACACTGCCGGGGATCGATGGGATCGAGGCCTGCCGGCGGCTGCGCACCTTCACGGACGCCTACGTGGTGATGCTGACCGGGCGCGACAGCGAGGTGGATCGCCTGATCGGTCTCTCCGTCGGCGCCGACGACTACGTGACCAAGCCGTTCTACGCGCGTGAGCTGGTGGCGCGGATCCGCGCGATGCAGCGACGCCCGCGCACGCTGGCCGGGGTCGATCGCGTGCGCCGCTTCGGCGCGCTGGAGATCGACCTTGACCGCCGGCAGGTGACGCTCGCCGGCAGGGCGGTGGAGCTCACGCTGACGGAGTACGAGCTGCTGGAGGCGCTGGCCGGCTCGCCGCGCGCGGCGCTCAGCCGGGCTGCGCTGCTGGAGCAGGTGCGCGGCCCCAACTGGTTCGGCGATGACCATCTGATCGACGTTCACGTCTCCAACCTGCGGCGCAAGCTCGGCGACGACCCGGCCAACCCGCGGTTCATCATGACCGTGCGCGGCTTCGGCTTTCGCATGGGCGGCGGTGAGCGGAGCTGAGCTTCGGCCAGCTATGGTGCGTCGATCATCGAGCTTGGTTCACCGGGAGCCGTACTGGCGCTGATCAGGTCGCAGGAGGCGACCACACGCAACGAGCTTGCGGAACGGCTCGGGATCGCGCGCTCCACGGTCGTGCAGCGGCTGGCGGTGCTGACAGATGCCGGGCTGGTGATCCCCGCCGGGGATGCGCAGTCAAGCGGCGGTCGCCCGGCCTCGCGCTTCGCCTTCAACGAGGCGGCGGGGGTGGTGGTCGTCGGGGACCTCGGGCAGACCGGCTGCCACCTGGCGGTCTGCGATCTGCGCGCCCGGCCGCTGGCCGAGCACACCGCGCCGCTGCTGATCGCCCAGGGGCCCGACGTGATCCTCGGCTGGGTGAAGGAGCGCTTCGCGGAGCTGCTGGCACAGAGCGGTCACGACTGGGCTGACGTGCTGGGCATCTGCATCGGCCTGCCGGGGCCGGTGGACTTCGAGACCGGGCGGCCGATCAACCCGCCGGCGATGCCCGGCTGGGACGCGGCTGACGTGCCGAGCATGTTCGCCGAGGTGACCAGCTGCCCGGTGCTGGTCGACAACGACGCGCGGATCATGGCGGTGGGCGAGCATCGCGTCGCGCGGCGCGGTGACCGCCACATGATCTTTGTGAAGATCGGCAGCGGCATCGGCGCCGGCGTGATCATCGACGGGGAGGTGCTGCGCGGTGAGCGCGGCGCCGCCGGTGACATCGGGCACTTCGTGGTCGAGCCGGACTCCGGCGAGGTCTGCCGCTGCGGCAACATCGGCTGCCTCGACGCCGTCGCCGGCGGCTGGGCCATCGCCCGCCGGATGGGCGATGCGGCGCCCACGCCGCCGGATGTCGTGCGCCTGGCGCTGGAGGGCGACCTGGAGGCTACCGGGCACGTGCGCCGCAGCGGACGGCTGGTGGGCGCGGCCCTGGCCAACGCGGTGAACCTGCTGAACCCCACCTCAGTGGTGATCGGCGGCAAGCTCGCGGAGGCAGATGAGCAGGTCTTTGCGGCGGTGCGTGAGGTCGTCTACAGCAACTCGACGCCGATCGCCTCACGCTACCTGGACATCTCGATGACGGAGCTGGGGCACATGGCCGGCATCGTCGGAGCCGCCCACATGACGATCGACCACGTGCTGGACCCCGAGCGCGTCGCCAGCCTGCTGGGCTGAGCCACGCGGCGCCGCCGGGACCCGGGCTCTCCCGCGCTCAGCCGCGCAGCGCGGCGACGGCCTCCGCCGAGAGCTTGCGGATCGCGTCCCACTCGCGGCGCTCGATCAGCCCCGCGGGCACCATCCAGGTGCCGCCCACGGCGGCCACGTTGGGCAGCGCCAGGTACTCCGGGGCGCGTGCCAGGTCGATGCCGCCGGTGGGGCAGAAGCTGATGTCCGGGAACGGGCCCTGCAGCGCGCGCACCGCCTCGGCGCCGCCGCTGCTCTGCGCCGGGAAGAACTTCATCAGCGAGATCCCGGCGTCGGCCAGGGCCATCACCTCGCTGGCCGTCACCGCGCCCGGGAGCAGGTCGCCGCCGGCCTGCGCTGCCGCCTGCAGCAGCGCCGGGGTCGAGCCCGGGCTGACGATGAACTGCGCTCCCGCCTCGCGCGCCCGGTGCAGCTGCTGCGGCGTGCGCACGGTGCCGGCGCCCACCAGCACGTCGTCCACCTCCGCGGCGATCCGCCTGATCGCCTCCACGCCGGCGGCGGTGCGCAGCGTGATCTCGAGGATCGGCAGGCCGCCGTCACGCAGCGCGGTGGCCAGCTCCACCGCGGTGTCGAGCTCCGCGATCGTGATCACGGGGACGATCCGCGTCTCGCGCAGCCGCGCCTCAAAGCCGGTCTGCGGCATCAGACCGCGAACACCGAGGCGCCCGCCTCGGCTCCTGCGACGCCTTCACGGAACATCCTGAACAGCTCCCTTCCGGTGCCATGTGTCGATTCGTAGGTTGGTGAGGCGACCGGTCTGGAGTCGAGGTCGACGCCCACCACCTCCAGTGTGTCGGAGATCGTGTCGAAGCGGATCAGGTCACCGTCCCTGAGCCGCGACAGCGGCCCGCCCTCCACCGCCTCCGGGGTGCAGTGCACGGCGCTGGGAACCTTGCCTGAGGCGCCGGACATGCGCCCGTCGGTGACCAGCGCCACGCGGTGCCCGCGATCCTGCAGCACGCCCAGCGCGGGGGTCAGGCGGTGCAGCTCCGGCATGCCGTTGGCCTTCGGTCCCTGGAAGCGCACCACCACCACCGCGTCCCCATCCAGCTGGTCGCGCCGGAACGCCTCGAGGAAGTCCTCCTGGCGGTCGAACACGCGGGCGGGCGCCTCGATGATCCGCTGCTCCAGCTTCAGGGCCGAGACCTTGACCACGCTGCGCCCGAGGTTGCCGTCCAGCACGCGGATGCCGCTGTCATTGGCGAACGGCTCCGCGGGGGTGCGCAGCACCGCATAGTGGGCCGGGTCGGGCGCGGGCGCGGGCTGCCACTCGAGCCCCTCCTCGCCCAGCACCGGGACGCTGCAGTAGCGGCTCAGCCCCGGACCCGCGACGGTCAGCACGTCCTCGTGCATGAGGCCCGCCCCCAGCAGGCTCTGGAACAGCCGTGCGGTGCCGCCCGCCTCCTGGAACTGGTTGATGTCGGCGCTGCCGTTGGGGTAGATCCGCGCCAGCAGCGGCACCACCGAAGAGAGCTGCGCAAAGTCCTGCCAGTTGAGCTCGATCCCGGCCGCCGCGGCCATCGCCACCAGGTGCATCGTATGGTTGGTCGAGCCGCCCGTCGCCAGCAGCGCGACTATCGCGTTGACAAACGCACGCTCGTCCAGCACGGACGCCAGCGGGGTGTACTGCTCCTCAGCGGCCAGCGCCACGATCTGCTCACCCGCGGCCTCCGTGATCGCCCGGCGCAGGGTCGTGCCGGCGGTCACGAAGCTCGCGCCCGGCAGATGCAGCCCCATCGCCTCCATCAGCAGCTGGTTGGTGTTGGCGGTGCCGAAGAACGTGCAGGTGCCGGGCGCGTGGTATGCCGCCATCTCGGACTCCAGCAGCGCCGCCTCGTCGAGCTGACCCTGCGCGTGCTGCTCACGCACCTTCGCCTTCTCCGCGTTGGAGATGCCCGAGGGCATCGGCCCCGCCGGCACCAGGATGCAGGGCAGGTGGCCAAAGGAGAGCGCCCCGATCACCAGGCCGGGGACGATCTTGTCGCAGACGCCCAGCAGCAGCATCGCGTCGAACATGTCGTGCGCCAGCGCAATCGCGGTGGCCATCGCCACGACGTCGCGGCTGAACAGCGAGAGCTCCATCCCGGCGCGGCCCTGGGTGACGCCGTCGCACATCGCCGGCACGCCGCCGGCGAACTGGGCGACGCCTCCGGAGCGCAGGATCGCCTTCTTGAGCAGCGCCGGGTAGCGGTCCAGCGGCTGGTGGGCGGAGAGCATGTCGTTGTAGGCGGAGACCAGCGCGACGTTCGCCACCGACTGGCGGGCCAGCAGCTGCTTCTCATCGGCTGAGCACGCGGCCACCCCGTGGGCCAGGTTGGCGCAGCCGGCGCCGTGGCGGGGGCGCTCCGCCGCGCGCAGGCTCGCCACGCGGTCCAGGTAGGCGCGCCGCTTGAGCTGGCTGCGGCGGGCGATGCGGTCGGTGACCTGGGCGACGGTCAGGTGTACGTCGCGCCCCGTCGAGCGCTCGGGAAG
>JAJZDA010000264.1 GCA_021851525.1 Actinomycetes bacterium | reverse complement strand
GGCGCGCCGGCGCCGGGCGGGCCGCCGGCCGGCACGGGGCTGGTCGCTGAGATGGATGCACTCGGAGCCGAGCGCGCCCGCTCAGCTCAGCCGCCGGCGGGGGCGACGGCGGCGGCGCAGGAGATCGACTTCGACGCCCTGCGCGCCGCCCAGTACGCGCGGCTCGACCGCGCCGGGCAGGTCTACCTCGACTACACCGGCGGCGGCCTCTACGCCGACGGCCAGCTGCGTGAGCACCTCGCGGCGCTGGAGTCAGGGGTGTTCGGCAACCCGCACTCCGTCAACCCCACGTCGGCCACCAGCACTGAGCTGGTCGAGCAGGCGCGCCGGCGGGTGCTGGAGTTCTTCGCCGCCGACCCGGATGAGTACGAGGCGATCTTCACGCCCAACGCGACCGGGGCGCTGCGGCTCGTCGGCGAGGCATACCCGTTCGCGCCGGGCGACCACTTCCTGCTGACCTTCGACAACCACAACTCGGTCAACGGGATCCGCGAGTTTGCGCGCGCCGGCGGGGCGCAGACCAGCTACGTCCCGAGCGTGGCGCCGGACCTGCGCGTCGCACAGCCGCAGCTGGAGCGATACCTGGCGACGCACGCCGGTGGCCGCCACCTGCTCTTCGCCTACCCGGCGCAGTCGAACTTCTCCGGGGTCCAGCACCCGCTGCGGTGGATTGAGCTCGCCCACAGCCACGGCTGGGACGTGCTGCTGGACGCCGCCGCCTTCGTCCCCACCAACCGCCTGGAGCTGAGCAGCTGGCACCCGGACTTCGTGGCCCTGTCGTTCTACAAGATGTTCGGCTGGCCCACCGGCGTCGGCTGCCTGCTGGCGCGCCGTGAGGCGCTGGCGAAGCTCGTGCGCCCGTGGTTCTCCGGCGGCACGATCGTCGCGGCGTTCGTGCAGCGGGAGTACTTCCAGTCCGCTCCCGGCGCCGCCCACTTTGAGGACGGCACCGTCGACTACCTCAACCTTCCGGCGATCAGCATCGGGCTGGCGCACCTGCAGGGCATCGGCATGCAGCGGATCCACGATCACGTGGCGCAGCTCACCACGCTGCTGCTGGAGGTGCTGAGCGGCCTGCGCCACGGCAACGGGAGGCCCGCGGCGGTGGTCTACGGGCCGCTTCACGGGGACGGGCGCGGCGGGACGGTGGCCTTCAACTTCCTGCACCCGGACGGGCGCGTCGTCGATGAGCGCTACGTGGACCTGCTGGCGGGGGCCCGCCGGATCTCGCTGCGCACCGGCTGCTTCTGCAACCCCGGTGCCGGTGAGCTCGCGTTCACGATCTCCCGGGAGACGCTGCTGGGCAGCGAGTTCGGGGAGGCCACCACGCTCGATGATTACGTCCGTGCGATCGGGTTGCCGTCAGGCGGCGCCGTGCGCGCGTCGCTGGGAATCGCGTCCAACCGGCGTGACATCGAGCGCTTCGCAGAGCTCGCGTCGCAGTTCATCGACCTGCAGGCGGTCCCGGCCGAGCTCCCGCCGCGCTCCGTCTGCTGAGCGCCACCCCCCTTTCCGCGCCCGCCGCGCGCCGGGAGCCCGGGCCTCAGCGCCGCTTGCGCGCAACCTCCCAGACGGAGAGCGTGAGCAGCACCGCCACCACGATCGGCAGCAGCCACCAGGCGCGCGCGCCACCGTTGTCGACCAGCGCTGTGGTGAGGATCGCTGCCGCGACCGCCGCGGCGATCCGCCAGTCATCACCGACCACGAAGTCCCACAGGAATCTGAGCAGGCCGCTCACGCGACTCATGCGCGCACCACCTCCGCCTCCGTCTCTGAAGCTGCCTCGGCGCGTCTCAGGACCCAGACGATGCCGAGCGCGAACAGCGCCACGCCGGGGATCACGGCGAGCAGCGCCGCGTCGCTGCCCGGCCAGTGGGCGTGCGCACCCTCACCGGCCCAGAAGATGCCAAACGACGTGAGCATCACCCCAACCACGAACTTCAGCGCGTTCTCCGGCACCCGCGCCAGCGGCGCGCGCACCGCGAAGCCGGCGCCCACCACCACCAGCACCGCGGCCAGCGCCGCAGCGGCGGCGAGCGGCACGTCCTTCTGGTTTGACCCGAAGGTGAGCGCGATGAACACCACCTCGAGCCCCTCCAGGAAGGTGCCCTTGAACGAGATCAGGAACGAGTAGCCGTCCAGTCCCGCCTGCACCGTGCCGGCCTCGCGGGCCGCCTCGGTCTCCGCGGCAAAGGCCGCCTGCTCATCGTGCAGCGCCTTCAACCCGGCGGCGCGCAGGATCGCCTTGCGCAGCCACTGCAGACCGAAGATCAGCAGCAGACCCCCGACGGCGACGCGCAGCACGTTGATCGGCAGCGCCGTGAGCGCCGGTCCCAGCGCCGCGGTCACCACCGCCAGCGCCAGCAGCGCCACACCCACACCGGTCATCGCCGAGCGCCAACTGCGGGTCGCGCCCACCGCCAGCACGATGGTCAGCGCCTCGACCGCCTCAACCGAGCAGGCGATGAACACCGATGCGACAAGCCCGACCTCAGTTCCCGACATGTGCGGCTTCCCAACCCCTTCGCTCGTTGTGATCAATGCTGACAGGCTTCGCGGCCGGCGAGCGCGCGATCATGCCGCGGCCAGGCCCGGGCGC
>JAJZDA010000077.1 GCA_021851525.1 Actinomycetes bacterium | reverse complement strand
GCAGCAACCCATCGGATGGCCGGGCCCGGTCTCTGGCGACCGGACCTCACGACCAGCTGAGGCCACTCACTCCTTCAAAGCGGAGAGGAGGTTGACACAGGACGTCTACGGCGACGATCGGCGTGCGGCGGGGGCGTGTGTATCCGCAAGCTGCCCACAGGTGTATGCTGTTGGTATGAGTCCAGCGACGATCAAGCGCACCAACATCAATCTTGAGACGGATCTCGTGCAGGCTGCTGCCGACGTTCTCGGGACCAAGCGGACTACGGATACGGTCCACGCAGCGCTGCGCTCGGTTGTTGACCGAGCCGCTCGCGAGCGTCTGGCGCGCCGTGACTTTCCGGGGCTCACGCCAGATGTCCTGGATGAGCTTCGCGCGCCACGACGGGTCGCGTAGTTGAAGCTCGCTGACACGAGCGCGTGGGTGTGGACCCGCGCCGTCGGCGGCGAACTGCGCACGCAGTTCGACGAAGCCGTGGTTATAGGGGAAATCGCTACATGTGCGATGGTCAAGCTCGAGCTTCTCTATAGCGCCCGCAACCCGAAGGAGTTCCAGGCACTGCGCGCGGAACTCGACGCGCTGCCCGATTGCCCCGCCGCGACGGCCGCTTGGGATCGTGCGCTGGACGTGTACGGACAGCTCGCAGACCGCGGTGGTCTGCATCAGCGTTCAGTCCGGCATCCCGACCTTCTGATCGCAGCCGCCGCCGAGGCCGCTGGGATCGCCGTGCTGCATTACGACGAGGACTACGATCGGATCACGGCCATCACCGGGCAGCCAACCGAATGGCTCGCCCCACGTGGAACGCTCAGCGCGTAGCTGATAGTCGACATCGGCCCGGCTATCGCTTTCACCGTTCCTGGCCGCGAATCCAGACTGCTCCTAGGCGACAACCTGTGCGTATCGAAAGTAATCCGCAGCGAATATAGTTGGTATCGATTTGACGATTAGGCGTTGATTCGCCTAATCTTATGCGCATGTTGTTCGCGACTCCCCTGATCACAGAGGATCTAGCTGCGCATTTGCGCGAGCTCGATGAGCTCCGTGGCCAACTCGGAGATGCGACAGGCACGCCGGGACCCTGGATCGGCCAGCTGCGTCGCCAAGTCCGCGCAAGCTCGGTCGAGAGCTCAGTCTCGATCGAAGGATTCGTCGTCCCGGCCGGCGAAGCAGCTGCACTGGTCGCCGGCGACCAGCAGCCGCCGGCGGATGACGAGAACCGCCTTGCCGTTGCGTCTTACGCCCGAGCGATGGATCACGTCGGGATCATGGCGATGGATCCCCATTTTCGGTGGAGCGACCGAGTGATCCTTGACCTCCATTTCGATTCCGTCTACTTCCAGCGGGACAAGCTCCCAGGGCTGTGGCGCACGGGGCCGATATACGTCACGAGCCCGAACGGTGGCCCCCCAGCGTATGAAGGCCCGCCCGGCGATGACGTACCTGAACTGATGGCAGAGACTGTGGCCTGGCTCGAGGCCGGCAATCTGGATGAGCATGTCGTCATCCGGGCCGCCATGGCACACCTCCACGTTGTCTCGGTTCATCCGTTCCGAGACGGGAACGGGCGTGTCTCCCGGATCGTGCAGTCCCTTGTGCTCGCGCGCGACGGACTGCTCTCACCGGAGTTCAGCTCGATAGAGGAATACCTCGGCCAGCACACACGCGAGTACTACAGCGTGCTTCGTGACGTGCAGGCGGGCAGCTACCAACCGGGACGCGACGCGACCCCGTGGCTGCGGTTCTGCCTTGCCGCGCACATCGACCAAGCGCGCTACCGGCTCCAACAGATTGCGCAGGCAACAACGCGGTGGGCTGCGCTCGAGCAGCTCCTCGAACAGCGCGGCTGGCCAGAGCGGCTCGTCATCGCCCTTGAGCAGAGTATGTTCGACGGGACCGATCGTGCGGCATACGCGAGCGAGGCCGAGATCTCCCTGGCGACGGCCACATCCGATCTCCGCCGGCTGCTCGACGCGAGCCTAGTCAACCAAGTGGGCAGGACCCGCAGCACACGCTACGTGGCATCAGATGAGCTTCGGCAGCTCGTGTCTGGCGTCTCTGGCTGACGAGCACGGTCCATCCGACACAAGCGCTTTTCGAGCTGGGCGCCGTGTCAAATCGCCATCTCAACGGCGACCAGGCATGCGCCGCGGCGTTTGCCATCGTCGTCAGGGTGAGCCCGACGATCTTCCGCGATGGCCCGTTCCGATTCTTCTTCTTTTCGCGCGAGGAGGAACGCCTTCACGTCCACGTTCAGTCTCCGGACGGCGAGGCCAAGTTCTGGATCGAACCCGAGATCGAGCTCGCTCGCAGCTACCAGCTGAGCGATCAGGACTTGAAGCGCGTCCTACAGTTGGTGGTCGATCACGAGCAGGAGATCCGAGATGCCTGGCACCGCCACTTCGACCGCTGAAGTCACCAACATCTCCCAGCATGGATTCTGGATGCTGATCGACGGCCAGGAACTCTTTCTCCCGTTCGATAAGTTTCCGTGGTTCAGGCAGGCGCCCGTCGAGGCAATTCTTCGGCTCGAGCGGCCATCACCACAGCATTTCTACTGGCCCGAGCTAGACGTGGATTTGGGCCTCGACACGATCGAGCACCCCGAACGCTACCCCCTTAAATCGACGCTCTAGCGAGCAGCCGGTCGTAGGCGCCGGCGATCGCTTCCACAGCAGCGCGGGCCCATCGCAGACGAGCGCAACGGCGACGACTGGCGCCTCCTCGAGATGTACGGAATTGGCGAACAGCAGGGAAGATCGGTGACGCCGGGTTGGTTGCGCCTTGGCGCCGGCGTGGTCATCGTGAGCGAACTGGCACGGCCGAAGCTGGAAACACTCCTACTGTGGTAGTAGCCTTATCGGCATGCCGCGTGGTAATCCCTCACCGAAGCTCGCGATCACGGTTGATGCCGACATCGATCAGCAGGTGCGTGCCGCGGCCGCGCAGGACCGGGTGAGCGTCTCGGCGTGGATGACCGAGGCGGCCCGGTCAAGGCTGGCGGTCCGGGACGGGCTCAAGGCCGTCACGGAGTGGGAGGCCGAGCACGGCGCCCTGACCGACGCCGAGTTGACAGCTGCCGGCCGACGGGTCGATACCCAGCTCGGTGCTGCCTCCCGGCGTGCAGCTTCGTGAGCTTCGTCTACGACGCCGGCGTGCTGATCGCCGCCGAACGCAACGACAGGTCAGTCTGGGCTGAGCACACCGTCCGTCTGCAACGCGGGCGCATCCCAGTTACCACCGCACCGGTGCTGGCGCAGGTCAGCCGTTCCCCGCGCCAGGTACAGCTTCACCGGTTCCTGCGCGGATGCCATGTCGTGCCGTTCACCGCCGAACAAGCGCACGAGGTCGGTGCGCTGCTGACCGCCGCCGGGACCACTGATGTGGTTGACGCGCACCTGATGATCGTTGCTTGCGGACTTGCCGCGATCGTGCTGACCGCCGACCCCGACGATCTGAACCGACTCGCGTCCTGTCTCGGCGAGCCGGTCACGGTCCAGACCGTCTGAGATCCGGCCCGGCGATCGGGACACCCCTGGGTTGACGTGTTCATGCGTGCCGCCGGCCAAGAGCCGGCAGCAGTGCGCCGCGCGGAAGGCGGCTTCGTGGCATAGCGCTCGCCGGACAGCGCTTGGTGGCTGGCCGCGCGCGATGCTCAGCGCCTGGCGGCGCATCGCCCCGGCACGCGTGGGTCCGCCCGGCACGCGTCGGTCTGCCCGGCGCGCCTGGTGCTGAACCGCTCCACCCTGGGGGAGAAATGCGGCGTGGGAACGACTTTCTCCCCCAGGGTCATGCCAGGCGATGGTCACCGACCTGCACCGGACGGTTTAAGGCAAGCAGAGACCGCGACGACCGCGCCCGTGGAACGCGGAGCTGACCGGGCACGAGCGCAACGCCACGGAACGGCAACTATGGGTGCAAGGTCGGCCTTGGCGTCCAACCTCTGCGTGAGGCCGACGGCTTCGCCCCTCTCTGTGAAGCTCGCGTGAGACAGCTGTCGCTGTGAGTTCGCGGAGCCTGAGGGCGAGGTCGGATGCGGATCGTGGAGCGCGAGCTGGCCGCGATCCGCGACGCCTGCCGGCGGTGATCACGGCCCGCGATCAGGACCCGCTCAGCGCCTGCGCCGCGACCTCCGCGTACTGCCGGCGGATCAGCGGACGGTGATCAGCGGCGGGGGTTGCGTCCAGCGCCAGTGGCCAGTCGGGACGGCTGCCGGTGAGCGCCCAGGCGGCCTGGGCCGCGGCGCCGTCGGCGACGTACTCCGCGGCCGTGGGGATCAGCACCGGCAGGTCAAAGACCTGGGCTGCGATCTGACGGACCGCGGGGCTCTGCGCGCCACCGCCGATCAGCAGCAGCCTGGCGGCGTGAACGCCCAGCGCGCGCAGCCCGTCGAGGCCGGCACCGAGCCCGCAGAGCATCCCCTCGACGGCCGCGCGGGCGACGTTCTCCGCGCGGCTGGAGCTGCCCGAGAGACCGTGCAGCGAGGCGCGCGCGTGTGGCAGGTTGGGGGTCCGCTCACCGTCGAAGTAGGGGATCAGCACCACGCCGTCAGCCCCCGCCGGAGCGCTGAGCGCCAGCTCCGAGAAGCGCTCCAGGGAGACGGACAGCATGCCGGCCACGGTGCTCAGAACACGCGCCGCGTTGAGCGTCGCGATCAGCGGCAGGAACGCCCCGGCGGCGTCGGCGAAGCCCGCCACGGTGCCGTCGGGGTCCGCGGTCGGCAGCTCACTGACCGCGAACACCGTGCCGCTGGTCCCGACCGAGACGATCACGTCACCGACGCCCGCCTGCAGCCCGAGCGCGGCACCGGCGTTGTCACCACAGCCGGCGCCGAGCACCACCCCCTCGGGGATCACGCCGGACAGCGCGACCGAGACCCCCGCACGCTCAGCGGGTCCGAGCACGCGCGGCAGGAGCACGTCGCCGCGCCCCAATCCGGCAGCCAGCAGCTCACGGTCATACGCGTCCTCGCGCGGCGAGTAGTAGGCGGTTCCGGACGCGTCCGAACGGTCGGTCATGAGCGCCGCGAGGTCAGGGCCACGCGGCGATTCCCCGGCCGGACCGTAACCGCGCAGCCGCCAGCTGAGCCAGTCGTGCGGGAGCGCGACGGCGGCCACCCGGGCGGCGTTCTCCGGCTCGTTCTCAAGCAGCCAGCGCAGCTTGCTGAGCGTGAAGGAGGCGACCGGCACGCTGCCGGTGCGGCGCGCCAGCTCCGCCGCACCGAACTCTCGCACGAGCGCCGCGGCCGGCTCTGCGCTGCGCGTGTCGTTCCACAGCAGCGCGGGGCGGATCACCCGTCCGTCCCCGTCCAGCACCACCATCCCGTGCTGCTGCGCGGCGACCGAGACGGCGCTGACGCCCTGCAGCCCGCCGGCGTCGGCGATGGCCAGCCGCAGCGCCGTCCACCACGCGTCGGGCTCGACCTCGCTGCCGTCCGGGTGCGTTGCCCGACCGCAGCGCACCGGCGCTCCGGTCTCCAGCTCTCGGATCACGATCTTGCAGCTCTGCGTCGAGGAGTCCACCCCGGCCACCAGGCTCATCGCAGGACCCTCTCAGCGCGCGCCGAGCAGATGCTCGGTGGCGAGTTGCTGCAGGCGCACGAACCCGTAGCCACGCGCACCGAAATATGCACCGGCGTCGAACTCCTCCCAGGCGGAGCGGTCCGCCAGGAGCTGCTGGTAGCCCTCACCCTGCGCCAGCGTCGGCACCGAGAGCTCAGCGACGCGCGCCGCCGCCATCGCCTCCAGCACCTCCGGATCAGCGCGGAACGCCTGCGCGCGTTCCCGCAGCAGCAGGTAGTTGCGCATGTTCGCGCGCGCCGACTCCCAGACCCCGCGCTCATCCTCGGTGCGCGACGGCTTGTAGTCGAAGTGGCGCGGGCCGTCGTAGGCGCGGGCGCCGCCGGGACCGCCGAACTCGAGCAGATCCACGAGCGCAAACGACTGGTAGAGGTCGCCGTGCCCGAACACCAGGTCCTGGTCGTACTTGACGCCGCGCTGGCCGTTGAGATCGATGTGGAAGAGCTTGCCCGCCTCCAGCGCCTGCTGGATTGCGGCGACGAAGTTCAAGCCCGCCATCTGCTCGTGCCCGAACTCAGGGTTGAGCCCGAAGAGCTCCGGGCGCTCGAGCGTCTGGATGAAGGCGAGCGCGTGACCGACCGTCGGCAGCAGGATGTCGCCACGCGGCTCATTGGGCTTGGGCTCGATCGCGAAGCGCAGCTCATAGCCCCGGTCCACGACGTACTGCGCGAGCATGTTGACGGCCTCCCGGTAACGCGCTATCGCCGCCCGGATGTCCTTGGCGTGGTCATACTCGGCGCCCTCGCGCCCGCCCCACATCACGAACGTCTGCGCGCCCAGTTGCGCGGCGAGGTCGATCTGGCGCAGCACCTTGCGCAGCGCGAAGCGGCGCACCGCGCGGTCGTTGGAGGTGAAGCCGCCGTCCTTGAAGACCGGCGCGGAGAAGAGGTTGGTGGTCACCATCGGCACCACCAGCCCGGTCTGCTCCAGCGCCTCCCGCAGCCGCTGCACCTGACGCTCGCGCTCGGCGTCGCCGGAGCCGAACGCGAACAGGTCATCGTCGTGGAAGGAGAGCCCGTAGGCGCCCAGCGAGGCGAGCTGCTCCACAACGTGCACGACGTCCAGCGCGGGGCGCGTGGGCCCGCCGAACGGGTCGGCACCGCCGTAGCCAACCGTCCAGAGGCCGAACGAGAACTTGTCAGTGCGATTGGGAGCCGCTGTCATTGGTGTCCTTCCTCAGGGCGGGCGCGTCGCGCGCCCGGCCGTTTGTCCATGTCGGCCGCGAGCTGACAGTCGCCGCGGCGCTGAGGGCGCGGGCATCGTGCCCGCGCCCCACCCACCCAGTTGAACTCTGCCGGGTCACTGCTGCATTTGACCGCAAACGCCTGTCACTGCACGCCGCGGGCTACCGCAGCCCCGGCGCCGCCCTGCGCCTGACCAGCGCGTCGAGCGTGACGGCGGCGATCAGCACCGCGGCGGTGATCATGTCCGTGATGGCAGTGCTCACCCCCATCAGCCCGAGCCCGTTGACGACAACCGCGATCACCAGGCCACCGAGCAGCGCGTGCAGCGGGCGTCCCCGACCCCCGAACAGGCTCGCGCCACCGATCACCGCGGCGGCGACCGCGTAGAGCACGATCGTACCGCCATCGATGTCAGTGGACATCGAGCCCAGGCGCGACTCGTAGACCATGCCGGCCATGCCCGCGAGCAGGCCGCAGATCGCGAAGCCGATGGTCCGCACCAGCGAGACGTTGACGCCGGCCCGCCGCGCCGCCTCGGGGTTGGCGCCGATCGCGTAGATGTAGCGCCCGAGCTTGGTGGAGCTCAGCACGAACCCGAAGACGCCCAGCACGATGACCACGAACGGCACCACCCAGGGCACACCCGCGGGGGTGTTGGAGTTGCAGATCACGACCAGCACCGTCCCCCCGATCGCCGTCAGCACGAGCGTCAGCAGGGTCACGCCCAACGGCGGCGCCGCCAGCCCCTGGCGCCGGCGTCGCCGCGCCCGTGCCAGTGAGTACGCCGCGATCCCCGCCAACGTGGCCACCAGCACGATCCAGGAGAGCGTCGCGCTCATCTGGCTGCCGGCGAGCTTGTAGACGGGGCTGGCGCCGTTGAGCGTGATCACGCCACCGGACGCGGTCTTGTCGACCGTCGCCAGCTCCAGCATCAGGCCCTGCATCGCCAGCAGGCCACCGAGCGTGACGACGAACGACGGCAGCCCGATGCGGGTGATCAGCGTGCCCTGAAGCGCTCCCCAGAGGCAGGTGAAGCCGACCCCGGCGATCACCCCGATCCACCATGGCAGGCTCACCGGCGGCTGGTTGAGCTCCGCGATGATGAAGGCCGCCACGGCACCCACATAGCCGACCGAGAGGTCGATCTCGGAGAGCAGCAGCGCGCCGAGCTCAGCGGCGCCGAACATCACGTAGATCGAGGCCTGCACGAACAGGTTCACGAGGTTGACCGACGTGAGGAACTGCGACTGCTCGAGCTGGAAGAAGATGACCACGCCGATCAGGCCGCCGATGATCGGCAGCGCCCCGCTCTCACCGTTGCGCAGGCGCCGGCCCCAGGCGCGGAAGTACTCGCTCAGCGACTGGGCGAAGACCTCGGCCGGCAGCGCCGAGAGCGCCGCCTCGCTCAGCTCGGCCTCCGCGGCGATGCCGATGACCGCGTCGGGCGCGTCCGTGAGCTCACCCTGCGTGCCGCCGCTCTGATCAGATGCTTCCACTTGATACTCCTCCAAAGGTGTGCACGGCCGGCGTTCAGGCGGCGCGGCCGACGGCACCGGTCGTCATGTATTCGACCGCCCGCTGGCGGTCGAACTGGCTGGCTGGCCCCTCCACGACGAGCCTGCCGAGATAGAGCACGGCGATCCGATCCGCCACCTCAAAGACGTCGTTGAGGTTGTGTGAGATCACGATCACCGCGACGCCGTGGGAGGCGAGCTTCTTGATCAGCTCCAGCACCATCGTCGTCTGGGCGACGCCGAGCGCGGCCGTCGGCTCGTCCATGATCACGAGCTTGGCGTTGGACATCACGGCCTTGGCCACGGCCACCGACTGCCGCTGGCCGCCGGAGAGCGAGGCCACCGGCTGGCGGATCGAGCGCACCGTGACGACGTTGAGGTCGCGCAACGTCTCACGCGCGCGGATCTCCATCGGTGGCTCATCGAGCACGCCGCGGCGCGTCAGCTCGTGCCCGAGGAACATGTTCTGGACGATGTCCAGGTTCTCGCAGAGCGCGAGGTCCTGGTAGATCGTCGTGATGCCGAGCGCCTCGGCGTCCTTGGGGCCGTGCAGGTGAACCTCACGTCCCTCCCAGCGGATCTCCCCGGCGTCCGGGCGCCAGAGCCCCGCGATGGTCTTGATCAGCGAAGACTTGCCGGCGCCGTTGTCACCGACCAGCGCGGTCACGCTGCCGGCCGGAACGTCCAGATCCACCTCCGCGAGCGCACGGACCGGGCCGAAGGTCTTGCTGATGCCGCGCAGCGAGAGCAGGATGCCCTCACTCCCGCCCTCTCCGGCGCCGCGCGTGGCTGACGATTCTTCAGAAATGCTCATCCCTGTCCTCAGTCGGGCGACTGTGCCCACGCCCGCGGGCGGTGGGCACAGTCGCCGTGTTGCCTTCTCGACAGACCGTCCAGGCGGCCCTTAGATGCCGGCTGCCTTGCAGGCGGCCGCCATCTTCACCTTGCCGTCAAAGGTCCCGGAGCAGATCTGGCTCTTGGGGACGAAGTTGTCCTTGACGACCGTGGTCTTCATGTTGGCCTTGGTCACCCACATCGGCGTGAGCAGTGCGGACGGGACCGGCTTGTTGTGCTCGTTGATGTCCGCGGTGGTGCCGTTGACCAGCGTCTTGGGCGGCTTCATGCCGGCACGCAGGTAGGTCGCCAGCGCAACCGCCGCCTGAGCCTCCAGGTAGACCGGCTTGTAGACCGTGCCGCACTGGTAGCCGGCGAGGATCGCCTGCAGCGCGGGGAGCGTCGCGTCCTGGCCGGTGGCCGGGAACGTGTAGGGCTTGATCCCCTTCTGGATCAGGTAGTTGATGATCGGTGCGGCCGTCTCATCGTTGGGGTTGAGCATCGCGTTGGCAGTCGGGTGCGCGGTGAACGCCGTCTGGAACTCCGTCAGCGCCTGACTGTTGTCCCAGGTGCCGGCGGTGTAGGGCGGCACCAGGTTGGTGTAGGCACCGGACTTGAACTTCGGAGCCAGCACGCTGTTGTAGCCCTGGTAGAAGAGCGTCGCGTTGTTGTCGGTGGCGGCGCCGTGCATGACGATCACCTGCGGCTTCTTGACGTGCCAGGCGGCCACACAGGAGACGAAGCCCTGGCCGATCAGCCTGCCGACCTGGACGTTGTTGAAGCTGACGTAGTACGGCCGGCTGCCGCCCAGCGTGAGCCGGTCGTAATCGATCACCTTGACGCCGTGCTGCTTGGCGTAGGCCTCGACCTTGGCGCCGGTGCCCGAGTCCTCGGGTGTGGTGAGCAGCACCTTCGCGCCCTTGGTGATGTCCTCCTGCGCGTCTGTGTAGAAGGTGCTGTCGCTGCCCTGCGCGTTCTGGATGATGATGTCCGAGGCCGGGATTCCGGCGGCGAGCATCGCCTTCCTGAGGTCCGGCGCGTCGAAGTCCACCCACCGCAGTGAGCTTGTGGTGTCGGGCAGGATCGCCGCGATCGCGCCCTTGCCCTTCTTGGCGATGGCCTTCAGCTGCTTCATCGCGCTGAAGTTGTTGGTCAACTGGCTCAGCGAGATCGACGCCTGCGCCTTGCGCGGGTGTGCCGCGGACGCGGTGGCGGTCGCGCCACCGGAGATGGCAACACCCAGTGCGGTGGCCGCCGCGGCAGCCACAACGGTCTTGCTCCTCAGCAAGTTCACATCTGCCTCCTTATTCCCTCCTCACTCGGGGGTGCCGTGCCAACTGGGCTGTGCCAGCCGGCGCCGTAACCCCCCTTGCGGCGCGAGACTATCCCAAGCGTTCGGATAATGACAAGTAGCCGAACTAACGCCAACACATTCTTAACATTCTCGGCACCGGACCATCGCTGCCCCACCCCAGACACGCGGACAACCGCTTATAGAGCGGGGCTATCCGCCCATCTCCCACAGACCCCGGCGCGCGCCCGAGCCGTCCTCACAGGTGCGCAGGATCCTCAAGCATCAGCGCCGGAGCCGACAGAGATCCAGAGGCAGGCTATTTGGTCAAACCCCGAACAAAGCCGCCCCCGGAGAGACCGTGCCCCGCGCCGAGCGCCCACGGGATATGCGCAGAGGCCGAACAAAGGGACGCAACCGGCGTTGCGGCATGCCGGCCTGCGGCCGCCCAACGCCGGACCGTCAGCGCCCCGGGCGGCGCCACCCGGGGCGCGCCGGGCGGTCGGTGACCGGCGCGCGTCAGCGCGCCAGGTGATCAGCGACGAGGCTCGGGTTGTCGATGATCCGGCGGATCACCAGTCCGGCGGCGCCGCGCACCGCCGCCTCGGCGCCGAGCTGCGAGACCAGCAGCCGCACGCCCGCGTCGTGATAGCCGATCGCGCGAGCGTGCAGCTCGCGCGAGACCTCATCCGAGATCCACGGCGCCACGTCCGCGTAGAGGCCGCCGAGCACGATAGTCGGGACGTCGAGCACGTTGACGAGGCTCGACAGCGCGATGCCCAGCGCCGCTCCCGCGCGCCGCAGCGCCGCCAGCGTCTGCTCGTCACCCCGCTTGGCGCGGGCCACGAGCGCTGAGATCGGCCCGTCGGGAACGCCCAGCGCGGTGCCCGCGGGCATCGTCGCCCCGGCCTCCCGCAGCAGCGCCTCCTGGCCGGCCACCTGCTCCAGGCACCCGCGGCCGCCGCAGCTGCACTGCGGCCCCTGGGGGTCGACGGTGACGTGGCCGAGCTCACCGCTGAGCCCGTTGACGCCGCGCCACAGCTCCCCGCCGATCACGATCCCGGCACCGACCCCGACCTCACCGGAGACCCGCACGAAGTCATCCCCCACGTCCGCGTTGGCGTACCAGTGCTCCGCCAGCGCCGCGAGGTTGGCCTCATTGTCAACGAGCGTGATCTCGACCGGCATCGCGAGCATCGACTCGACGGTCTCGGCGACCGCGACGCTCTCCCAGCCGGGCAGGTTGGGAGCTCGCCGCAGCACCCCTTCGCTGCTGACCAGCCCCGGCACCGCGACGCCGATGCCGACGATCTTGGAGCTCTCGGTGAGTGACTCCGCCACCATCTGCTGGGCCATGTGGACGCTGCGCCCTAGCACCGCCTGAGGAGCGGCAGCGCGATTGTCACCGGCCACGATCCTGACCGAGCGCGCGCGGCCGGTGAAGTCGAGCAGCGCGGTCGCGACGTAGTCGACGTTGATCTCGATGCCGAGCCCCACGGGCCCCTCGGCGTTGAGCCGCAGGGCATTCCCGGGCCGGCCGACGCTGCCGCGGTTGGGACCGCCCTCGACCACCAGGCCGGCGGACAGCAGCGTGTCGACCAGCGCCGAGACGGTGCCGCGCGTGAGCCGGGTGACCGACGCGATCTGGGCGCGACTGGCGCCCTCCCCCCGCGCGATCTCCGCCAGCACCAGCGCGAGGTTGTGCCGCCTCAGCGCACCGGCGTGCGCGGGCAGTCCGACCAGCCGCGGGCGCTGCTCGAGCCGGTGAAGCCGCTCCGGCTCACCGTCGGTACGTGGCTCACGCATGCTCAGCCGCCATGACCAGATCTAAGCAAGCCGCGCAGCGAGAGGTCCGCGCTGGCTCCCGCAGCGGGTCCCGCGCGCCCGCTGGCGCGCGGTCCTACTCGACGTAGCGCAGGGCGTCGGGGATGTTCATCGTGCGCAGCCTGCGCACGCTCAGCAGCGGCGCCGTGGCGCAGGCGGCCAACCCGATCAGCAGCGCCAGCAGGTAGGAGCCAGCGGCCGTGGCCTGCTGTACGGCGAGGTCCGGCACGGCCGCGGGGAACACCGAGCCGAGCATCCAGCGCAGCACGCCGGCGCCCAGTCCGAGGCCGATGCCGACACCGACCACGCCGAGGATCAGGCTCTCCGCCACGGCCATCGTGACGACGCTGGCGACGCTCGTGCCGAAGGCGAACATCGTGGCGTTCTCTCGCCTGCGCTCCTCGGTCGCCAGGTGGCTGGTGTTGAACGCGACCAGGAACGCCAGCACGCCGATCACCACCTGCAGGATGATGAAGAGCCGGTTGACCAGCGCCAGGGTGTCGCGCATCGTCGCCGAGAGCGCGCTGATCGAGAGCGCCGAGGCGACCCCCGCCGGCCTGCTGAGCGCCGCCTCCAGCCGGCCGATGGCGGCCGCCGGGGCGGGCTTCACCCTGACCGTGTTGACCAGGCCACCCAGCCCCATCAGGCTCGCCTGAGAGATGTCCATGTAGGCCACGAAGCGATATGGGCTGTCGTCGACGGCCACCACCGGCAGGCGCGAGCTGACGAACCTGAAGCCCGTGCCGACGCGCAGCGGGTGCGTCAGCGTGAGCCTCGAGCCAACATGCACGTGCAGGTCGCCGGCGGCCTTGGCGGAGATGATGATGCCGTTGGTAGGTGGACGCAGCGCGAGGATCGCCGCCGGGGCGGACACGGGATCGCGCAGATCGACCATGCTGATCGAGACCGAGATCGGCGTCGCGCCGTTGGAGAGCTGACCGCCGATGTTGATCCCGGGCACGGCAGCCGCGACACCGGCGGTGTCGCGGATCTCACCGATCAGCGGCGCGGAGCGCGGCACGAACGTGGTCAGGTCGACGAACACGCGGCTGCCACCGCCGGTCAGGAAGCGCTGCCCCGCGGCGACCGTGGCGCTGGTCGAGTCGGTGGCGCCCAGCGCGGCCAGCAGCGGCGCGATCACGAGCGCCAGCGCGACGACGGTGAGCAGCGAGCGCGTCGGCGCCCGCAGGATCCTTCGCGGCGGAGCCTGCAAGGTGGTGCGGCCCGGCAGCCGCAGCGCCCGCAGTTGGTTGGCGAGCCCGCCGCGCCCAGCCAGCAGGTGTGCAGGGCTCAGCGCCTGGACCGGCTCGGTTCTGACAGTCCGCCAGATCGGGGGCAGGCTCGCCGCGAGCGGCACCAGCAGCGCCAGCAGCGCACCCTGGGCGAACAGCGACAGCTGCAGCGGTGTGCGCCAGACCGGCAGCGGCTGTTGGGACTCGATCACGCTCAGCACCCAGCTCGCGATCCCCCAGCCGACCAGCACCCCCAGCAGCGCACCCGCGACGGTGATCTCGGCGGCGAACAGGAACGGGCGGATCATGATCCGCGACCGCGAGAGCCCGAGTGACATGCCGATCCCTATCTCCCGCCGCTGCGAGTCGATCAGCCTGCGCGTGAGGTTGAACGCGGCAAACCCCGCGGCGACCAGCATCAGCACGGCGATCACCGTGTAGATCCGCTGCTCACTGCTGATCTCCTGGTAGAGCGAGCGCGTGGCGGGGTCGCTGCGAAAGGCCGTGGCGGTGACGGCCACCCCCGGCAGCGTGCGCGCCAGCGTCGCCGGCAGCGCCGCTGCAAGCAGGCGCGCGTCGACCCCGGCGCGCAGGCGGATCGCGGCATCGTTGGCGCGCCCGGGCATGCCGGCCAGCGCCTGGGCGGTGGCCAGCGAGGTGTAGATCACGGCGCGCGTGGCCGGCCCCTGCACGGCCTCGCCGGAGGTGACCTCGGTGGTCAGGTACTCCGGTGAGAGCGCCAGGCCGACGTAGCGCACGCGCACGCGCTGAGCGACCGTGAGCGCACCTGCGGCCCCCAGCGCGTGATGATCTGCGAAGTGCTGGTCGAGCAGCACCTGCGGCTGCCCGCTCGCGTCCGCGCGCAGCGCGTGGCCGCGGGTCAGCGCCCACCGATCGACCGACGCCGGCAGCGTCGCACCGACGATCACGCCGGCGGCCTCAACGGTGCCCGCGTGCGTGGCGACGGAGACCGGCATCTCGACCACGAGCCGAGTCTCGACGGCGCTCAGCCGATCACCCAGCGCGCTGCGGACCGCCGCCAGCAGCGACGCCGCGGGCAGCGATTGCCCGCCGACCAGCTGCAGCCGGATGTCATCGGCGTGGAGCTTCCCAAAGGTCGCGTCCAGGGACTGACGGCGCCAGACGGTGGTGCTGCCCAGACCGGCATAGAGGCCGCTGCCGAGGGCGATCACCGCGGCGATGGCCGCGACCACCGCCCAGCGACGGCGCAGATCACGCAGCGACCAGCGCAGCCAGAAGCGCGCGCCCACCGCCGCCTACCAGGAGAGCTCCGCGGGAGCCACCGCGCCACCGCTGGGCGGCGCCACCGACAGCACCCGGCCGCTGCCCAGGCTGATCACCAGGTCCGCCGCCCGTGCGATCTGGCGGTTGTGGGTGACCACCACCACGGTCCTGCCCGCGATCGCCTGCTCACGCAGCAGCGTGAGGATCTGGATGCCGGTGTGGAAGTCAAGCTCACCGGTCGGTTCGTCGGCCAGCAGCACCGGGTTGTTGGTGGCAAGCGCCCGGGCGATCGCGACCCGCTGCTGCTCGCCGCCGGAGAGCTCATGCGGGTAGTGGTGGCGGCGCTCACCCAGGCCAACCTGCGCGAGCACCGCGTCAGCGCGCGCCCCCGCGCCTGCGACGCCCGCGATCTCCGCACCGAAACGCACGTTCTCAACGGCGGTCAGCTCGGGGAAGAGGTTGAACGCCTGAAACACGAAGCTGACCGTGTGCCGCCGGTAACTGAAGAGATCCTGGCGCGAGGCGCCGGTCAGGCGCATCCCGGCGATCTCCACGGTCCCGCTGGAGGGCCTGTCGAGCGCGCCGATCAGGTTCAGCAGGGTCGTCTTGCCGCTGCCGGAGGGGCCCAGCACGACCGCCAGCAGGCCCGGGGCGATCGAGAGGTCGACGCCGTCCAACGCCGGCACCACACCACCCGCCACCACAAAGCGCCTGCTCACGCCCCGCAGCTCAATCATCGCGCCCGAGCGCGGCGGAGCTGACGCCGCGGACGGCTGAGATTCCCATCGCGGATGCCAGGCGACTGGGCTCACGCAGCGATCCTAGGCACGCGGTGAGGCGCCGCACTCGTGAACTTGCCACATCGCCAGCCGGGAAATCCACTACCCACCGAGCCGCGCCGGGGGTCCGGCCCGGGCGCCGGCG
>JAJZDA010000263.1 GCA_021851525.1 Actinomycetes bacterium | reverse complement strand
GACCCCCGCCAACCGCGACCCCCGCCAACCGCGACCGCCGCCAACCGCGACCGCCGCCAACCGCGACCCCCGCCAACCGCGACCCCCGCCAACCACCACACCCGCCTCGCCCCTGGCGTAAGCTGCCGTGTCGCGCATGAGCTCCACGGGCCAGCCAGCGGTGGTGGCGGACCGCCTCGGCAAACGCTTCGGTGACCGGGTCGCGTTTGACGAGGTCTCATTCGAGGTTGGCCAGGGGGAGGTGTTCGGTTTCCTGGGCCCCAACGGGGCGGGCAAGACAACCACGGTGCGTACGCTCGGGACTCTGATCGCGCCGACCTCGGGCTCCGCGAGGGTCGCCGGCATCGAGCTGCGCCCGGAGAACGGCACCGCGATCCGCAGCCGGATCTCGATCATGCCGGAGTCGCCCGGGCTCTATCAGCGGCTCACGGTGATGGAGAACCTGCAGTGCTTCGCCGGGCTCAACGAGCTTGCGCACCCGCGGGAGCGGATTGCGCAGGCGTTGGAGGCGGTCAACCTTCGTGACCGCGCGAGCGACCGCTGCGGTGCGCTCTCCAAGGGCTTGCGCCAGCGGGTCGCCCTGGCCCGCGCGCTGCTCAACGATCCGGCAGTGCTCTTCCTCGACGAGCCGACCTCCGGGCTTGATCCGGTGGCCACGCGCGAGGTCCATGAGCTGATCGGCGAGCTCCGTCAACGCGGGGTGACGATCTTTCTCACGACCCATCGCCTGGAGGAGGCGGAGCGGCTCTGTGACCGCGTGGCGATCCTCAACACGACGCTGCGCCTGATCGGTCGTCCGCAGGAGCTGCGCGAGCAGCTCTTCAACCGCTCGCTGGAGGTTCGCCTGCGCAACCCGCTGCCCGACCCGCAGGCGGTCTTTGGCGCGCTTGCGGAACTGGAGGGTTGGCAGGTCGCCACCGGCGGCTACACGTTGAACGTCGCGGACCCTGAGGCCGCCGCGCCGCATGTGGCACGCGCGCTGGTGGCCGCTGGCGCGGACATCCTCTCGCTGACCGAGGCGCACCACTCGCTCGAGGACATCTACCTCGAGCTGATCGATGAGGACGTGGAGGTGAGCGCCCGGTGAGCTTCAGCTGGCGGCGGGTGTACGCGATCTTCCTGAAGGAGCTGCGGGATTACCGCCGCAACCGCTTCGTGGTTGTGTTCACGATGTCCATCCTGCCGCTGATTTTCATCATCGTGCCGATGATCCAGCTGTTTTCCATCCCGGTGCAGGTGTCGAGCGCGACGCTTGACACCAGGATCGGCGTCTCTCTGCTTTACATGCTGCTGGTTCCCGCGGTGGTGCCCTCAGCGCTCTCCGCCTACTCGGTGGTCGGCGAGCGCGAGCAGGGGACGCTCGAGCCGATCCTGACCACGCCGGTGCGCAGCGAGGAGTTCCTGATTGGCAAGGCGCTCGCGGCCTTCGTCCCGGCGCTTGTAGTCGCCTACCTGATCTTCGCGATCTTCCTGTTGGGCACGGCGCTGTTCGCGCACGCGGGGATCCGCAGCGCGGTCTTCACCAGCGCCCACATCCTGGTGCAGTTGCTGTTCACACCGCTGATCGCGGCGTGGTCGATCTGGGTGGGGATCGCGATCTCCTCGCGCATGAGCGACATCCGCGCGGCGCAGCAGCTGAGCGTCTTTGCGAGCCTGCCGCCGCTGGCGGTGACGGCGCTCATGTCACTGAACGTGATCACGCCCACGACCGGGCTGGCGGTCGCGCTCGGGGCCGGTCTGCTGGCCATTGACCTGCTGGCCTGGCGTGCGGTGGCGGCGCTGTTTGACCGCGAGCGGCTGGTCAGCGGTCGTCGCTGAAGGGACCCCCGCAGGCGCCCTGCGCCAGACGCCCGGCGCCAGACGCCCGGCGCCAGACGCCCGGCGCCAGACGCCAGACGCCCACGCCCGCGGTCGTCACCTCGTCTGTCCCAACACCGCTCGCGCGGACCACAGCGCCGTGCTTACCATTGGTGCATGAGCAAGCCAAACCTCCTGAAGATGGCCAGGATGTACCTGCGCAGGACGCCGCAGCGCGAGCAGAGCACCGACCTGTACGAGCACCGGGTCACGTTGCTGGACGGCGGCGAGCTTGACCTCGCGAATCTGCGGGGGCGCCCGACGCTGATCGTCAACACCGCCAGCAAGTGCGGCTTCACCCCGCAGTACGAGGGGTTGCAGTCTCTGTATGACCGCTACCACGAGCGCGGCCTGGAGATGCTCGGCTCCCCCTCGGCGGACTTCGCCGGGCAGGAGTTCGACGACGCCGCGGAGATCGGCGCCTTCTGCCAGAAGAACTACGGAGTGCAGTTCCCGCTGACCGAGCGCGTCTCGGTGCGCGCCGATCCGCCGCCGCTGTGGGAGGAGCTGAGCTCCCAGCCCAACTCCGCCGCGCCGAACTGGAACTTCACCAAGTACCTGGTGGGGGCCGACGGCCGGCTGATCGCTCACTGGGGCTCGAAGGTCAAGCCTGAGGATCCCGAGATCATCGCCGCGATCGAGGCCGCGCTGCCGGCTCGCTCCGGCGAGCCGATGCCCACCGCCGACTGATCCGCAACGCTGCCCGGGCCCGCTGGCCCGGGCACACGCAGGGCCCGCCCGCCTGCAGCCGGCCCAGCGGGCCGGGCCGGCGGG
>JAJZDA010000262.1 GCA_021851525.1 Actinomycetes bacterium | reverse complement strand
TCGAGCCATGAACGGTTGCGGCCCGTCACGCCTGATCGGGAAGCCGCGGCGCGGCGGCCGGCCACGCCCCCGGCGACGCGGCGGTCGCAGCTCAGGCGGGCGCCGGGGCGCGCTGCGTCCCGAGCAGGTCCGCAACCACCGCCTGCAGGCAGGCCCGCAGCTCAGCCGGTGGGACGTGGTCAAAGGCGCTGCCGCTGTCAAAGAAGACCTCGGTGACGGCGCCGATCGCGGCGGCCATCCGCACCCGCTGCTCGAGCGTGATCGCCGGCGAGCTGAGGATCCGGTCCAGGCGCGCCTCGAGCGCCTCGTGCTGGAGCAGGTTGGCCTCGTTGGTGTAGAGCGTGACCAGCGCCGTCTGGTTGCGGCGGTGCATCAGCATCAGGTTGCGGTTCTCCGTCATCTCCACGATCAGGCGGCTGACCATCGCCGGCCAGGCCGCGACACGCTCCGACCCATCCCCGACCGCCTCGATCTCATCGAGGATCACCCCGGCGATGGCGTGCAGGCGCAGGTGCAGCTCGATGAAGATCTGCTCCTTGCGCTCGAAGTAGTAGTAGAGCGCCGCCTTGGTGATTCCCAGCCGCTGCGCGATGTCACGCAGGGAGGTCCTGTCGTAGCCCCGCTCGATGAACAGCTCGAGCGCCACGTCGAGGATCCGCTCGCGTGTCTGCGGTCCCTGTGAGCGCGGCCTGGCCATCGCCGTGAGTTTACTTGACGACCGGTCATTAGGTGGTATCTTGCCCGCGATGTATTTACTTGACGACCGGTAAGGAGCCTTGATGCGACCCGAGACGAGCGCTGGATCGAGCAGGACGGTGCCGATGATCGAAGCCCAGGGGCCGATGATCGAAGCCCAGGGGCTGTGTAAGCGCTACGGGCAGACCCGCGCGCTGGACGGCCTGGACCTGGAGGTCCAGGCCGGCACCGTGCTGGGCGTGCTCGGCCCCAACGGCGCCGGCAAGACCACCGCCGTGCGGATCCTCACGACGCTCACCAGCCCAGACGCCGGCAGCGCCCGCGTCGCGGGTTACGACGTCATCCACCAGCGCTCCGCGGTGCAGCGCTGCATCGGCGTAGCCGCCCAGGACGCGACGCTCGACGAGGTGCTGACCGGCACCCAGAACCTGGTGATGCTGGGACGGCTCGGCGGCCTGTCGCGCCCTGACGCCCGGGCGCGCGCCGCCGAGCTGCTTGAGCAGTTCGGCCTCCAGGACGCCGCTGAGCGGGTGGTCAAGGGCTACTCCGGCGGGATGCGCAGGCGCCTGGATCTGGCCGCGGCGCTGATCATGCACCCGCCGGTGCTGTTCCTCGACGAGCCCACCACCGGGCTGGATCCGACCAGCCGGGCGCGCATGTGGGAGGTGATCCGGGGGCTGGTGAGCGACGGCACCACGCTGCTGCTGACCACCCAGTACCTGGACGAGGCCGATGAGCTGGCCGACAGCATCGTCGTGATCGACCACGGCCGCGCGATCGCACAGGGGACCGCTGCGCAGCTGAAGTCGCGGGTCGGCGGCGCCAGGCTGGAGATCACCCTGACCGAGGCTCACCCGCATGCATCCCAGGCGCTTGAGCCGTTCATCGACGGCGCCCTCAGCATCAGCCAGGATGCGCTGCACATCCGCGGCCCGGTGCGGGTCTCGCCCGGCCTGGCGACCACCGTGGTGCGGGCGCTCGACGCGGCGCAGGTGAGCGTTGAGGACGTCCAGGTGCGTCCGCCTTCGCTGGACGACGTGTTCTTCGCGCTGACCGCGGGTGAGCGCTGATGTCCGCCTCACGGGCGGTTCGTGACGTGGCGGTGCTGACCACCCGCAACCTGATCCACATCCGCCGCGAGCCCCTGCGCCTGTCCGACGTGACGATCCAGCCGGTGCTGTTCACGCTGCTGTTCATCTACGTGCTGGGTGCCGGCGTGGTGATCGCCCACGGCGCCAGCTACACGCAGTACGCGATCGCGGGGCTGCTGGCGATGAACCTCACGACCTCCGCGATCGGAACCGCGGTGGGTCTCAGCGACGACCTGGCCTCCGGCGTCGTTGACCGCTTCCGGACGCTGCCGATCTGGCGCCCGGCGGTGCTGGTGGCCCGCTCGCTCTCAGACCTGATGACCGCGACGCTGTGCGCGCTGATCGTGGTTGGGACCGGTGCGGTGGCCGGCTGGAGTCCGGACGCGAGCCTGCCCTCGGTGGTGGCCGGCGTCGCCATCTTCCTGGTGTTCGCCTACGGCATCTCGTGGGCGTGCGCCTGCATCGGGCTCTTCAGCCGTGACGCCGAGTCATCCCAGGGGCTGGGACTGGTGATCCTCTTCCCGCTGGCGATCGTCTCAAACGCGCTTGTGCCCACCGAGCACATGCCGGCGGTGATCCGCGCGATTGCCAACTGGAACCCGGTGAGCGCCGTGACGGCCGCCAGCCGCAGGCTGCTGGGCAACCCCAACCCGGCGGCCGGCGTCCACGCCTGGCCGATGCAGCACCCGGTGCTGGCGGCGCTGCTCTGGTCGCTGGCGCTGGTGGCGGTGTTCGCGCCGCTGGCGGCGCGGATGTACGGATCGCGCACCCGCGACTGAGCTCGCCGGAGGGGTCGTGGCGCGGCCGAGGGGTCGCGGCCCCGCCGGGGGGTCGCGGCCCGGCCGG
>JAJZDA010000076.1 GCA_021851525.1 Actinomycetes bacterium | reverse complement strand
GTCAACGACGGATGGCCGCCCAGCACATAGAAACTCTGCTCGGTCGAATGCAGATGCGTCGCCACATGGCCAGGCGAGTCCAGCTGCACCAGCCCAAAGCCGGTATGCACAGCACCAACATGCCTACCCGTCAGGGCAGCCCGACGCAACCCCTGACTGCGGGTCTCCATACCGGCGGGCAGCGACAGATCAACATCCGCCGCGCGAAGAACGTGATACGGGGGTTCTGGTCCAGTCATCCTAAACAGCGTAACCACGAACGAACCGTGCCGTCAAGTCTGACTGGACATTCGCTGTCACCGCGTTCCATCCGCGGCGCTCAGCCTCCAGCCGTCGGCCCCCCGGCCTCACGTCGCAGGCGTGGCACCAGCGCGGCGAGATCCATCTCACCCATGCCGGAGGCGATGCAGTCCTCGACCAGCTGCCGGGTGGCGGCGGTCAGCGGCAGCGGCACCGACGCCTCGTGGCCGGCCTGCAGCGCGAGCGTGAGGTCCTTGTGCAGCAGCGATGCGGTGAAGGTCGAGCTGTAGTCCTCGGCGACCAGCGCCGCCGTCTTGTACTTCACATACGGGCTGCCGATCGCCGAGCCGTTGATCACCTCGAGCATCTTCGCCGTGCTGATGCCGCTCTGCTCGCCCAGCACCAGCGCCTCCGCCAGCAGCTGGGTGCTACCGCCGACCATCAGGTTCAGCGCCAGCTTCACGACCCTGGCCTGCTCCTGCTCCCCGACGTGAAAGAGGTTTGGGCCGATGTCGCGCAGCGTCCCGGCCACGCGCTCGAAGACCGGCTCGGGGCCGGAGACGATGATCCCCAGGTTGCCCGCCGCGACGACGCTCGGGTTGCCGCTGACCGGTGCGCGCAGGTAGGCGACCGCGCGCTGCGCGCAGGCCGAGGCGATCTGCGCCGATGCCGCCGGGGAGATCGTGCTCATGTCGATCAGCACGGGCTGCCCGGACGAGCCTGCGCCTGCGCCGGCCAGCACGCCCTGCTCACCGAGCACCACCGCGCGCACGGCATCGTCGTCGGCGAGCATCGTGATCACGAGCTCAGCGTGCTCGAAAGCCTCGTGCGGCTGCTCCAGCACGCTCGCCCCCAGATTGGCGAGCTCCCGCGTGGCGCCCGGCGACCGGTTCCAGACCGAGAGCTCGTGGCCGGCCTGCGCCAGGCGCAGCGCGATCGCCGCGCCCATCCGCCCGAGGCCGAGGATGGCGGTTTGCATTAGTTGATGATCCAGCCGCCGTCGACGTTGAGGTTGACGCCGTTGATGGCGTCGTTTTGGAGTAGGAGCATTGCTGCTTGGGTGACTTGGTTCATGGTGATGAGTCTGCCGGTGGGGGTGCGGTTGATGACTGCTTGGAGCATTTCTGTGTTGTCTTCCCAGGCGGGGCTGTCGCCGACGATGCCGGGGTGGAGGGCGTTGACGCGGACGGGGGCGAGTTCTGTGGCGAGGGTGCGGACCATTGTTGTGACCGCTCCGTTGACGGCGGTGACGGTTGTTGATCCTGGGTAGGGGCGGTCTTTGGCGAGTCCGCCGAAGAGCAGCACGGAGCTGGTTGAGTGCATCGCCTGGTGGAGGGTGTGGAGCACTTCGGTGTAGCCGACGAGCTTGAGTGTGGCCAGGCGGATGGCGCGGTCGATGTTGTATTCGCGGACGCTGTTTGAGTCGCGTTCGATGGCTGCGAGTACGACGTGGTCGACGTTGGTGATGTTTTGCAGTGCGGTGTTGATCGTGTGTGGTTGGGTGAGGTCCAGCGCGACGGCGCGTGTGGTGGGGCTGATCTGGTTGGCGATCGTTTGGCTGCGTGCCTGGTCTCTGCCGGTGATGACGACGTGTGAGCCGGCGGCTGCGAATTGCTCGGCCAGCATTCGGCCGAGGCCCTGTGTGCCGCCAACGATGACGACGGTTCCTGCGCTCATGCTCTCTCTCCCTGTTTATCAGCAGTCAACACGTTGCTGGCGGTGTGGTCTTCGCCTGCGGGGTCTTGTCTGTGGACTTCGCTGCACGAGACTAGAGCTTTGGGCCTGTGTGGGCGGGTCAGGTGTGGGTGATCGGGGGTGGTTGTGGTTGGGTTGGGTCGGACAGTGTCGCTTGACGCGGTCCGCAACCTATGTTTATGATCGCCACACGAGCCGTGAAGGCGCGATGACCGCTTTCTGTGCAGGACGCCCTCCCGCAGACGCGCCGGGCAGCTCTGCGGTTGAGGTCCGTTACGAGCGGCCCGGCAACCGGACCGGGTCCGCCCCGTCGCTGCCCCATCGGATCGCCGCGGCGCCGCGCCGCCGCATCGCAAGCGCCGTGGACAGGCCTCTCGCCGGAGCGGAGATCGGGCCCGGGCGGCTTCGCATGCGGATCGGCTAGCGTTCGCGTCGCATGGACTCGGGGAATCCGCATCTGGCCACCGAGCCGCTGCTGGCCGGCGCTGATCTTGGCGCCGCGCGGATGGTGGGAGTGCTGCTGCACGGCCGCGACCAGGATGTCGACGTGATGCTCGATGTCGCGCGGCGCCTGGACCTGGCTGACGTCGCCTACGTGCTCCCGCGCGCCGCCGGACGCAGCTGGTATCCGGGAAGGTACTTCGATCCTCCGGCCGCGCACGCGCCGTACATCGAGTGGGCGCTGGACGCCTGTGATGAGGCGGTGAGGATCGCCTCGAGCGCGGGTCGCGGTGAGCAGGTGGTGCTGGCCGGCTTCTCCCAGGGCGCCTGCGTGGTGGCCGAGTGGATCGCGCGGGGGCTGCGCCCACCACTGGCCGGCGCGGCCGTCCTCACCGGCGCACTGCTGGGCGATGCGCGCAGCCGCAGGGAGCCGTCGCGCATGGATGGCCTGCCGGTGCTGATCGCGATCAGCCGCCACGACGAGTGGGTCGCCTTCGCGGACGCCGAGGCCACCGCCAGAGCGTTCACGCAGGCCGGAGCGGATGTCACCTTCGCGGCCTACGAGGACCGCGTGCACCACGTCTCCGACGCGGCCGTCGATGCGCTGAGGCCGCTCTTCCGCCGGCAGGGCGCCGGCGGGGAACGCGTCACCCCGCGCTGAACAGCCGCTTCACGGGTGGCCGCACGGCAACCGTGGCGGTCCCCGGCGCGCTGACTGTAGGATCCCTGAGCGTTCAGAGCGGTTGCACATGCCGCCCGAGTGTCGTCAGGGAGAGAGAACATGCCGAATCCAGGTTTCGTACGTGGAACCCATCACCTCACCTTCTGCGTCGGTGGCGCGCAGGAGGACTACGACTTTCACGCGCGGCTGTTGGGGCTGCGCAGCGTCAAGAAGACCGTCCTGTTCGACGGGGAGATCCCGATCTATCACCTGTATTACGGCAATGAGCGCGGTGATGGAAGCACGCTGCTGACGAGCTTTCCCTACCGCCAGGCGGGGTGGATGGGAAAGCGCGGCAGCAACCAGGCCCGCTCCCTGAACCTCTCCGTCCCGGTCGACGCGATCGGGTTCTGGGCGGACCGTCTCAGTGACCACGGGATCGCCTGCGAGCGCTCGGAGCTGTTCGGGACCGAGCGCCTGAGCTTCGCGCATCCGTGCGGGATCGAGTACGTGATCATCGGCGATCCTGAGCCCGACGCGCGCGTCCCCTACGGTGGCATCGTCCCCGCGGAGCACGCCATCCGCGGGGCCTACGGCACCACCACGTCCGTCCACCAGGCCGACCCGATGGTGTTCTTCCTGACTGAGGGGCTGAACGCCAGGCACGTTGCCAGCGACGGTCAGCGCCACCAGTTCCAGATCGGCGACGAGCAGGGGCACGGGCGCATGCTCGAGCTCGTGGAGGAGCCGGGCGTGCCCCAGGGCACGTGGCACTTCGGTGAGGGCACGATCCACCATCACGCGCTGGACGTCGTCACGGCGGACAACCAGGCGCTCGTCAAGGACCACATCGTCGGTCTCGGCTTCACGGACGTCTCGGAGTCCAAGGATCGCGGTTACTTCCACTCGATGTACCTGCGCAGCCCCGGCGGCCTGCTGGTGGAGCTCGCCTACTCGACAGCTGAGGGCTTCTTCATCGACGAGTCCGAGGCGGAGCTCGGCACGCACATGTGCATCCCGCCGCATTGGGAGCACCGTCGCGGGGAGATCGCCCAGCTCGAGCCGATCGAGACGCTCGAGCGCGTCAGTTAGCGGTCCGTCTGCGCAGGCGGCGCACGGTCGCCGGCCGCCTGCGGGCAGGCCACCGGAGGCGCTGCCGGAGCCGAGTCGGGGCTGATCCGTGCGCGACCGCTGTCGCGCACGGATCAGCTGGTGGCGCGCTGCGCCGCCCGTGGCTGGTTGCGTTGAACTGCGCTGGACGGAAACGTCCGTTCTGTCTTGACACCTTTCAACTCCCGCTTTACATTGCTCGGCGTACAGGAGCGCGGGACGGTCCCGGTCCGGGATCGAACGCAATGTGTGGAGGAGATGCAGCTGATGCAAACGGACCCGTTGCGGGACGACGTCGCCATTCTCAGCGAGGTTGCTGAGCCGGTCTCTGCGTGCGCGCCGCGCCGCGGCTCGCTTGGCCGCCCGGCCACGGTCCGGCTCTGCGCCGTGTCAGCTGATGCGTCGATCGGTCATGCCCAGCGCTCCCGGTGAGGACCATCTGATGCCCGCCCAGGGCGCGGAGTCCCAGGACGGCGGCACGGGCCCGCGCCGCGGGCCCGCAGGCCTGCGGGCGCCCCGCTACGCCGCCATCTGGGTGGCGACTGCGGCGATGTTCGCGTGCAGCCCGCTGCTGGCATCAAACAGCCTCACGCAGAGCGCGCTGACCTCGATGTTCGTGTTCGCGGGACTGCTCGTGATCGCCGCGATCGGGCAGACGCTGGTCATCCAGCAGCGCGGGTTGGACCTGACGGTGCCCGGCATGATCCTGCTCAGCACGGTCATCCTCACGCAGTACGCAAACGGCTCCGCCGGCCGCCTGCCGGTGGCGATCCTCCTGGTGCTGGCGGCGAGCGTCGCCTCGGGCCTGCTGAGCGGCGTGGCGATCACGCAGTTCGGCATCACGCCGCTGATCGCGACGCTGGGGGTCAACGCGCTGCTGACCGGCACGGTCTACGCGCTCACCAGCGGGCAGGCCACCGCGACGAGCCCCAACAACCTCGCGACGTTCGCCTCGCAGAAGGTGCTCGGCATCCCGACCATCGCGGTGATCGCGGTGATCGCGGTGGTGCTGGTGGCCCTGCTGATCAGGACCACGGTGCTGGGACGCAGGTTCGTGGCGGTCGGCTCCAGCCCCGCCGCGGCACGGGCCGCCGGCATCCCCGTCTCCGCCTACCTGATCACGACATACGTGATCGCGAGCCTCTCCTACGGTGTGGCGGGGATCCTGTTTGCGGGGTACTTCCCGACCCCTGGCCTGTCGGCCGGATCGGATTACCTGCTGCCCACGATCGCGGCGGTCGTCCTGGGTGGCACCTCGCTGGCCGGGGGCACCGGCAGCGTGGTCGCGACCGCCGTGGGAGCCGTCTTTCTGACCCAGCTCCAGCAGGTGCTGACCGCCAATGGGGCCGCCCAATCGGTCGAGTACATCGTGCAGGGCACGATCATCGCCCTGGGGATGCTGCTGCGCAACATCCCGCGGCGGCGCTGGTGGGAGCGGTCGGCCACGAGCGGCCCGCCCGTGGACGCGCCGGTCGGGTCGCTCACAGGGGCCGGCGGCGAGCCGCTCACGGCGGGACAGACCGGCGGCGAATGATGCGACGGGGCATCGCCTGATCACAAACGTCAGAGCGCAGAGCCTGCACGGCTGACCCCGTCAGGCGCGCTCAGCAGCAGGACGGCACCGAGCTTCGGTCGGTGCAGCACTGAAGCAAGTCAACCCATCGGGTGGGAGGTAGGCAGTGAAGATGAGAACGCTGAAGCAGCGACTCACAGCAGGAGGTTCGAGGAAGGGCCTGGTCGTGGCCGCGGTAGCCGCCCTCGGGGCCATCCCGATCGCGTCGGCAGGCGCGGCGACCGCGACCAAGTGGCCGACGGCCGCCCAGGAGATCGCGTCCGCCGGCATCCAGCCGTCGATCAAGTTCTGCGGGACCAAGCGGATCACGCTGGCCGTCCTCGACGGCTACGGCGTCAACGCCTGGTCGCAGGAGTCCTACGCGGCAGTCAAGTCGACAGCCGCCCAGTGCAAGAACGTCAAGGTCATCTCCAGCGCCGGTGGCGGCGTCGAGTCGACCGCGATCCAGGACATCAACTCGGCGGTTGCCCAGGGCGCCAACGCCATCACCGTGATCCCTGACTTCGGAAGCTCGGAGCTGCCCGCGATCACCGCCGCAACCAGGGCCGGCGTCAAGGTCGTGCCGTGGGGCGCAGCTCCCGGCGGCGGCGGCAAGGACTATGTCTCCTACGTCGACTGGAACGCCGGATACGCCGGCACGCTGTGGGCAGAGTGGATGGTCAAGGCCCTGCACGGTAAGGGCACCGTGATCTACACCGGTGGTCCCGCCGGGAACCCGGTCGGTGCCTCGCAGCTGGCGGCGATCGTCAAGGTGTTCGCCAAGCACCCCGGCATGCGCCTGCTGACCGGCAAGAGCTCATGGCCGGTCACCAACTGGGATCCGACGACGGCCGGGCAGGTCACGGCCACGCTGCTGGGCCAGTACCGGCACATCGACGGGATCATCTCCAACTACGGGACCGACGCGCTGGCCAGCGCTCAGGCCTTCCTGAAGGCCGGTCGCAAGCTGGTGCCGATCGCGACGCTCGACGCCAACGGTCTCTCCTGCCTGTACAAGCAGCACAAGGTGCCGCTGGAGACGATCTCCTCGCGTAACTGGCTCGGCCGCATCGCCGCCCGCAAGGCGATCGCTGCTGCGGAGGGCCTGCCCAACCACGAGCCGAGCATCGTCTCGCTGTCGCCGTTCGAGAACACGCTGGCGGGCAAGCCCTACCAGTGCAACACGAAGGCGGCGCCTGATTTCTATCCCTCCAACAAGCTCACCCCGGCGCAGATCGCCAAGTACGGGAAGAGCAGCTAAGTAGCCATGACGGACTTTCCCAGCCTCGTACTGCGCCTCCAGGACGTCGTCAAGACCTACCCGGGAGTCGTCGCCCTCAAGGACGTGTCGTTCGAGGTGCGTGCCGGTGAGGTGCACGCCCTCGTCGGTGAGAACGGCGCAGGAAAGTCCACATTGATGGCGGTGGCCGCCGGTGCGACCGTCCCCGACACGGGGACGGTCGAGATCGGCGGCCAGCCGCTGACCGAATCTTCACCGGCCGCGGCTCAGGGCCTGGGGCTCGCGATCGTCTACCAGCACCTCTCGATCCTCGAGGACCTGACAGTGCTGGAGAACATGGTGTTCGCCGTGCCGGCCGACAAGCGCCCGCCGATGTCCCAGGCGGACGCCTGGGTCCGCCGGCACCTCGCCTACGTCGGCGCGGAGATCGATCCCTCCGCTCGCGTGAGTGATCTCGGCACCGCCGACTGCGAGCTTGTTGAGATCGGCAAGGCGCTGGCCGCGGAGGCCAAGGTCCTGATCCTCGACGAGCCGACGGAGTCGCTCACACGCAGCGAGAGTGACCTGCTGATGGCCAAGATCCGAGAGATCGCCGACAGCGGTACGGCGGTGGTCTACATCTCCCACCGCCTGCCCGAGGTCAAGCGCGTCGCCGACCGCATCACGGTGCTGCGGGACGGCCAGACTCGCGGCACGTTCGAGGCGGCACAGATCACCGAGGCGGAGATCCTGCAGCTGATCATCGGCCGCTCGGTGGACAAGGTCTTTCCCGAGAAGCGGGAGGCCAACGGCAGCACCGACGTGCTGCTTGACATCGATGGTTTCAGCGGTGCGGGCTTCCATGATCTGCACCTCAAGGTCAAGCCGGGTGAGATCATCGGGCTCGCGGGCGTCGAGGGCAACGGGCAGCGAGCGTTCCTGCGGGCCCTGGCCGGTATGAGCCCGGCACAGGGCAGCGTGCGCGTCGCCGACACGCCGCTCAAGCTTGGCCGGCCCCCGGCGATCCGCAGTGCCGGCGTGATCCACCTGCCCGGCGACCGCCACCGTGAGGGCGTGATGCTCGAGCTGTCGGTGCGCGAGAACATCATGCTGCTCGCGCTCCCGGAGGCGGCCGTGGGCGGAGTCGTCCAGCGCGCCCGTGAACGGGAGATGACGGCCACGCAGATCGAGCGGCTGGGGGTCAAGACGCCCTCGGCGGAGACGCCCGTCGCCTCGCTGTCGGGTGGCAATCAGCAGAAGGTCCTCTTCGCGCGCGCGCTCCTCGGGGGCCCGCGCGTGCTGCTGGCGGATGAGCCCACGCGCGGCGTGGACGCGGGATCCCGCATCGACCTCTACCAGGTCATGCGTGAGGCGGCCGCCGCCGGGCTGGCCGTGATCGTGCTCTCCTCCGATGCGGTCGAGCTGCAGGGCCTCTGTGATCGTGTGGTCGTCTTCTCACGCGGCCGGGCCGTGCGCGAGCTGACCGGCGATGAGATCACCGAGGAGAACATCACCGGCGCTGCCGTGACCTCCGACAGCCACCACGAGGCGCCGTTGTCGAGCGCGCGCCTGCGCGCTCGGCGCGTGCGGCGCTTCCTCGGCGGGGACGACCTCCCCAGTTGCGTGCTCGCTGTCCTGATTGTCGTGATGGCGCTGGCGACGCAGCTGGACAACTCCCGTTTCCTGTCCAGCTACAGCGTCCAGAGCACGCTGCTGCTGGCCAGCGCGCTGGTGTTCGTGAGCCTCGGGCAGCTGGCCATCATCCTCACCGGCAACTTCGACCTCTCCGTCGGTCCGCTGATGGGACTGACCACGGTCGTGGTCTCCTTCTTCTGGACCACCGGCCAGGGGACCGGCGAGCTGATCCTTGGCATCGCCGCTCTGATCGGGACGGCCGTCGTGCTGGCCCTGGTCAACGGCCTGCTGGTCCGCGTCGGCAGGTTGCACTCGGTGCTGGCGACGATCGCCACCTACATCGTCGTGCAGGGCGTCGCCCTGAAGCTGCGACCGCAGCAGGCCGGTGAGCTCAGCACTTCGGTCACCAACGCAATCAACGCACACGTCGGCTGGATGCCGGTCGCGATGATCGTCGCGATTGTGCTGGCGCTCGCCGGGGAGTTCGCGCTGCGTCGCACCCGCGCCGGCCTGGAGTTGCGTGCCGTAGGCTCCGACCAGAGCCGCGCCCACCGGCTGGGTGCGCGCATCAACACGACATACATCGTCGCGTTCATCGTCTGCTCCCTGTTCGCCGCGCTGGCCGGGATCGTGCTGGCCGGGCAGATCGGCGTCGGCGACGGCGACCCGACGCTCAGCTCGAACTACACGCTCGAGGCGATCGCCGCGGTCGTGCTCGGCGGCGCGAGCATCTTCGGGGGCCGTGGCTCCTTCATCGGTGCGCTGCTGGGGGCGATCCTGCTGACTGAGGTGGTTGCGGCCGTCCCCTTCCTGCAGATCTCGCTGGCCTGGAACGAGTGGACTCCGGGAATCCTGATCCTCGTCGGCGCGGGCATCTACTCGCGGGCTCGTGGCGGCCGCGCCGCCGTGATCGGCGTGGGCGAAGCGGAATGAACCTGGTCATCACCAGCAGTGCAACCAACGACAGGAGAGAGCATGTCTGAGAAGAAGATCATCGCGGTGATCGGAGCCACCGGCGCCCAGGGCGGCGGGCTGGTCCGCGCGATCCTGGCTGACACCGAGGGCGGCTTTGCCGCGCGAGCCATCACGCGCGACGCAGGCTCCGAGAAGGCCCGTGAGCTCGCTGCGCTCGGCGCAGAGGTGGTCGAGGCTGACATCGATGACGTCGAGAGCATCAAGCGAGCCTTCAGTGGCGCCTACGGGGCGTTCTGCGTGACCTTCTTCTGGGCGCACTTCTCGCCCGCGCAGGAGCTCAAGGAGGCAGCCGACATGGCGGCCGCGGCAAAGGCGGCCGGGGTTCACCACGTGATCTGGTCGACGCTCGAGGACTCGCGCCGGTTCATCCCCCTGAGTGACGACCGCATGCCCACCCTCGGCGAGCATTACAAGGTCCCTCACTACGACGCCAAGGGCGAGGCCAACCACTTCTTCACTGACGCCGGTGTGCCCACCACCATGCTGCAGACATCTTTCTACTGGGACAACTTCATCCACTTCGGGATGGGCCCGCAGCGCGGTGAGGACGGCAAGCTCACGCTGACCTTCCCCACCGGGGACGGGCGCATCGCCGGGATCGCGTCTGAGGACATCGGCGCCTGCGCGTACGGGGTCTTCAAGGCCGGTGAGCCGATGATCGGCACCACCGTCTCAATCGCGGGGGAGCACCTGACCGGCTCCCAGCTGGCGGCGGGCTTCACGCGCGCGCTCGGTGAGGATGTCGCCTTCAACCCCGTGCCGCCGGCCGTCTACCGCAGCTTCGGCTTCCCCGGAGCGGATGACCTGGGCAACATGTTCCAGTTCACAACAGAGTTCGAGGCGGAGTACTGCGGGGTTCGCGACATCGAGGCCACGCGCAGGCTCAACCCTGCGCTCAAGTCGTTTGACGAGTGGCTGGCGGTCAACGCGTCCAGCGTGCCGATCGCCTAGACATCAACAACGTAGACGGAGGAGAGATGGTCGAGATTGATCTGAAGGGTCGCGTGGCGCTCGTCACCGGCGCCAGTTCCGGGATCGGCGCAGAGACGGCGCGGGTGCTGGCCAGGTGCGGCGCGCGCGTGCTGGCGACCGGCCGCGATGAGACGCGGCTGGGAGCCACGGTGGCCCAGATCGAGGCCGACGGTGGCGACGCGCTCGCCGTCAGTGCGGACCTCTGTGCGGATGCCGGGTTGGCGAAGATCGTCGACGCCGCGGCGCAGTTCAGTGAGCGGGTGGACATCCTTGCGCTGGCCGCCGGCCACCTCGACGTCTCGACCTTTGCCGAGACCACCGGGACGGCTCTCGACCATCTCCTCGCCGTGCACGTGCGCGCGCCGTTCCTGCTCACCCAGGCGCTGCTGCCGCGTCTGAGCGACGGCGCATCCGTGCTGTTCTACTCCTCCACGGTCGCCCAGGCGGGCTTCGCTCCGTACGCGGCCTACAGCGCCGCAAAGGGGGCGGTTGAAGGCCTCGCGCGATCACTCGCGATCGAGCTGAAGCCGCGCGTGCGGGTCAACATCATCGCTCCGGGCTTCACCGCCACGACGATGCTGACCGACCTGTACGACGGTGCTCCCGGGTTGGAGGAGGCGATCGTCGCCAGGACGCCCGTCGGCTTCCTGGATGGGCCGGAGTCGGTTGCGTATCTGGCCGCCTACCTGTCCTCAGACTTCGGGCGCTACATCGACGGCACGCGCGTCACCGTCGACGGCGGCTGGGTGGCGCAGGGCTGGCAGGCGGGCTGACGTGCCTGCGGCCGGTTGCTGTCGATGGCCTGTGTACAAACTGAGATGAGCGATCCAAGGCGTCGGGGGATCCCCGGTGCGGACTCGGAACGAGGAGCGTGAGATGGGTGAGAAGGTGCTGATCCGTGGCGGCTACGTGCTGTCGATGGAGCCTGCTGTGGGCGAGTTGCCCGAGGGCGATGTCCTGATCGAGGATGGCGTGATCGTGGCCGTGGGCACGAACCTCGAGGCCGGGGATTGCGAGGTGATCGATGCCGGCAACTGCATCGTCATGCCGGGCTTCGTCGACACGCACCGCCACACCTGGCAGGCGCCGTGGCGCAACATCGCGTCGGACTGGTCGCTGTTTCACTACCTGTGGGGCCTGCACACCGGGCTGAGCAAGTTCTACCGGCCCGAGGACACCTATGCGGGCAACCTGCTGGGCGCGCTCGAGGCGCTCGATGCGGGCATCACCACGCTGCTCGACTGGTCGCACAACCTCGCGACTCCCGAACACGCGGATGCGGCCATCGCCGGCCTGCGCGCGGCCGGTGGCCGCAGCGTCTTTGCGCACGGCGGCGGCGCCCAGCAGTGGGGCTCGGTTCCTGGCAACACCTCGCCCCACCCGCAGGATGCTCGGCGGGTGCGCAACGAGCACTTCTCCTCAAACGACGGCCTGGTGACGATGGCGCTGGCGGTGCGTGGACCGCAGTTCACAACCAACGAGGTGGCGCTGCACGACTTCCGGCTCGCGCAGGAGCTGGACCTGGACGTCACCGTCCATGTGGGTGACGGTGAGCTGGGCAAGACCCGCCCGATCGAGTGGATGCGCGGTGAGGGACTGCTCAGTGACCGTATCACCTACGTGCACTGCTGCACGCTCGGTGACGATGAGCTGCAGATGATCGCGGACTCCGGCGGCAAGGCGTCGGTGGCCGCGGACGTCGAGATGCAGATGGGCCACGGCTGGCCGGCCACCGGCCGTCTGCTGGCGGTGGGCATTCGCCCGAGTCTGTCGATCGATGTGTGCACCAGCACGGGCGGGCACATGTTCGGGTTGATGCGCACGGCCATCGGCACCCAGCGCGCGCTGGACAACGCGGCCCGTGAGGCCCTCGGCGGCACGCTGGCAGATGGCACGGAGATCGAGCTGACCTGCCGTGACATGCTCGGCTTCGCGACCATCGAGGGTGCTCGCGCCTGCGGCCTTGACAGTCGTGTCGGCAGCCTCGCGGTGGGCAAGCAGGCCGACATCATCCTGGTGCGCACCGACACGCTCGGCATGTCGCCGCTCAACAACGCGGCCGGAGCGCTGGTCTACAACGCACACCCCGGTCTGGTGGACACGGTGCTGGTGGCCGGCCGCGTGGTCAAGCGCGACGGCAAGCTGGTTGACCACGATCCCGCCAAGATCATCGGTCTGGCAGAGCAGACGCGTGACTACGTGCTGGGGCAGGCGGCCGACGACGCGCTGATCTCCGACGCACGCCTGGGCGGCGGCTGGGTTCCGCGCAACCCTGCCGCGGCGCAGGCGTGACCCGGCGCTGAGCGGCGAAGGGCCCCAACACCGCGCTGACCATGACGGCGGTCGGTCGCTTGCGACCGACCGCCGCGCGCAGGCGAGAAGATGCCAGAGACGTCGCAGAATCGGCCCGCATCGGGACGCTCCACGCCGGGAGCGGCCCGGGTCGGGGTCAGCTCCGACGAGGACGTCGCCCGGCGCCTGCGTGACGCCCGGGAGGAGGCCGGCCTCAGCCTGCGTGAGCTCGCGCGGCGCCTCGACATCTCCGCCAGCGGTCTCTCGCAGATCGAGACCGGCAAGTCGCGTCCGTCGGTGCGCACGCTGTACGCGCTGGTCTCGGAGCTCAGCCTCTCGATGGATCAGCTGTTCAACAACCCGGGTCAGGCCCGGCCGGCAGCCGCGGGGTCCGGCTCAGTGGAGGCTGACCTGAACCTGATGGCGCGCATGCGCGACGGCGTCCTGGGTGAGCCGACCAGCAGCCGTCCGCTTCAGCATGCCGAGGACCGTGCCCGCCTCGATCTGGACTCTGGCGTCCATTGGGAGCGCCTGACCGCTCAGCGCGACCCGTTCATCGACTTTCTCCACGTGACCTATCAGCCTGGCGGCGCGTCCAACTCAGAGGGCGCCCAGGTGCGGCACGCCGGCCGGGAATACGGGATCGTCCTGAGCGGGAGGCTCGATGTCACCATCGGGTTTGAGACCTACAGCTGCGGGCCCGGGGATTCGATCTCCTTCAACTCCGACGAGCCTCACCTGCTGTCCAACAGCTCCCCGGAGCCGGCGACCGCGATCTGGTTCGTCGTCGGCCGGCGGATCGCGGACCGCCAGCCGGGCCCCTTCACAGAGTGAGCTTGGCGGGACGCCGCCGCGCAGCGCCGCGATCTCCCTGACAGCGGGCGGCCGGCGATGGCCAGGACGCGACGCGGCCGCGAGACGCCGCGGCCGCGGTTTGCATTAGTCCGAAGTTCCTTCGTGTGAACCGCTGAGATTCCCCGGATTTGTTGGGTTTCCGGGGGGTCTCGGGTGTTCGGGTGGTGTCTACTTGGCGTCGATGACCGGGGCGTTGGCGGCGAGGTCGAGCGCGCGGGCTTGGAGCGGGGTGGGCTGGGTGAGCTTCTCGAACGTGTTGGTGGCGCCCGCGAGCCGGGTGGTGTTCCGGGTCTGGGTGGAGAGCTCGGTCAGCAGCGTGCGGTAGCTGTGAGCCGGCTCGCCGGTCGCCGTTCGCTTCGTCTGTGCTTTCTGTTGGGCGGCGGGTGAGCGGACGGCTTTCGCGACCGGATCAGGGTTTTCGGGGCGGTTCTCGTCGGTGAATAGCAAGGGTTTCCAGGCGGCTTTGAGGTGCCAGGTGAGGTAGTAGGCGAGCATGCAGATCAGGACGTGCGCGCGGACGCGCTCGGCGAGGCGATGGTGGATCGGACGGATCTGCAGATCCGGGCCCTTGATCGACCCGAACGCCCGCTCGCATTGTTCGAGGGTCTTGTAGGCGCGAACGACCTCGCCGGCCGGCACCTCGGTTTCTGGGAGGCTGGTGCGCAGGATGTAGAACCCGTCCAGCGCGGCTTCCTCCTCGATCTCCGCGGTCTTGCGTGCGTAGGTGAACTCCATGTCGGTGATCTGGATCTCGAAGTGTTTCTTGACGTGGAACCGTTTGAGCGCGGGACCGACCTGAAGGCCGATCTGCGCCGCGCCGAGCAACGTTCCCTTCTCGACCCGGGCTTTGATCGCCGCGAGTTCCTGCTCGGTCGCGGCGAGTAGTTCCTCGCGTTTGCGGGCGCGCTGCTGACCGACGAGCGGGTTGCGGCAGACGATCAGCCGCTCCCCCGGAAAGTCGTCCGGGGCATCGATCTCTGCGAGGTTCTGCTCGTCGAACAGCGAGGGCTGGAACACGCCGGTGCGGGCGAGCCGTTTGATCGTTGGCGCTTTCAGCGCGGTGATCCACTCCACCCCCTCGGCAGCGGTGAGCGTTTCGATGTTCGCCCTGGTGACCATCCCGCGGTCCGCGACGACCGTGACCCTGGAGAGCTTGAAGCGGTCTTTCAGCTTGGTGATCTGTGACGGCAGCGTCTTGTCGTCGTGCAACTCGCCGGAGAACACCTCGATGCTGACCGGGCGGCCCTGGAAGTCGCAGAGCAGCCCGTAGATGATCTGCGGCAGGTTCTTCTGCCCATCCCGCGAGTACCCGAGCCGTCCGAGCGGGCAGTGGCGCCCCTCGAAATACGAGGACGAGACGTCGTAGAGCACCATCTCCCCGTCCCGCAGGTGACGCTTGGCGAGCCGGTCCTCGATCCGGTCCTGCCGCTCCAGGAGCCAGTCCATCGCGGCGTAGAGCTCGTCCTCATCAGCGCCCTTGACCCCCAGTTCCGAGGCGAGCGTCGACTGCCCCAATGACCGGACAGTCGACAGCTTCGACCCCGGCGCGATCACCCGGGACACGATCATCGCCAAGCACAGATCCCGGGCACGAGACGGCGAGCGGTCCAGCAGCTTCGCGAGCTCCAACCGCCGCGCCATCGTCAACGCCGCGTTCACGTGCCCGGCCGGCAACGAGGACTCGATCACAAACGCGTCCTCAGCGTCCATCAACGTCCTGCCCGCGAGCACCTTCCGGATCGCGTCGATCGCCTCCTGAGGTAGGTGCGACAGGTTCGCGAGCGTCTCCTTCTTGACCTTCCCGTCCTCCCGATAGGACCGCCTGAGCAACGTCGACGAGTACTCACTCTCCCCACGCCGAAACTTGTTGGTGACCACATGCATCGAACCCGAATGACGAGGCTTAGCTGCCATACCCGGAACACTACCGCATCCACCGGACAGATATGGTGACTACGCCACTACCGATCGAAAAGACCGGAACCCCCGACAAACACAGGGATTCCGGCCGGTTTCAGGCGTGACTACCGAAGGAACTTCGGATTAGTTGATGATCCAGCCGCCGTCGACGTTGAGGTTGACGCCGTTGATGGCGTCGTTTTGGAGTAGGAGCATTGCTGCTTGGGTGACTTGGTTCATGGTGATGAGTCTGCCGGTGGGGGTGCGGTT
>JAJZDA010000075.1 GCA_021851525.1 Actinomycetes bacterium | reverse complement strand
ATCTTAGGGCTGCTCGCGTCTGCGGCGGCGTGAGCGCAGCATGTTCAGGCAGACGCGGCCGCATACCGTCGTCAACCACGCTTCGGGGTGCTCGAACTCCTCGGGGTCGCGGCTGCTGAGCCTCAGCCAGACCTCCTGAAGCGCGTCCTCGGCGTCACTGTGGGAGCCGAGCATCCGGTACGCGAGCGCGCGCAGCTGGCCGCGTTGCTGCTCAAACAGCAGGACCAGGCGGTCTGGTTGCTGATCTGCGCTCACGGGCGATGCCATCACCAAGTAGACACCATCGGCGTCGACCGTGTGACAGGGGAGCGCTCTGTCACACCTCGGGGACGCGCGGAGTCATCTGGACAGGGCCGCAGCGAACCGCTCTCCCCGCAAACCAGCCACAAGGAGCATCAGACCATGGAGTCACGCATCCCTCACCCCGCCATGACCGTTCCCGGAGCGCTCGATGCGCTGCGCCAGTTCAGCGCCGCGATCCAAGCCACCAACCTGCCCAGGAGCGTCACCGCGATGGTGGCGCTGCGCGCCAGCCAGATCAACGGCTGCAGCGCGTGCGTCGACATCCACGCGCGTGAGCTGCGGGCGCTGGGCGAGCCGGACACGCGGATCTTCACGCTCGCCGCCTGGCGTGAGGCGCCGTACTTCAGTGAGGCGGAGCGAGCCGCGCTGGCGCTGACCGAGGCGGCAACCAGGATCGCCGACCGCCCGGACTCCGTCAGCGACGAGATCTGGACGCAGGCGGCTGAGCAGTTTGACGAGCAGCAACTGGCGGCGCTGGTGCTCGGGATCGCCGCCATCAATACCTGGAACCGGATCAACGCGACCACCCGCCAGATCACCGGCGAATGGGTCCAGCAGCTGGTTGACGCCTCGCTTCATGCGGAGGCGCAGGCCGCCTGACGCCGCCGGCTGCGAGCCCGCTCCGGGTACCCCGCTGCGGGCTCGCTTGGTGGCAGCCGGCAAATCACCGGAGATCTGCTTTACTAGCACGAACTTATGCCGAAGATGAAGACCCATTCCGGCGCGAAGAAGCGCTTCAAGCTGACCGCCACCGGCAAGGTGCGCGCACGTCACGCCTTCTCCAGCCACATCCTTGAGAAGAAGTCACCGAAGTACAAGCGCGAGCTGTCCAACGCGGTGATCCTCTCCGACCATGACGCGCCGCGGGTCAAGACCCTGCTGGGAGCCAAGAAGTCATGAGCCGCGTCAAGCGTTCCGTGCACGCGCGCAAGAAGCGCCGTGAAACCCTGGAGATGGCGAAGGGCTTCCGTGGTGACGCCTCACGCCGCTATCGCAAGGCCAAGGAAGCGGTCCTCAAGGCCGACCAGTACCGCTACCGCGACCGCCGCAACCGCAAGCGTGACTTCCGCGCGCTGTGGATCCAGCGGATCAACGCGGCGGCCCGCCTCAACGGGCTCTCCTACTCACAGTTCATGCACGGCCTGCAGCTGGCCGGCGTCGAGCTTGACCGCAAGGTGCTGGCCGACATGGCCGTGCGCGACGCGGACACCTTCCGACGTTTTGCCGACCGCGCCCGTGAGGCGCTGGCCGTCGGCTGAACAGCAGCCGTAACCAGCACCGCCAAAGGGCGCCGCTCCGAGAGGACGGCGCCTTTTTTCGTTCCAGAGACCTGATGCCGATCACAAGCCCGCACAACGACAAGCTGAAGACCGTCCGCAAGCTGCGCCAGCGCCGCCGCGAGCGTGAGCGCCTGGGAATGTTCGTGGCAGAGGGGGAGGACCTGCTGGCCGCCGCGGACGCCGCCGGCTGGGAGCCGGTGGAGCGCTTTGCCGCGACCGGCAGCGGGCTGCCCGGCACCGAGGTTGAGCCGGCACTGCTGGAGGCGGTCACGGAGCTGGCCTCCGGGACGCGGACGCTCGCGATCTACCGGGAGCGCTGGGCGGTGCCGGAGGCGCCCGCGCCCGGCGCGCTGTGCGTCTACCTGCATGGGGTGGGAGACCCCGGCAACGTCGGCACGACGCTGCGCGGTGCCGCCGCCTTCGGCGCCCTGCACGTGATGCTCGGGCCAGGCAGCGCAGACCCGTTCAGCCCCAAGGCGGTGCGCGCGAGCATGGGCGCGATCTTCACGGTGCCCGTGCTGCGTGCGGAGCCGACATGGCTGACCGCCACCACCACCACGACCGTCGCGCTCGACGCGCGCGCGTCCGCGACGCTCGCGGAGGTCGCGCAGGCGATCCCGCCCGAGGCGCAGGTCACGCTGCTGGTCGGAGCGGAGCGCGACGGCCTCCCGCAGGAGCTGCTGGCGCAGGTGGATCACGTCGCCCGGATCCCGATCGTGACCGAATCCCTGAATGCCGCGATGGCGGCCACCGTCGCACTGTATGAGTTCCGCGCGGGCCCCGGCCGGCGCCGTCAGCCCCTCAACTCGTAGGATCACGCCCGCATGAGTCTCAGCGAAAAGATCACCGAACTGCAGGCGGCCGGCGCGGCCGCCGCCAACGCCGCCGCCAACAGCGCCGAGCTCGAGGAGGTGCGCGTCCAGTACCTGGGGCGCAGGGCCGAGCTGCCCAACCTGCTGCGCGGCGTCGCCGAACTGCCGCCGGCGGAGCGCGGCGCCGTGGGCAAGGCCGCCAACGAGGCGCGCAAGGCGCTGGAGGCGCTGATCGATCAGCGCGCCGGCCGGCTGGCCATTGAGGAGCTGGAGGCGCGTCTGGAGCAGGATCGCGTCGATGTCACGCTGCCCGCGGACCCGCTGCCGGCGGTCGGGCGCCTGCACCTGATCACCCAGACCTGGCGTGAGATCGAGGACATCTTCCTGGGGCTCGGGTACCGCGTCGCCGAGGGGCCTGAGGTGGAGAGCGTCTACTACAACTTCGACGCGCTCAACCACGAGGCCACGCACCCCGCCCGCGCCTGGACCGACACCTTCTACCTCTCCGATGAGGTGCTGCTGCGCACCCACACCAGCCCGATGCAGGTGCGCTCGATGGAGCAGCAGCGCCCACCGATCTACATCATCGTGCCGGGGCGCGTGTACCGCCGTGACAGCGACGTCACGCACACGCCCCAGTTCCACCAGGTGGAGGGGCTGGCGATCGACGAGAACATCACGCTCGCCGACCTCAAGGGCACGCTGCAGACGTTCGCGCGCGCGATCTTCGGTCCGGAGCGCAACATCCGCCTGCGTCCGCACTTCTTCCCGTTCACCGAGCCGAGCGTCGAGGTCGACGTCTCCTGCTTCAACTGCTCCGGCGGCGTGACCGCCGCCGGCGAGCGTTGCTCGATCTGCAAGGGGACCGGCTGGCTGGAGATCCTCGGATCCGGGATGGTCGACCCAAACGTCCTGCACTTCGTCAAGGACAGCGGCTACGACCCTGAGCTGGTGCAGGGCTTCGCCTTCGGGATGGGGATCGAGCGCATCGCGATGCTGAAGTACGGCGTGACCGACCTGCGCCTGCTCTACGACAACGACATCCGCTTTCTGGAGCAGTTCGCATGAGAGTCCCGTTGGAATGGCTGCACGACTACGTGGAGCCGCACATGGACGCCCACACGCTGGCGCAGCGGCTTGCGCAGACCGGCACCGAGGTGGAGCGCATCGAGCACCACGGCGTGCGCGGCGGCGAGAACTTCGTGATCGGTCACGTGCTCACACGGCAGAAGCACCCCGATGCTGACCGGCTGAGCGTCTGCATGGTGGATGTCGGGGGCTCCGCTCCCGCGCAGATCGTCTGCGGCGCCCCGAACGTCGCCGCCGGGCTGACCGTCGCGGTTGCCAGGCCAGGAGCCGTGATGCCCGACGGCACCCGGCTGGGCAGGGCGAAGCTGCGCGGAATCGAGTCCGAGGGGATGATCCTCTCCGAGCGTGAGCTGCAGGTCTCAGAGGAGCACAACGGGATCATGGTGCTGGACGTTGACCACGCGCCCGGCACGCCGCTGCTTGACGTGCTCAACGTCGCGACCGACGTGCTGGTGCTCGAGATCACCCCCAACCGCCCGGATTGCCTGGGGATCTACGGGGTGGCGCGTGAGGTGGCGGCGGCCACCGGGGCACCGCTGAAGCCCGCTCCCTGGGAGCAGGACCCGGGCAGCTTCGGTGAGCTCGACGGCGTGCAGGTCGCGATCGAGGCCGAGCCTCATCTCTGCCCTCGTTTCACCGCGCGGATCTTCGACAACGTCACGGTCGGCGAGAGCCCGCTGTGGATGAAGGCGCGGCTGATGGCCGCCGGCCAGCGCCCGATCTCAAACGTCGTGGATGTCACCAACTACGTGATGCTGCTGAGCGGCCAGCCGATGCACGCCTTCGACCTGGACCGCGTGGCCGGACGGCGGCTGACCGTGCGCCGCGCCCGCGCGCAGGAGCAGGTCCAGACGCTTGACGAGCAGACCCGCACGCTCGATGAGCAGATGCTGGTGATTGAGGACGCCGACGGTCCGACGTCGATCGCCGGGGTGATGGGCGGAGCGCGCTCCGAGGTGAGCGACGCGACGACCACGCTGCTCAGCGAGGTGGCCACCTGGAACGGGCCCAACATCCAGCGCACCAGCCTCAGGCTGGCGCTGCGCAGCGAGGCCTCAGGGCGTTTTGAGAAGGGCCTGCAGCCCGAGCAGGCGCTGTGGGCACAGGCGCTCGCCACGCGGCTGCTGATCGATCTCTGCGGCGCCACCGTGCGGCCCGGGACAGTCGACCTGGGCGGCCCCGGTCCGCAGCCGGCGACGATCCGTCTGCGTGACGCCCGCATCGCCGGGCTCCTGGGCATGGAGATCCCCCGTGAGCGCACACGCCGCCACCTGCAGGCGATCGGCTTTCTGACCGTCGACGCGGCCGACGGCCTGGACGTCACCGTGCCTGACTTCCGCCGCTCCGACATCACCCGCGAAGCCGATCTGATCGAGGAGGTGGCGAGGCTCGACGGCGTCGACAACCTCCCGGCGACGCTGCCCGCCAGCGCCAACACCGAGCGCGGGCTGACGGCGCGCCAGCGCCAGCGCCGCAGGGCCGCCGACGCGCTAGCCGCACAGGGGCTGCACGAGATCATCGGCTGGAGCTTCACCAGCCCGGAGCTGGCCCAGCGGCTGCGCCTCAGCGATCCGGCTCCGGCGCTGACGCTCGCCAACCCGATGTCCTCGGAGCATTCGCAGCTGCGCGCGGTGCTGCTCGGGTCGCTGCTCGACGTCGCGCAGCGCAACCGGGCGCGCGGGGCGACGCGGATCGCGCTGTTTGAGTCGGGCCGCGTCTACCACCACGATCAGCCTGCGCAGCTCGCGCCCGAACGGCTTGCGCGTGAGCCGCACCACATCGCCGCGATCCTCGCCGGGCCGCTGCGCAACGCCACCTGGCGCGAGCAGCAGCCGCGCCACGCCGACTTCTTCGCCGCCAAGGGCGTGCTGGCCGCGCTGCTGAGCACGCTCGGGATCGACTGGCAGGTGGGTGAGCGCCTCGGCGGCTTCCTGCATCCCGGTCGTTCGGCGCAGGTGCTGGTCGGCGGCGAGCCTGTCGGCTGGATCGGCGAGATCCACCCGAACGTCGCCGCAAACTGGGATTTCGAGGACACTGTCGCCGGTTTCGAGCTGGAGCTGAGCGCGCTGCCGCTGCCGGGTGTGCCGAGCTTCCAGGATGTCGGCAGCTTCCCGGAGGTCCACGAGGACCTGGCCGTGGTGGTGGCCGAGCAGGTCACCGCCGGCGAGCTGGTGGAGGTCGTCAGGGCCGCGGGAAGACCGCTGCTGGCGGGGGCCGAGGTGTTTGACGTGTACCGCGACAGCGCCCGCCTGGGCGAGGGGCACAAGTCCCTGGCGGTGCGGCTCGACTACCGCGCCGCCGACCGCACGCTGACCGACGCCGAGGTGATGGCGCAGCGTCAGCGGATCATCAACGCCGTGCAGCAGCAGCTCGACGGCAGGGTGCGCGGCGGTGGCTGAACGGCACTCGATAGCGGTCTTCGGCGCCGCCGGCTACGCCGGCTCGCTGGCCGCGCGCCTGCTCTGGCGCCATCCCGGCTTTGAGCTGCGCACCGTCACCTCACGCAGCGACGTCGGCCGGCGCCTGGACGATGTCTACCCGCACCATCGCGTGCCGCTGACGCTCGAGGAGCTCGACCTGGAGCGCCACGCGGACGGGCTGGAGGCCGCGGTGGTCGCCTACCCGCACGGCGCCGCGGCACCGCTGGTGGCGCAGCTGCGCGAGCGTGGCGTCAGGGTCGTTGACCTGAGCGCCGACTTCCGCCTGCGCGACCTCGCCACCTACGAGGAGTGGTACAGGGCGCATCCCGAGCCGGGGCTGATCGAGCAGGCGGTCTACGGACTGCCCGAGCTCTACCGCGCGCAGCTGGCGGGCTGCGAGCTGGTGGCCAACCCGGGCTGCTACCCAACCGCGACGATCCTGGCGCTGGCACCGCTGGCCAGCGCCACTCTGCTGGCCGACGTGGTTGTCGACGCCAAGTCCGGGGTCTCGGGCGCCGGGCGCGGCGCGAGCGACAAGACGCACTTTGTGAGCGTCGATGAGAACGTCAACGCCTATGGTGTGCCGCGTCACCGCCACACCCCGGAGATCGAGCAGGAGCTGGCCGCGCGCGGCAACCCGCTGCGGATCACGTTCACGCCGCACCTGCTGCCGCTGGACCAGGGTGAGCTCGTCTCCTGCTATGTCACGCTCAGCGACCCGCAGCGCACCACCGCGGAGATCGAGGCGCTCTACCGCGACGCCTACGCCGGCGAGCCGTTCATCGAGCTGGCGACCGAGCCCGCCGGGGTCAGGGCCGTGCGGGAGACCAACATCTGCCGGATCTCGCTGCATCGCGACGAGCGCACCGGGCGCGTGATCGTGTTCGCCGCGATTGACAACCTCTGGAAGGGCACCGCCTCGCAGGCGCTGCAGAACCTCAACCTGATGTTCGGGCTGCCGGAGAGCGAGGGGATCGCATGAGCTTCTTCAACTCCCGCTGGGTGCAGCTGCCGGACGGCTGCACAGAGCTCTCCGATGGCCGGCTGCCGGGCGGCTTCCGGGCCGCGGGGGTCGCCGCCGGGGTCAAGCAGTCAGGCGAGCGTGACGTCGCGCTGCTGGTCTGCGACGAGCCGCAGGTCACGAGCGCCGCGCGCTTCAGCCGCTCCGGCGCGCAGTCCGCGCCGGTGCTGCTCACGCGCCAGCAGTCGCAGCTCGGCGCGTTGCGGGCGGTGGTCGTCAACTCCGGCAACGCCAACGCCGCCACCGGTGAGCGCGGGATGCTCGACGCGGCCGCCATGCGGGCGGCCGCCGGCGAGGCGGCCGGCATCCCGGTTGAGCGGATCGCCGTCGCCTCGACCGGCGTGATCGGCGTGCCGTTGCCGATCGACGCGATCACCACCGCGATCTCCAGCGCCGCCCGCAGGTTGCGTGATGACGGCGCCGAGGACTTCGCGGCGGCGATCCGCACCACCGACGCCTTTCCCAAGCAGGTGGCGCTCCAGGTCGAGCTCTCCGGCGGCAGCGTGCGGCTCAGCGTGCAGGCCAAGGGCGCGGGGATGATCTCCCCGAACTTCGCGACGCTGCTGGTGTTCGTGCAGACCGACGCCCGGATCGATGCGGCCGAGGTGGACCTGCTGCTGGCGGTCTGCACCAAGCGCTCGTTCGACCGCATCAGCGTCGACGGGCAGCTCTCCACCTCTGACACGATCGTGATGCAGGCGTCGGGTGCCTCGGGGGTGGGGATCGAGCCGGAGAGCGCCGACGAGCGGCTGTTCGGGGAGGCGCTGGACGCGGCCCTGCGCCAGGTCGCGCTGCTGGTTGCGCGCGACGGCGAGGGCGCGCGCCGCGTGGGCCGGGTGATCGTGCGCGGCGGCGACCAGCGCGGCGTCGAGCGGGTCGCGCACGCCGTGGCGGACTCACCGCTGGTGAAGACCGCGCTCTATGGCGGCGACGCCAACTGGGGCCGCGTGATCCAGGCTGTCGGCGCGGCGCTGCCGGGCACCGCGCCGCTGGACGTCGGGATCGTGATCGAGGGGATCGAGGTCTGTGCCCACGGTGCCTACGTGGAGCACGACGCGCAGGCTCTGGCACAGGCGGTGATGGGGCCGGAGATCGAGTACGAGATAACGCTTCCGGGGGAGGGCGCCGAGACGGAGCGGTACTTCTCTGATCTCGGCCACGAGTACATCACGATCAACGCGGACTACACGACATGAGCGGCGACCCGGCAGCCGGCGTCAGGACCCAGCGCGACGTCGTCACGCTGCTGGAGGCGCTGCCCTACATCCGTGAGTTTCACGGCAAGACCGTGGTCATCAAGTACGGTGGCGCGGCGATGACCGAGCCGCAGCTCAAGCAGGAGTTCGCCCGCGACGTGGCGCTGCTGAAGTACGTGGGCATCAACCCGGTGATAGTGCACGGCGGCGGGCCCGAGATCACCTCCTACATGCGGCGGCTCGATCTGCCTGTGGAGTTCGTCGACGGCCTGCGGGTCTCAGACGCGGCCACCGTGGAGCTGGCGAAGATGGTGCTGGTGGGCAAGGTCAACAAGGACATCGTGCTGCTCCTGGGCCGCCACGGCCAGCCGGCGGTCGGTCTCAGCGGAGATGACGGCATGCTCTTTCGCTGCAGCCGCCTGGCGGCGCCCAGCGGGCAGGACATCGGTTTCGTCGGGCGCATCGATCACGTCAACACCGGGGTCCTCAACCATGTCGCCGCGGACTACATCCCGGTGATTGCGAGCGTCGGGGCGGATGAGCAGGGCAACTCCTACAACGTCAACGCGGACGATGCGGCGGCCGCGGTGGCGGCGGCGCTCGGCGCCTACAAGGTGATGTTCCTGACCGACGTCGCCGGCTGGCTGCGGGATCCGGCCGACCCGGGCTCACTGGTCGCGGAGGCGTCCACAGCGGAGCTGCGGGCTGCGCTTGACGGCGTCAGCGGCGGGATGCGCCCGAAGCTGCAGGCCTGCCTGGAGGCCGTTGAGGGCGGTGTCGGCACCGCGGTGATCGTCGACGGGCGCGTGCCGCACTCGCTGCTGCTGGAGCTGTTCACCGACGACGGTCAGGGAACGATGATCAGCCCGGTGGGGGAGGGGTTGTGAGCCTCGAGCAGCTGCGTGAGCTGGAGCGCGCATATGTGGTGCCGACCTACGTGCGCAACGCGGTGGAGTTCGTGCGCGGGGAGGGCGTGCTGCTGTGGGACTCGGAGGGCAATGAGTACCTCGACTTCCTGGCCGGGATCTCTGTGCTGAACGTCGGTCACTGCCACCCGCGCGTGGTCGCGGCGGTGCGCGAGCAGGTCGGCCGGCTCACCCACACCTCCAACCTCTATTACACGGAGCCCGCGATGCGCCTGGCCAAGGCGCTCTCGGAGAGCTCGCTGCGCGGCAAGGTCTTCTTCGTCAACTCCGGGGCGGAGGCCAACGAGGCGGCGCTCAAGCTCGCCCGTCGCGCCAAGCCCGGCGGTGAGGTGGTGGTGCTGCACGACGCCTTCCATGGGCGCACGTTCGGGGCGCTCTCGGCGACCCCGCAGGAGGCCAAGCAGGCGCCGTTCGCGCCGCTGGTTCCGGGGTTTGTGGCGGTCCCAAAGCAGCCTGACGCGCTGGCGCAGGCGGTCGGACCGCAGACCGCGGCGGTGCTGCTCGAGCCGATCCAGGGGGAGGGGGGCGTGCTGCCGCTCTCCGAGGAGCTCCTGAGCAGCGCGCGTGAGCTGTGCGACCGCCACGGGGCGGCGCTGATCTTCGATGAGGTCCAGACCGGCATGGGGCGCACGGGAACGCTCTGGGCCTACGAGCAGACGGGGGTGGTTCCAGACGCGCTGACCACCGCCAAGGCGCTTGGCGGCGGGCTGCCGATCGGAGCGCTGGTGACCGGCCCGAGGCTCGCCGACGTGTTCCGCGCCGGGGATCACGGATCGACCTTCGCGGGCGGCCCGCTGGTCTGCGCGGCGGCGCTGGAGGCGCTCTCAATCTGCTCAGACCCGCAGCTGCTCGAGCGTGTGGCGGCGCTTGGTGAGCGGTTCATGCACGCCCTGTCTGAGCTGCCGTTCGTCACCGCGGTGCGCGGTCGTGGGCTGCTGGTCGGGGCGGAGTGCGCCGCCGGCGTTTCCGCAGTGGAGCTGGCCCGTCGCGCGCTGCATGAGCAGCGGCTGGTGATCAACGCCACCGGTCCGACGAGCCTGCGCCTGGAGCCGCCGCTGATCGTGACCGAGGCGCAGATCGACGAGGCGGTCGAACGGCTGAGGCGCCTGGTCCCATGAGCGGCGGCGAGCTGATCGCGACGGATCGGCCGCTGGAGGATGCGCAGCGCGCGCTGCAGGGATGGTTCCGGGTGCTCCCGGGCGCTGTGGTGAGCGCCAGGCGCACCTACCTGGACACCTTCGACGGTCTGCTGCGTGAGGCCGGGCTGGTGCTCAGCGAGGAGGGGCAGACGCGCACGCTCTCCTCACGTGACGGCTCGATGTTGGCGTCCGGCACCGAGGTCGAGGAGATCGCCGGCGTGCGCGCGCTGCTGCCGATCGCGGCGCTCGATCTGAGCGTGCAGCCGATCGACGTGCTGGATGAGCGCGAGAAGACCGTCTGCCGGCTGGTGCTCGAGCAGCCGGCCGGGCTTCCGGCGCGCCTGCGCCTGAACGGCCTGCGCGGCTACCGGCGGGAGTTCGCGCGGATCCACGAGCTGCTGGTCACGCGCGGGGGCTTTCGCCCCACCAGCGTCCCGCTGGTCGACGAGGCGGTCGCCGCCGCCGGCGGGGATCCCAACCCGGCCAGCGCCAGGGTTGAGGTTGAGCTGGCCCCGGATGAGCCCGCGCAGGATGCCGTGGCGCGCGTGCTGCGGCGCCTGCTGGAGATCATGGACCAGAACCTCCCGGGCACGCTCGCGGACACCGACACGGAGTTCCTGCACGATTACCGCGTGGCGGTGCGCCGCACGCGGTCGGTGTTGCGTGAGCTGCGGGGCGTCTTCCCGCCGGATGAGCTCGCGCGTCTGCGGGCCGAGTTCCGCTGGTTGCAGGAGGTCACCGGACCGACGCGTGACCTCGACGTCTACCTGCTGGAGTTTGAGCAGCTGCGCGCGCTCGCCCCGGCGGCTGTGCGCGCGGACCTGGACCCGCTGCTGGCGGTGCTGCGCAGCTGGCACGCGGAGGCGCGGATGCAGATGGAGCGTGACCTGGTGGGCGTGCGCGCGCGGCGCCTGCGCGCCGACTGGAACTACATGCTGACGGTGCTGGGGCACACGGCGCTGGGTGACAGGCCCGACGCGCAGCGCCCGATCGGTGAGCTGGTGGCGGCGCGGATCTGGAACGTGCACCGCCGGATGGTGCGGATGGGCGACGCGATCAGCGCGCAGTCCGCTCCGGAGGAGTACCACGAGCTGCGCAAGCGCGGCAAGGAGCTGCGCTACCTGCTGGAGCTGTTCGGCTCCCAGCTGTTCGATCCGGCTGTGGTGCGTCCGATGGTCAAGGCGCTCAAGGGCCTGCAGGACGTGCTGGGGCGCCACCAGGACCGGGAGACGCAGGTGCTCACCCTGCGGCGGCTGGGGGATCACGTGCTGGCCCAGTCGGGTGGCAGCGCCGCGCTGCTGGCGATGGGCGCGCTGGTGGAACGGCTTGAGGAGGACGCGCAGCTTGCGCGGGAGCAGTTCGCCGCCAGCTTCAGTCAGTTCGCGTCCGCGCAGCAGCGGGCGCTCGTGCGCGACACCTTCAAGCGCTACGGTGCCTGACCGATGCCCAAAGCCAAGCGTGACACCAGGGTCCTGGCGACCTACAACATCAAGGGCGGGGTCGGCAAGACCTCGGTGGCGGTCAACCTCGCCTACCTGGCGGCCCGTGACGGCCACGACACGCTGCTCTGGGACCTCGATCCCCAGGCGGCCAGCACCTATCTGTTCCGGATCCGCCCCAAGGTCAAGGGCGGCGGCCGTGGCCTGCTGAAGAAGCGCAGCCGCGCCGCCGACCACATCAAGGCCACTGATCACGAGCGCCTCGACCTGCTGCCCGCGGACTTCTCCTACAGGCACCTGGACCTCGCCCTGGACCAGTTCAAGAAGCCCGCGGCGCGGCTGCGCAAGGTGCTGGAGCCGTTGCTGGCGGATTACGACTACATCTTCCTCGACTGCCCGCCCTCGATCTCGCTGGTCTCCGAGAGCGTCTTTGAGGCGGCCGATGCGCTGCTCGTGCCGGTGATCCCGGCGACGCTCTCCTCGCGCGCCTATGAGCAGCTGGACGAGCTCTCGCGCAGGGGCAAGGTGGGGCGTCGCGGTGGCACGGCGATCTACGCGTTTTTCTCGATGGCCGAGGTGCTGCGCCCGCTGCACCTGCAGGTGATGGAGCGCCTGCGCGGGATCGCGCAGCTGAACGTGCTGGGCGCGGCGATCCCCGCGGCCGATGAGGTGGAGCGCATGGGCGAGGAGCGCAACCCGGTGAACGTGTTCGCTCCCACCAGCGCCGCCGCCGTGGCCTATGAGGCGCTCTGGGTTGAGGTGCAGACGCGGCTGCGTCCCGGCTGGCAGCCGCCACAGCCTACCCAGCAGCCACAGCCGGCCCAGCAGCCACAGCCGGCCCAGCAGCCCCAGCCGCAGCAGCCAGCGCAGTCGCCCCAACCCTCACCGCAGGCGGCCCAACCGGCGCTGCCTGAGGCGCCGGCGCCGGCGCCGACGCCCGCGACAGCGACCCGGGCCGCCACCCCCTCAGCCGATGCGCCCCCCGCTGAGCGCGGCGCCGACCGGTTGGGGCAGTGACCGGCACACGCGCTCGCGCTTGACCGGCCCCCGAACTCACGCAGACCACTAGGCTGGCCGGATGACGACACTTGCGAACAGGCCAAACACGGCGCTGCTGGTGATCGACGTGCAGAACGGCGTGGTCTCCCAGGCGCACGCACGCGACAGCGTGGTGGCGAACATCGGCGCGCTGGTGGGGCGGGCGCGTGAACAGCAGGTCCCGGTGATCTGGGTGACGCACAGCGACGATGAGCAGCTGCTCGAGGGCACGCCCGACTGGCAGATCGTCACGGAGCTCACTCCCGTCCCGGAGGAGCCGCTGGTCCGCAAGCGCTACGGCGACGCGTTTGAGGAGACGACGCTCGAGCAGGTGCTGGTGCGCCTCGGGGTCGGGCGCCTGCTGGTGACCGGCGCGGCGACCGACGCCTGCATCCGCTCGACCCTGCACGGCGCGCTGGTCCGCGGCTACGACACGATCCTGGTCAGCGACGCGCACACCACCGAGGATCAGAGCGCCTGGGGTGCGCCGCCGCCGGAGCAGGTGATCGCGCACACGAACCTGTACTGGACATATCAGCGGGCCCCGGGCCGCACCGCCGGTACGACAACCGCGGCCGCGGCACGGTTCGACGCGTAAGCCGAATGTCGGATTTGGGGGGGGCGTGTTCGTGGTCAATACCAGGGCGCTCCCGCAGAGCGCCGCCAACCAACCAGGAGGCAGACATGGCGCAGTATCTGATCGCGGTCTACGACCAGCCGGACACCCGTACGCGACCGGCGCAGGAGATGGCGGAGATCATCACCGCGGTTGGGGAGGTCAACCAGCGGGCGATGGACGCCGGGATCTTCGTCTTCGCCGGCGGGCTGCACGACCAGTCCGCCACCACCACGGTCGACGCGCGCAGCGGCAGGGTCGAGCTGCGCGACGGACCCTACGTGGAGACCAAGGAGTACCTCGGCGGCTTCTGGGTGATCGAGGTCCCGGACCTGGATGCGGCGCTCGACTGGGCGCGGGAGGCCGCCGTGGCCTGCCGTCAGCCGCTCGAGGTGCGGCCCTTCATGGCGGAGCCGCCGCAGGGCAGCTGAGCGCGATGCCGCCAGCCAACGACCCGGCGGGGGCGCTGCTGGAGGGCGCGGCCGGCGTCAGCGGTCCGACAGCCGCCGCGCGCTGAGCGCCGGCGGGATGCTTTCGTCGTCGCCGCTGAGGATCGCCCGCGCGATCAGCAGCGCCGAGGCGGGACCGGTCGACATGCCGCGTCCGCCATGGCCGCCGGCCAGCCAGAGCCGTTGCTGACCGGGCACGCGCCCGAGCAGCGGCCGGTTGTCAAAGGAGCGCGGGCGCGCGCAGACCAGCACGTCACGAACCTGGGCGCGCGCGATCGACGGTACGAACCGCGCACCGCGCGCCAGCAGGCGCGCGGACCAGAGCTCGGGGTCGGGCCGCTGCCCCTCGAGCATCGTCGAGCCGACCGCCAGCCAGCTGGGGCTGTCAAGCAGCGTGAAGGGCGCCTCGACCTCGACATCGCCCGACCCGTGAGCTGACGCCAGCGCGCCCTCGATCAGCGGGTGCCGGGGACGCTCGGGCAGGGTCACCGAGACGATCACGCCCCACAGCGCCCGCACCACCCCGTCGGGCACCAGATCCCCGAGCAGCGTCCCCAGTTCGGCGCCGGTTGCCGCCAGCACGTCCCCGGCCCGCTGCTGCGCCTCGCCGGCGCGGACCGCGACCACCTGGCCGCGCTCGCGCACCAGCTCAACGGGCGCGCCCAGCAGGAAGCGCACCCCGGCCTCACGGGCGCGCTGCGCAAACGCCTCGGTCGCCTCGCGCGGCATCACCGGGTAGCCGGTGCGCAGCATGCAGCCCCAGAAGCCCTCGGCCAGCAGCGGCTCCGCGGCGCGGGTCGCTGCCGGATCGAGCAACCGCGGCTCGAGGCTGGGGAAGCGCCGGTGGGCGGCGGCGATGCTCTGCGCCTGGGCCGCGTCCTGCGCCAGCAGCAGCGTGCCGACCGGGTCGCGCGGGAAGCCCTCGCCGAGCACCTCTCCGAGCAGCTCCACGCTGTGCTCGTAGAGCGACTCCGTGGCCGCGTCGTAGGGGTGCTCGATCAACCCGTTGTTGCGACCGGAGGCTCCCGCGGCGATGCCGCTGCGGTCATAGACGGTGACGCTCGCGCCATCGCGCGCGAGCTGCAGGGCGGTCGCGCAGCCGATGATCCCCGCGCCGATGACCGCGACGTCCGTGCTCACCGCTGCATGATCGCACGGCGCTCGCGCCCTGGCCGGGCGGGCCCGCGATCCCGGCTCACGTCTACGCTTGGCTGATGCGCGCGCCAGCCCTGCAGCCGAGCATCGCCAGCTTCGACCCCACGACCTTCACGAGCTTTCGCCTGATCGGCCGCGAGCACGACGGTGAGGGCAACGTGCGGCTGCGCTACGGGCTGGATCAGCTCGAGTTCGAGGAGCGCGTCACGCTGCCGCCGCCGGCAGACCGCGGACGCTTCCAGCAGCGAAGCTTCGAGGGCCTGCTGGACCTGCTGCACTGGGTCGCGGGCGTGAGTTACTACAAGGCGGCGATCCCGCAGCGGGTTGCGTTTGAGCGCGCCACCCCGGGGCCGGCGGCACTCGCGCTGCTGGAGGCGCTCTACGGCGAGGGCCTTGGGGAGTTCGCCGTTGTGAACCGGCTCCCCGGGCTGCCGCACCCCGAGTTCCTGGTGGAGCGCGAGCCGCTCTCAGCGCCGCTGCATCCGCGCCCGCCGGCACCCGCGGGCGCGCCCACCGAAGCTGACGCCCCGCCACTGGAGCGCCTGCTGGTGCCGGTCGGCGGTGGCAAGGACTCGGCCGTGGCGATTGAGATCGCGCGCGCCTCCGGCCTGCCGACGACGCTCTTCTCCGTCGGCGACGCGCGCCCGATCCGCGAGACCGCGGCGGTCTCCGGCTACGAGCGGCTGGTCGCGTCGCGCACGATCGACCAGCGGCTGCTGGACGCCAACGCCGCCGGCGCGCTCAACGGTCACGTCCCCGTGACCGCGATCGTCAGCTGCCTGGCGCTGCTCACCGCCGCGCTGCACGGCCATGATGCGGTGGCGCTTGCCAACGAGCGCTCGGCCTCGTCGGGAAACCTGCTGTGGAACGGGGTGGAGGTCAACCACCAGTTCTCCAAGAGCCTCAGGGCCGAGCGCCTGTTCAATGCCGCGCTGCGGGAGATTCCGGGCGCTCCGCGCGCCTTCTCGCTGCTGCGCCCCGCCTCCGAGCTG
>JAJZDA010000074.1 GCA_021851525.1 Actinomycetes bacterium | reverse complement strand
GATCTAACGGGGTGGAGGTCAACCACCAGTTCTCCAAGAGCCTCAGGGCCGAGCGCCTGTTCAATGCCGCGCTGCGGGAGATTCCGGGCGCTCCGCGCGCCTTCTCGCTGCTGCGCCCCGCCTCCGAGCTGTCGATCGCGCGCGCCTTCGCCCGCCACCCCCGATACCACCCGGTCTTCACCAGCTGCAACCGCATCTTCCACATCGATCCGGCGCGCCGGACCAGCTCCTGGTGCTGTGACTGCGACAAGTGCCGCTTCGTCTTCCTGATCCTGGCGCCGTTCCTCGAGCCTGCGCGGATGGTCGCGATCTTCGGCCGGGATCTGCTCGCCGAGCCTGAGCAGTACGACGGCTTCGCGCTGCTGGCCGCGACCGGCGCCGACAAGCCGTTTGAGTGCGTCGGTGAGGTCGACGAGTGCCGCGCGGCGATCAGGCTGCTGCACGAGCACCAGCGCTGGCGCGATCACCCGGTGGTCCGCCGGCTGGTTGCGGAGGTGCTGGGCGATCGGCCTGTCGCCGACGCCGACCTGGAGCGGCATCTGACCCTGAGCGCCGAGCATGAGGTGCCGGATGAGCTGATCGGAGCGGTGCGTGCGGTTCTCGCAGCTTGACGGTCAGGCGATTGTGCTGTGGGGGCTGGGCCGCGAGACGCGCGCCCTGAGAGCCGAGCTGCAGCGGCGCCTGCCGGGCGCGCGGATCGCCGCCGTGATCGACGATCAGACACCGCTTAACGATGCGCGGGACGCGCTCGCCGCGGCTGACGTGCTGGTGCGCTCGCCCGGAGTTTCGATCTACAAGCAGTTGATCCAGGAGGCGCTCGAGCGCGGCCTGCCGGTCACGACGCCGACCGGTCTGTGGCTGGCGGAGCGCGGCGGCGAGCGGGTGATCGGGGTGACCGGCACGAAGGGCAAGAGCACGACCGCGACCGTGCTCACGCAGCTGCTCGGCACGGTCACAGAGGTCGAGCTGGCGGGCAACATCGGCCGGCCGGTGATAGAGCTGCTCGACCTCGCGCACGATCACGAGCGCTGGGTCGTGCTCGAGCTCTCCAGCTACCAGGTGTCAGACCTGCTGGTCGGACCCGAGGTTGCGCTGATCACCAACCTGTTCCGCGAGCACACCGACTGGCACGGCAGCGAGGCCCGCTACCGAGCCGACAAGCTGCGGCTGTTCACGCTGCCGCAGGTGCGCGCCGCCGTCTACCCGCTCGGGGATCCGGAGGTTGAGTCGCTCGCCGGGGCGCTGCCGGGCGCGATCCCGTTCGACGATCCCGCCGGCTGGCACCTCGACGCCAACGGCGCCGTGCGCCGCGGCAGCGACGTGATCCTCACCCCCGAGCAGATCCCGCTCCGCGGCCGCCACAACGCCCAGAACGTCGCGATCGCGCTGGCGGCGCTCGAGGCCGCACAGCTTCCGCAGCCGGCTCTGCCTGAGGCGCTCGCCGGTCTGCGGCCGCTGCCCCACCGCCTGCAGACCGTCCATGACAAGGCGGGTGTGGAGTGGGTGGACGACAGCATCTCAACCACCCCGGACTCCACGATCGCCGCGCTCGAGGCCTTCGCCGGGCGCTCGGTCGTGCTGATCGCCGGCGGCCAGGAGCGCCTGCAGGAGTTTGAGCGGCTGGGTGAGGTGATCGCCACCCGGGTTGAGCCGACGGCCCTGGTGACGCTGCCGGACACCGGTGCGCGGCTTGCCGCCGCCGCCCGCGCCCACGGCCACCCTGAGGACCGCATGTCGGCAGCGGCAGACATGCGGGAGGCGACCGCCCGGGCGCTCGCGCTGGCCGGATCGGGGGCGGTCGTGCTGCTCTCGCCGGCGGCGCCCAGCTACAACGCCTACGCGGACTTCGAGGAGCGCGGCGCTGACTTCGCCGCCTGCGCGCGAGCGGTGTCGTAGGCTTGCGCCCGTGAGCAACCAGAACACGCACGTCAGGACCGCGACGTACCTGGCAGACCCCGCAGATGTCCACCGCGTGCTGCTGCTGTACAGCGGCGGCCTCGACACGAGCGTGATGCTCAAGTGGATCCAGGACGAGTACGACGCCGAGGTGGTGGCGCTGACCGTCAACCTCGGACAGCCGGGCGAGGATTATGAGGTGGTCAAGGGCAAGGCGCGACAGATCGGCGCGGTCGACGCGTTCGTGGTCGACGCGCGTGAGGAGTTCGCCCGTGATTACGTGGTGCCGGCGATCCGCGCCAACGCCATCTACGGCCTCGGCTACCCGCTGTTCACCGCCCTGGGGCGCCCGCTGATCGCCAAGCTGGCGGTGCAGTACGCCCGCGAGCACGGCTGCGACACGATCGCCCACGGCTGCACCGGCAAGGGCAACGACCAGGTGCGGATCGAGTCGACGATCGCCACGCTCGCGCCGGAGCTGAAGGTGATCGCCCCGGTGCGCAGCTGGAAGATGGGGCGTGATGAGGAGCTCGCGTATGCGCGTGAGCACGGGATCCCGATCAAGACGCTGCCGGCCCAGGGCGCGGAGTCCGCGCCCTACTCGATCGACGACAACCTCTGGGGACGCTCCAGCGAGGGGCGCTGGATCGAGGATCTCTCGGTGGCGCCGCAGGACGATGTCTTTCAGCTGGTCACACGCCCGGAGCTGGCGCCGGATGAGCCGCAGGTGATCGAGCTCGACTTTGAGGCCGGCGTGCCGGTGGCGCTCGACGGGCAGCGGCTGGAGTTGGTGGAGCTGCTCGAGCGGGTGGCGGCGCTCGGCTGCCGGCATGGCGTCGGGATCGTCGACCACATCGAGGATCGCATCGTCGGTCTGAAGGTGCGCGACATCTACGAGGTGCCGGCGGCAGCGATCCTGCTGCCTGCGCACGCTGAGCTGGAGCGGCTGGTCGGCACGATCCATCAGAACCAGTTCAAGTCGGCGCTCGACCAGAAGTGGGCCTACCTGGTGTATGCGGGCCTCTGGTGGGAGCCGTTGCGCGGAGATCTCGACGCGTACATGCAGGCCGCCAACGCGACCGTCACCGGGCGGGTCGGCGTGAAGCTGTTCAAGGGCAGCGCCCGGGTCGTGACCCGCGAGTCCCCCTACGCCGTCTACGACGCGCAGCTGGCGACCTTCTCAGAGTCCGGTGGGCTCTTCTCCCAGGAGGCCTCGCCGGGCTTCATCGAGCTCTGGTCGCTGCAGTCGCGGATGGCCTGGCAGGTGCGCAACAGCCGGTGAGGTGGGGACGCCGGCGTGGCCGTGACGCGGCGCAGCAACGGCGGGACGCGCAGCCGGCGGCCGCCCAGCCGGCCGCACCGCCGCAGGAGCCCGAGCAGGACGCCGATCCGCGCGGGCCGCTCGAGCCGGAGCGCCTGGAGCGGGCCTTTCAGCGGCTGCGTGAGCGCACGCCGCAGCCCGGTGACGCGGATTCCCGCTAGCTGCGCGGGAAAGCTCCCCGGGCGCCTGGACAGGGTGCCGACACGTCCGCGGCGCGGCCTATTCTCAGTCGCCCGATGAGCGATTGCTGCGCCCACCTGCACGTCCACTCCGAGTACTCGCTGCTCGATGGAGCGGCGAAGATCGACAGGCTCGCGGAGCGGGCTGCGGCCTTTGGGCAGCCGGCGCTGGCGCTCACCGATCACGGGGTGATGAACGGCGCTGTCGAGCTCTATCAGGCCGCCAAGAAGCATGGGATCAAGCCGATCCAGGGCTGCGAGGTGTACGTCACGGACGACCATCGCAAGCGCGGTCGCCGCCACCACCTGACGCTGATCGCCGAGAACCCGGTCGGCTACCGCAACCTCGTCAAGCTCTGCTCGGCGGGCTTTCTGGAGGGCCTGCAGCGCGGCAAGCCGACGGTCGACGCGGAGCTGATGTCACGTCACGCGGAGGGCGTGATCGCGCTCACCGGCTGCCTGGCCTCGCGCTTCTGCCAGGCGCTGATCGAGGACAGGGACGCTGACGCACGCGCCACCGCGGATGAGCTGGTGCAGATCTACGGTGCGCAGAACGTCTACTTCGAGGTTCAGCAGAACGGCATCGCCGCCCAGGAGAAGGCCAACGCCGGGATCGTCCGGATCGCGCGTGAGCTCGGGCGGCCGCTGGTCGGGACCGGTGACGTGCACTATCTGCGTCGCGAGGACTACGACAACCACACGGCGCTGCTGTGCGTGCAGACCAAGTCGACCTTGGCGGCGCCGAAGATGACCTTCGAGACCAACGAGTTCTACCTGCGCTCCAACGAGGAGATGGCGGAGAAGTTCGCGCAGTGGCCGGAGGCCCTGGCCAGCACGCTGGAGATCGCCGAGCGCTGCGACGTGGAGATTGAGCTCGGCAAGCAGCTGATCCCACGCTTCGACTGCCCCGGCGGCATCCTCGAGCAGGAGTACCTGCGCCAGCTCGTGATGCAGGGGCTGGCGTGGCGCTTCGGTGACCCGGTTCCGGCCGCCGCGCTGGAGCGCGCCGACTATGAGCTCGGCGTGATCGACCGCATGGGCTACTCGGGGTATTTCCTGATCGTCTGGGACTTCATCAGGTACGCGCGGGACCACGGCATCCCTGTCGGCCCGGGCCGTGGCTCGGCCGCCGGCTCGCTGGTCGCCTACGCGCTGCGCATCACGGACCTCGACCCGCTGCGCTACGACCTGCTGTTCGAGCGCTTCCTGAACCCCGAGCGCGTCTCGATGCCGGACATCGACATCGACTTCTCGGTGCGTGGCCGTGAGCAGGTGATCCAGTACGTGACCGACAAGTACGGCAAGGACTCGGTGGCGCAGATCATCACCTTCGGCAAGATGTTCCCGCGCGCCGCGACCCGTGACGCCGCGCGCGTGCTCGGCTACCCGTACGCGCTCGGCGACAAGCTCGCGAAGCTGATCCCCGACCCCGAGCAGGGGCGGGCGCCGAAGTTTGATGACTGCCTGGCGCCCGGTCAGCCGCTGGCCCTGGAGGTCCAGGGCAACGCCGACTCCCACCGCATCGTGGAGGTCGCGCGCGGCCTGGAGGGCATTGTCCGCAACGCCTCGATCCACGCCGCCGCGGTGGTGATCGCGCCGCAGCCGCTGACCGACCTCGTGCCCGTGCAGCTGGCCGACTCCAACAAGACAGACGAGCACGGCGAGAAGATCTACCGCACGGTCACGCAGTTCTCGATGAAGCCCGTTGAGTCGATGGGGCTGCTGAAGATGGACTTCCTGGGGCTGCGCAACCTCGACGTGATCGAGGACGCGCTGGACATCATCGAGCGCTCCACCGGGGTGCGCCCCGACATGACGACGCTCCCGCTCGATGACGAGCGGACCTACGAGATGCTGGCGCGCGGTGAGTCGGTGGGCGTCTTCCAGTTTGAATCCGAGGGGATGCGCGAGGCGCTCAAGCGCGTGCGTCCGACGGAGTTCGACGACCTCGTGGCGCTGGTCGCGCTCTACCGGCCGGGCGCGATGGATCAGATCCCGACCTACGCGCGCGGCAAGCAGGACCCTGATTCGATCACCTACCCGGATGAGCGTCTGCGCCCGATCGTCGAGTCGACCAAGGGCGTGATCCTCTACCAGGAGCAGGCGATGCGGATCGCCAAGGAGCTGGGCGGGTTCAGCGGCGCCAAGGCCGACGACCTGCGCAAGGCGATCGGCAAGAAGAACCGCGAGGCGATGGCCAAGCTCAAGCCGGAGTTCATCGAGGGATGCCGCGCCTCCGGCACCAGTGAGAGCGTCATTGACTTCCTCTGGACCACCAATGAGAAGTCGGCGGACTACTCGTTCAACAAGTCCCACGCCGCGTGCTACGCGCTGATCTCCTACCGCACCGCCTGGCTGCGGGCCAACTACCCGGCCGAGTACATGGCGGCGCTGATCTCCTCGGTGATGGACACCAAGGACAAGGTGCCGTTCTTCGTCGCCCAGGCCGAGCAGATGGGGATCGGCATCCTGCCGCCGGACGTGAACCTCTCAGACCACCAGTTCGTGGTGGTTGACGGCAACATCCGCTTCGGCCTGGATGCGGTGAAGGGTGTCGGCCACGCGGCGGTGGAGGCGATCAAGGCGGCTCGCGGTGACTCCGAGTCAGCCCACCAGCCGCCGGCCGATCCGTTCACCGACATCTTCGACTTCTGCGAGCGGATTGACAGCCGGGCCGTCAACAGGAAGGCGATCGAGGCGCTGATCAAGTGCGGCGCCTTCGGCTCGACAGGGCACACCCGGATGGGCATGCTCGCGGTGCTGGAGCAGGCTCAGGCGGCCGGCCAGAAGGCGCAGCAGGACGCGCTGATCGGCCAGTCCTCGATCTTTGATCTCGGCTTCGGGCTCGCCGATGGGGGCGCCGCCGCCCCCAAGCCCAGCCACGCGCCGATCCCCGGGGGAGAGTTCGAGCAGACTGAGCTGCTGGCGATGGAGAAGGAGTCGATCGGACTCTTCATCTCCGCGCACCCGCTCAAGCAGCTCTCGCTGGCGATGCGCCAGAGAACCGATGTGCAACTCGGGACGGTGGCGGAGTGCAAGGACGGTGAGCGGGTGACCGTCGGCGGGATGATCAGCCAGGTCAAGCGCCTGCGCACCAAGAAGGGCGACCCGATGGTGTTCGCGACGCTCGAGGATCTCTCCGGCTCGGTGGAGCTGGTGATCTTCTCCGACACCCTGCAGGAGTGCGCCGAGGCGGTGGAGCAGGACGCGGTCGTGCTGGTCAAGGGCAAGATCGACCACAAGGATGCGGCGCGCACGTGCGTCGTCGTCTCCTCGGTGGAGCGCTTTGCGCCAACCGAGGAGGAGCTGGAGCGCGCGGAGCGCCAGCCGCTCACGCCGGAGGCGCCCTCGGCGCTGCGCATCAAGCTGGACGCGCGGGCGCTGTTCCCCGATGTGATCGATGACCTGCGGGAGCTGCTCGGCAACTATCCGGGTGACGCGGAGGTCGTGGTGGAGCTCGCCGCCCGCGAGGGCCGGCGCTGCCTGAAGCTCGGCTCGGACTTCCGGGTGACGCGCGCCGCCGGCCTGCACGCGGAGCTCGCGCAGCTGCTCGGCTCAGCGCTGCTGCCGGTGGAAGCCTGAACGGCGGTCTGGGCCTGCTGCGGCCACAGTTCGGGTGCCGCATTGATGTCCTCTTCGGTGTTTCTCGCATTTCGCTCGGGACGTTGTCCATGTCTTGAGGGGAGGTACCAAGCACGCCCCTTGGGCGCTTGCCTGCAGGTCTCCTGAGGATCGGTGAGGTGGCGTACCAGAGCTCCAGGCGCGCGTGCTCTGGAGCCGGAGGGACACCATTCGATGCCGCTAAAAGGCCTGCAAAAGCCATAGCTTCCGATTTCGCAACGTATGCGTACACCCCGTGTGCCAAGCATCTCAGTACAAGTTGTCTCGGCTCCCCGTGACGGGGAGGAGAGACAGAGCAGTAGGGAGGAGGACAACAGGAATGAGAGCGTCTCGTTTACGCGCAAGAGCCCTGACATCCGGGGTCGCCGTTGTCGCACTGGGCACGGCTGTGGTGACCGCTGCTTCGCAGGGGACCGCCAGCGCCGCTCGCCTTGAGGCTCGCGGTGGGCACGCCACGCTGACCGCGGGGGTGCTGCATGCGTTCACCGGACAGACCGCGTTCTTTGGAACCAACGCCGAGGACGCCTGCCGTGCTGCCGCCCGTGTGATCAACGCCAACGGCGGGATCATGGGCGACAAGCTCAACTGCGGGATCTTCGACACCAAGGGCGACCCAGCGGATGCCGTGCCCGTAACCCGCCGCATGCTGACATCGGCGTCGAACCTGGTGATGGTCGTCGGCCCGGACGGGAACGACATTCCGTCCGTGCTGCCGCTGATCGAGCAGGCGAAGATCCCAGAGATGAATACCGTTGGTGATCCGCGCTACGACAAGCAGACTTCGCCGTACTTCTGGCGGCTGACGCCAAGCGACAGCACCCAGGGCCCGGCGATCGGCTGGTACACCGCTAGCAGCAGATATATGAAGATCACGGATGTCTTCACCAGCGACCTCTCCGCGCAGACCACCGTCACGCCGTTCCGCAACAAGTACCGCCAGATGGGTGGCAAGCTGCTTTCGAACGTGACAATGGCTCCGGACCAGACCTCCTACCAGACGGAGGTGGCGTCGCTGATCGGCTCGCATCCGCAGGCGATGGTCGGCGAGATGGACCCGCAGACCGCGGCGACCTTCCTCAGCGAGCTTCAGCAGCAGAATGGCAAGCTGCTCCCGTTCGTGGTGACCCAGGCGGCCACCCAGCCGGGCTGGCTGCCGGCTGTCACGCAGGCTGTCGGCCCCGCAAACGTCGCAAAGTACATCACCGCGGTTGCCCCTGACATGACCGGCAAGGGCATCGCGTACCAGCAGTACGTCACAAACCTCAAGAAGGTCGGTGGCACCTCATTCCAGCTCGGCAACACGATCGTCGCGGCAACCTACGACGGGGTGATCAGTTTCGCGCTGGCGATGGACGAGGCTCATTCCACCAAGCCGCAGACGTATGTGAAGTACATCCGCGCGGTAACCACGGCCGGTCACGGCGTCAAGGTGGTCAACACCTACGCTGAAGGGGTCGCCGCGCTCAGGGCCGGGAAGAAGATCGATTACGTCGGCGCCGCCGGCGCGATGAACTTCAACAAGTACAACACCTCGGCTCGTCCCTACGCGGTCTATCACTACAGCAAGGCGGCGCAGGGCTGGGTTGTCTCCAAGGTGCTGCCGGCCACGGCGCTCAGGCCGTAGGTCTGTAGAGCGATGCATCAGATCATCCTGAGCATCGGGTTCGGAATCGTGACCGCGTCCATCCTCTCGATGGGCGCGGTCGGTTTCACCCTGCAGTTTGGCGTTACGAACCTGTTCAACCTCGCCTTCGGTGACGTGATGACGATCGCGGCGTTTGTCGCCTACGTTGTGCACAACGACGCCGGGGCATCAATCTGGCTGGCGTTGGCGGCCGGGGGAGCGGCGGGCATGCTCTCCTCTGTGCTGATCGCGCGGCTCATCTACCTGCCGTTCATGCAGCGCGGAACGAGCCAGTTCGCGATGGTGATGGTCACGGTCGCCGTGTCGATCGTCTTCAACAACGTGCTGCAGATCTTCTCGGGCACCGGCTTCTACGGATACGCGCTGCTGCCGCAGGCTTCGGTCCACATCCTCGGGATGGTCTTCACCCCGCGTGAACTCGTGATCATCGCGCTGGCGGTGGTGTGCATGGCCGGTTTGCACCTTCTCTTCAAGTACACGAGGATCGGCAAGGCGATGCGCGCGACCTCGGACGACGCGAGCCTGGCGCGCACCTGCGGCATCCCCACCAACCGCGTGACCAACTTCGCGTGGCTCGCGTCAGGGCTGCTGTGCGGCCTGGCCGGAGTCGCGCTCGCCATGGACCTCGGAACCTTCTCAGCCACCACCGGTGGCAGCTTCCTGCTGGTGATCGTCGCCGCAGCGGTGTTCGGCTCGGTGGGCGAGCCATACGGGGCGATGGTCGGGGCTCTGGTGATTGGCGTGGCCAGCGAGCTGGCTGCAGTGATCAGCCCGGACCTCAAGGATGTGGTCGCCTTTGGGCTGCTCGTGGTCGTGCTGCTCGTGCGTCCGGAGGGCCTCAGGTCAGGTCGTGTACAGATCCGCGGGGAGGTCACGCGATGAGCATCGCATTGCAGTCCTACATAACCACGCTGCTGGTCTACCTGGGCGTCAACACGATCGCCTGCTGGGCGCTCAACCTGCAGTTTGGCGTGGGTGGCGTGATGAACTTCGCGTTCATCCTCTTCCAGTCGATCGGCGCGTACATCACCGCCGTGCTGACGCTGCCCCAGGCGCAGTCCGGAACCTACGAGACCTACATTCTCGGGCTGCATCTGCCGTGGCCGCTGCCGCTGGTCGGCGCGACCGTGGCGGGCGGCTTACTCGCGCTGCTCGTCGGCGCCTTCGCCCTGCGCCCAGCGCGCCGTGACTTCCAGGCAACCGTGATGCTGGTGGTCTCGATCATTGCTGAAACGCTGGTGGTGACCCAGCAGGGGTGGTTCAACGGTGCCTCCGGGCTCTACTCGATCCCGCAGCCGTTCGCCAGTGCGCTGAACCTCAGCCCCACCGCGTACAGCTGGTTCTTCGCGGGCCTGGTGCTGGTCGTCTCGTTGCTGGTCTACCTGTTCGTGGACAGGATCACTGGCTCACCGTGGGGACGTCGGCTGCGGGCGATGCGCGACAACCCGGAGGCGGTCGAGTCACTGGGTACGAAGGTTTCCGTTGAGAGCCTTAAGCTGTACGTGATCGGCGGCGCGATCGCGGCCCTGAGCGGTGGGCTGCTGGTCGAGTTCATCGGTGCCTGGTCACCGGCGGCGTGGACCACGGGGGAAACGTTCATCTACTTCGTGGCTGTGATCGTCGGCGGTCTGGCCAACAACTTCGGTGCGTTCTTCGGCGCCTTCCTGGTGCTTGGCGTGTTCCTGGAGGTGCCGCAATACCTGCCGAACTTCAGCTACACCAACACGGAGTCAGCGATCCAGTCAGCGTTGATCGGTGTGCTGATCCTGGTTTTCCTGTGGTGGCGGCCGAAGGGGATTGTCCCGGAGCGTCGCCGCCGGCTGTCCAAGCTCGCAATGAGCACCGCCTCCGCCGCGGCCGCGCGGGAGGCCGGCACATCTGCGGCGGCCGGCTCGGCACGTGACCCGCTCAGCGCTGAGCTCGTGCGCAACCACCGCCGCGTCCCGCGCGGGGTCGTGCGTGACGCGGCGGCTGACCCTGACCTCGCGATCGCCGTGCGTGATGTCGCCCGCGAGTTCGGTGGGGTCCAGGCGGTTGACGGGGTTACCTTCGACGTGCCACGCGGTCAGGCAACCGGCCTGATCGGCCCCAACGGCGCCGGCAAGTCAACGGCCCTGAAGCTGATCGCTGGGGCGCTGAAGCCCACCCGCGGTCAGATCCTGGTCGACGGCGTCGACGTTGCCGGCTGGCCCGCCTCCCGGATCGCGCAGCTCGGTGTTATCAGGACCTTCCAGCACACCAGCGAGTTTGCTCAGCTGACCGTGCTGGAGAACCTGGTGGTTGCAGCGCCCGGGCAGCCGGGTGACTCACTGGGCGGTGCGCTGCTCGGCCGGCGTCACTCTCGTGCCCGCCAGCATGAGCTGCTGGCGGAGGCTTGGGAACTGCTGGAGCAGTTCGACCTCACCAAGCATGCTGATACCTACGCGGGCGAGTTGAGCGGTGGTCAGCGGCGTCTGGTCGAGATCATGCGGGCGCTGATGGCGAAGCCCAGCATTCTGTTGCTCGACGAGCCGATGGCCGGGGTGAACCCGACGCTCCGACTCACCATCGAGGAGCACCTTCAGCGGCTGCGCGACGGTGGACTGACGATGCTCATGGTGGAGCACGAGCTGGGCGCGATTGAGCGGGTCTGTGACTCGGTTGTCGTGATGGCCCAGGGCCGGTTGCTGGCGACCGGTTCAATGGAGGAACTACGAAGCAACGAGGAGGTGGTCAGTGCCTACCTCGTCGGCTGAGAGCGCCTCGAAGGGGCATCTGCTGGTGACCGGGCTGTCGGCCGGCTACGGCGGCACCCCGATCATCGAGGACATCGATCTGGAGGTCCGCAGCGGAGAGGTCGCGACGATAGTCGGCCCCAACGGCGCCGGCAAGAGCACACTGGTGAAGGCGCTGATCGGCGTGATCCGACCCTTCACGGGGCGCATTGAGCTGGACGGCGACAACCTCGCCGGCCTGCGGGCAGACCAGATCTGCCGGCGCTCGGTGGGGTACGTCCCGCAGGTGCGCGACACGTTCCCGCGGCTGAGCGTCAAGGAGAATCTGGAGATGGGCGGCTTCACGTTGTCGCGCAACCTCTGCCGGCAGCGTGTGGATGAGGTGCTGGAGCTCTATCCCAAGCTCGCCCAGATGGCTGATCGGCAGGGCGGGCACCTCAGCGGCGGGGAGCGCAAGATGCTGGCCGTCGCCCGTGCGCTGATGACACGGCCGTCGCTCGTGGTCCTCGACGAGCCGACGGCTGGCCTGGCCCCGAAGGTCGCGGATGAGCTGCTCAGTGAGCAGGTCACCGCGCTGGCCAAGCGCGGGGTCTCGGTGCTGATGGTTGAGCAGCGTGCGCGGGAGGCGTTGAGCATCTCCGATCACGCGTTCGTGATGGCCTCCGGCCGCGTGGTGCTGCGTGACCGTGCCGCGACGATTCTCGCCAGGCCGGACATCGGCGAGGTCTTCCTGGGCCGCACAGCCGGACTAGTCAATTGAACCGCAAACAAGGAAGCGAATGTCCAACCGACCACACTCGATCCACCACGTCAACGTGCCGATCAGCGACCCCAAGCGTACGGCTGATTGGTACGGGAAGGTGTTTGGCTTGAGTGAGATCCCGCGGCCCTTCAAGCAGGGCGGCGCCCCTGGGGTGGAGGAGGTGCTGCTGCTGACGCGAGGCAACTTCGATCTGCACTTCACCGTGCACGAGAACCCGCCGGACCTCAAACCCCATCACTTCTGCATCGAGGTCGACGACTGGGAAGGCTTCATGGAGCACCTTGCGCAGTTGGGGATCGACCACCTGGAGATATTTGAGCGCCCCCAGAACCGCTCGAAGGCCACCTACATCCACGACCCCGACCAGAACCTCATTGAGCTGTCGCACCACGGGGATTGGGATCACAGCCTGGCGCAGACCGGCATCGCCGCCCACGACCCCGGCGCCCGCGTCTGACCCGCAGGACATACACAGGAGCTTGACCATGCCATCTGTAAACCAGGAGCTGCGCGAGGAATTGGCCACGGCCACGCGCATTCTCGCCAACCATCAGCTGATGGGGATGTTCGGCCATGTCAGCGTGTTGACCGAAGACCCCCAGCGTTATCTCGTGTGTCCCGGCGCCGGCAAACGCAAGGACCGCTGCCTGCCCGCTGACGTGATCGAGCTTGATCTCGATCACGAGTTTGAACCGGGGCTGCCGCTGGAGCTCTACATGCACTCGGAGGTGCATCGTCTCAAGCCGCACATCGGCTCACTGATCCACGTGCACTCGCCGGCGCTGCTGACCCTCAGCTCAATGCTCGAGGTTCCGACGGAGCTGCTCATGCTCCACGCCAGCTTTTGGCCTGAGCAGATGCCTCTGTTTGAGGAAACCGACCTGGTGCGCGACCGTGCTGCGGCCCAGCGCCTCATCGGTCTGCTCGGCGACAACGCGCTAGCGTTGCTGCGCTGGCACGGCGCGATCATCGTCGGCTCGACGCTGCGCGAGGCGGTGTTCCGCGCGATCCTCGCCGAGCAGCACGCGGCACAGTTGATCACCGCGCTATCGCACGGGCGGCCGCTCGCGCCCGTACCGCGCGAGGTGGACCGCGCCGAGTTGTACCCGCGGATGTTGCCGCCGCGGACGCACGACATGCACATGAGCTACGAGGGGTCGTTTGTTCCTGTGGCGCCAGGAGCGCACATTCACTGATGTTCCCGTGGGCGTGCGCGGCTCGCGCACGCCCACGGCTTCAGCCTGGCTGCCGCTCGCTCACCGGGAGCTGAACGGCGGCGGGCGTCGCGGGGCGCTCAGTGCTCGGTGAGCCACAGGCGGCGCCAGCCGCCGAAACCGTTGAGCAGCTGGTCGCCTTCGCGTGGGCCCCAGCTGCCGACCGCGTACTCCACCACCGGTGGCGGTGAGTCGAGCAGCGGCTCCACCACCCGCCAGCACTCCTCGACGCTGTCCTGGCGGGTGAAGGCGGTGGCGTCACCGAGCAGCGCCGCGTGCAGCAGCACCTCGTAGGGGGTGGCGGCCTCGCCGCCCTGGGAGGCGAAGTCCATGTCCAGATGCACGGCCTGCGCGCCAGGGTCGTCGGCGCGCTGCGCGTCAAGCGTCATCCGCACGCCGGTGCCGGGATCTATCCGGATCACCAGCTGGCTGGGTTCCGGCCGGCGGCCGTGCAGCGGGATGAAGCCGATCCGCGGCGGATGCTTGAACACCAGCCGCACCTCCGTCTGCTTGGTCGCCAGGCGCTTGCCGGTGCGGATGAAGAACGGAACTCCGGCCCAACGCCAGTTGTCGACCACCAGCCGCAGCGCCGCGTAGGTCTCAGTCTGTGAGTCCGGGGCGACGCCGTCGGCATCACGGTAGCCGCGGTACTGGCCGCGCACGTAGGCCTTCGGGTCGGCGTCCGCGATGGCCCGGAAGACAGCGTACTTTGCGTCCTTGAGCGTCTTCGCGTCGCCGCCCGCAGGCGGCTCCATCGCAATCGCGGCGAGCACCTGCATGAGATGGTTGACCACCACGTCACGCAGCGCGCCGACCGGGTCATAGAAGTGACCGCGATCCTCGATGCCGACGGATTCCGCCATCGTGATCTGCACGTTGGACACGAAGTTGCGGTTCCAGACGGGCTCGAGCATCGTGTTGGCGAAGCGCAGATAGAGGATCTCCTGAAGGCCCATCTTGCCCAGGTAGTGGTCGATCCTGAAGAGCTGCGACTCATCGAGGTGACGGTGCAGCTCCTGGGCCAGCGCGCGCGCTGATTCCAGGTCGTGACCAAACGGCTTCTCGACCACCACCCGCTGCCCCTGATCGAGCAGCTGCGCCTGCTGCAGCCCGGCGATCACCCGTGAGAACAGTGACGGGGGGATCTCGAGGTAGAAGGTGGGGAAGCTCAGATCACCAAGCTCGTCCCGCACCCGCTTGTAGGTGGCGTCGTCCGCGAAGTTGCCGCTGACGTAGCGCAGGCGCCCGCAGAAGCGCTCGAAGACATCGTCCTCCAGCTCCTCGCCGCTCTCGACGATCGACTCCCGCGCCCGCTCGATCAGCTGCTCGATCTGCCAGTCCTCGACGGCGACCCCCACCACCGGCAGGTTCAGCAGGCCGCGGCGCTCCAGCCGGTACAGCGAACGGAACGTCATCTTGCGCGCCAGATCCCCGGTGATCCCGAAGATCACCAGGGCGTCGGCCTCTCGTGTCTCTGTCACGGCAGCTAACCCTACCCGTTACGCGCGGTGCGCCCGCCGCCTGCTCAGGGGACCAACACGATCTTGCCGCGTGTGTGACGCTGCTCCAGCTCCGCGTATGCGTCGGCGACCTGCTCGAGCCGGTAGGTGGCGGCGATCGGGACCTCCAGCCTGCCGGCTGCGATCAGCCCGGCAAGCTCGCTGAGCACCTCAACGGTGGTGGCGTCGCCGCTGCCCTGCGTCTGCGCGCCGATCTCGGCGGCCCGCTGGAAGGAGATGATCGTCTCGATGCGCTGCGGCGCGACGCCCAGCTCCAGCGCGAGGTCGAGGTACTGCGGACCGAACAGGTCGATGAACGCGTCGAGCCCCTGCGGTGCCGCGGCGCGCAGGCGGTCAGCCAGCCCGTCACCGTAGGCGACCGGCTCGACCCCACGGGAACGCAGCCACTCGTGGTTGGCCTCGGAGGCGATGCCCAGCACGCGCACGCCCCTCAGGCTCAGCAGCTGCACGGTCAGCACGCCCACGCCGCCAGCCGCTGCGGAGACTGCGACGGTCTCACCCGCGACCGGCTTGACAGCCTCGACGGCCGCCCATGCCGTCGGTCCCGCGACACCCAGCGCGCCCGCCGCCTCCCAGCTGACGCCGGTTGGCTTGCGGACCAGTTGGGTGGCCGGAACCTCCACGTAATCAGCGTGGCTCGAGCGCCGCCAGGACCAGCCCAGCACCTCATCGCCCACGGCCCACTGCGTGACGCCCGCGCCGACGGCACTGACCACCCCGGCAAGGTCGGTGCCCTGCCCTGACGGGAAGCTGGTGGGGAAGCGGTCGTGCAGGAACCCCTGGCGGATGCTGGCCTCCCCGGGGTTGATGCCGGCGGCGCGCATCTCAACGACGACCTCACCGGCGGCCGGCGATGGCATGTCGACCTCAGCGATGTAAAGCACGTCGCGATGGCCGTAGTTGTCCAGGCGGACGGCTCTTGGCATGTTCCAAGCCTACCGACCGGCACCGGGCTCCGCGCCGGCGCGCGGCCCGGGCTCCCCGCCGGCGCGCGGCCCGGGCTCC
>JAJZDA010000261.1 GCA_021851525.1 Actinomycetes bacterium | reverse complement strand
ACCGGCCGGACCGCGTGGGCCGGTGGCGCCCTGCGGCCCGGCGGCGCCCTGCGGCCCGGCGGCACCCTGCGGCCCGGCCGGTCCGGTCGCGCCTGTCACCGCCGCCGGCACGATCGTGGCAGTACCGGTGCCCGACAGTGAGATCGCGCCGGGGGCCGTCAACGCGTTTGTCAGCAGCGTGAGCGTCGCGCTGCTAGCCCCCGTCCCCACCGGATCGAAGCGCACCCCGATGGTGCAACTCCCACCAGCCGCAACCGGCGCCTGACAGCCATCCTGCACCAGATAATCACCGGGATCGGCGCCGGAGAGCGCGTAACCGCTCACCAGCAGCGAGGCGGCACCGGCATTGGTGACGATCAACGTCTGCTGGGGACCGGCCAGACCCTGCTGCTGAGAGCCAAGCGCGAGCGACGCGCTGCTGAGGTGCGCCGCCGGCGCGGCGTAGGTGAGCGTCACACCGGCCGGCGCCGAGCTGATGGTCGGGCCTGACACGGCACTCACAAGCGGCGAGATGTAACTGGAGCCGCCACCACCACCGGCGCTCGCGCCTGCGCTCTCACCGCCGCCGCCGCCGCCAAAGTAGCCGCCGCCGCCACCACCGCCGCCAAAACCGCTGACATGTCCGCCCCCGCCCGCACCACCAAGCCCATACTGCCCGGCGCTGCCGGGGTTGTAGCCGGTGGTGACATCGGTGCCCGCCGCCCCGCCGGCTCCACCCGCGCTCAGGGTTCCCGCGCCGCCGGGGCCCGCGTCCCCGATGACCTGGCCAGATTGTCCCGCGTCTCCACCGTTGCCAAACAGCGAGGCACCGCCGCCGCCGCCGGCCACCAGCAGCGGGCCGAAGCCCGGCAAGGACGGGCCGGTGCTGAGCACTGAGGCGCCACCGCCACCGCCGCCACCAATCAGGTTGTCGACGTCCCCCGGACCGGCGCCACCGCCACCGATGCCGCCCGGCGACGTGGTCTGGCCTGAGCTCTGAGCACACGCCGCGCCGACCCCGCCGACGCCCACCGAGAGCACCTGCCCGCCGGTCACCGCGATGGTCGCGGTGACGCTGGCGCCGGCGCCACCGACCGGGCCCGCGCAGTCGCCGCCGGCTGCGCCGACCACGGTCGCGGTCAGCGACGTGACCCCCGCGGGCACCGTGAACGTGTACTCACCGGGCGTCGTGAAGCTGGTGCTTGCCAGCGGCTCGGCGGCCAGCGCCGACGGAGCGAAGATCAGCGCGCCGGCCAGCCCCGATCCCCATAGCAGTGCGATCGCGCGCGCCCGGCCGTGCCGCAGGGTGCGCAGAGATGAAGTCTTCAAGATTCCCCCTTCTTGCTGCTGGGACGGGCGCGAGGCGCCCGTCAGGTCACCATGCCCCATGGCATCCCGGCCCGGGAAACTCTAACAGCCGCAGCCGGAGGCCCCGCGGGCGCCGCCGAACGAAACACACCGGGCTTGGTGAACGCGGCGCGAGCGCTCCGGCGCCGGCGCGCAGCTGAACGGGGGCTACTGCGGGTAGCCCGCCGGGCGGGTGTAGAGCAGGTCAGCAGCCAGCTGCGAGACGCCACCCTCGATCTCAAAGCGCGGCATCAGGTACGGGTCGGCGCTGGTGGCGTAGGCGTGCCCCTCAGTCACGGCATTGGTGTAGCCCGCGGCCCTGACCTCGGCGATGACAGCGGCGTTGTAACGGCTGGAGGGGTAGCAGAAGCTGTTGACCGGGATGTGGAAGGTCTTGCGCAGATAGGTGCGCGAGCCCGCAACCTGGGCCACCAGCTCAGCCTGGCTTGCGACTGTCAGATCGGGGTGGGTCAGTGAGTGCGAGTCGACCTCCCAGCCCATGTGGATGATCGGCCAGATCTGGTAGGGGAAGAGGTGGTTCTCTGTGATCTCGTTGAGCACCCCGGGCCAGCCGTACTTGGCCATCACGCGCGGCGCGAAGGTGACCTGCTCCGGGTAGCCGTTGTCAAACGTGATCACGATCGGCTTGTGTGGCAGCGTGCCACCGTGATACCAGGCGTTCATCACCTCGTTGAGCGTCACCGCCTGGTAGCCGTTCCTGTGAAGCCAGGCCATCTCCGCGGAGAAGTTGGCGTAGGAGACGTAGAGCAGCGGGAACGGCGCGCCGGGGGGCGCCGGGCCGAGTGCGTGATACACGAGGATCGGAACCGGACCGGTGTAGGGCTTCCACCCGGGCTGGGGCGTCGCGTTGCGAACGAGCTTCGACCTGGCCCTGCGCTTGACCGGCTGCTTGCCGGCCTTGGTTGTGCTGGCGACTGTCTGGCCGGCTCCGCGGCTCGCCGCGGGCGCGCCCGCTCCGGAGCTCTGGCTGACCACCACAACCACGACGACAACCACCGCTGCCAGCAGGGCAGCGAGGCGCATCAGGCCTGCGGTGCGGTTTCTTCTGCGCCTGCGCATCTGCCTAGGCTAACGCGATCCTCATACGGCGCGTCAGGGTAGGGCGCGCAGCTTTCGCGCAGCTAATCACCGGCGACCACTCGCGCCGGGGCCGGCGACCACTCGCGCCGGGCCCGCACCCGCGCCGAGGCCGGCGACCACTCGCGCCGGGTGGCCAGCTGGCCACCCGGCGCGAGGCAGGGTGCTCAGGCGGGCTGCAGCTGCTCGTCGCTGTAGAGCTCGCCGCTCTGTGCGCGGGCCAGCAGCGAGGCCGGCGG
>JAJZDA010000260.1 GCA_021851525.1 Actinomycetes bacterium | reverse complement strand
CCCCCAGCGGCGCCGGCGGGTCGAGCGGCGGCGGGTCGGGCAGCGGTGGTGGCGCTGCCGGGGGCGGCAACTCAGGCGGTGGCAGGGTCCACAGCCCCGTCAGCAGCCGGCCGGGCGGCAGCTCCCAGGGCGCTGGCGGCGCGGGCGCGAGCGGGCCGACCGGCCGGATCGTCGCGCTGTTGAGCCGCGCCCTGCAATCAACCGGTGGCTCCCCGCACACCTGGACGGCGTTGACCCGCGGCGGGCTGCCGCTTGATCTGGGTGTCTGGCACATGCCCGGCACGCTGGTGATCGCCTGGTATCACGGCAGCGGGAGGCACCGCACGCTGGTGGCGATCGGCCGGGCGCGATCCGGTCGCGGGCACCTGGCCACGCGCATGCGCCTGACGCGCGCCGGCCGCGCGCTGCTGCGCCACAGCCGCGCGCTGCGGATCCGCTCGGTCGACCGCTTCACCGCCCGGCGCAGCAGCGTCACCGGCGTGGCCAGCTTCACGCTGCGGCGCTGAGCGCCAGGCCCCGGCGCGCTTAGGCCTGCTCGCCAGCGCCTGTCAGCGCGTCATACAGCCGGTTGGCGCTCAGACCGGTGAGCTCCGCCACGACGTGGGCGGCGGGACGGCGCTTGGCCCCGGCCGCCACCAGCGCCCGCAGCGCCTCGACTGCCGGCTCGAGCTCAGGTTCGGCGGCCTGTGGCGCCGGTCCGACAACCAGCACCACCTCCCCCCTTGGCGGGGCCTGCGCGTAGCGCTGCGCGAGCTCCGCGGCACCGCCGCGCACCACCTCCTCATGCAGCTTGGTCAGCTCACGGCAGACCGCCACGGGACGCTCGGGGTCGAGCGCCGCCAGCACCGCCAGCGAGTCAGCCACGCGCCGCGGCGACTCGAACGCGACCAGCGTCTCCGGCGTGCTGAACGCCCGCTGCAGCTCCCCCTGCTTGCGCGGCAGGAACCCCGCGAACCGCCAGCGGTCGGCCGGCAGCGCGCTGGCCACCAGCGCCGCCAGCACCGCGGAGGGGCCGGGCAGCACCTCCACCTCGAGCCCCGCCGCGACACAGCCACGGACCAGCAGGAAGCCGGGGTCGGAGACCAGCGGCATGCCCGCGTCGGAGACCAGCGCGACCGTCTCACCGCTGTGAATGCGCTTGACCAGCTCCGCTGCGCGGACCCGCTCGTTCTGCTCGTAATAGGAGACCAGCTTGCCGGAGACGCCGTAGCTCTCCAGCAGCTTGCCGGTGCGTCGCGTGTCCTCGCAGGCGATCACGTCGGCCTCGCGCAGCGCCGCCAGCACCCGCAGGGTGATGTCCTCGAGGTTGCCGATCGGGGTCGGACAGACGATCAGCCTGCCACTCATCCTGCACCTCCCGCACGTCGATCAATTTCGTCCAGTGCCAGCACCGCCGCGCCGATCATCCCCGCCTCGGTGCCGAAGTGCGCGCGCTCCACGCGCACCACGTCACGCGAGGGCGGCAGCGCCCGCGCGGCGATCTGCGCTCGCGCCGGCGCCAGCAGCATCTCACCGGCGCCCATCACCCCGCCCCCGAGCACTATCAGCTCGGGGTTGAAGATGTTGACGTAGCTGGAGAGCGCCACCCCCAGCCGCGTGCCGATCAGCTCCAGCACCTCGCGCGCGGCGGCGTCACCGTCGTGCGCCAGCTCCGTGACCAGCGCCCCCTCGAGCGCGCGTCCGGCCGCATGCGCTCGCGCCAGCGCGGAGTCCGGGCGCTGGGCGGCCAGCTGATGCGCCTCGCGCGTCAGCGCCATGCCCGAGGCCATCGCCTCCAGGCAGCCGTGGTTGGGGCAGTTGCCCTGGCAGGGCGGGCCGTCGAGCGCCAGCACCATGTGACCGAGCTCAGCACCGGAGCCGATCGCACCCCTGTAGACCTCGCCGTCGAGGATCAGGCCGCCACCGATCCCGGTGCCGATCGTCAGCATCAGCAGATCCCGCACGCCGGCGCCCGCCCCGGCGCGATGCTCGGCCAGGGCGGCGACGTTGCCGTCGTTGTCCACGGCGACCGTGAGCCCCAGCCGCTCCGCCATCAGCGCCTCCACGCGCAGTTGATCAAGCGGCAGGTTGATCGCTACCACCGAGGTGCCGGTGCGGCGGTCGATCAGCGAGGGGATCCCGAAACCGACGCCGCCGATCTCCGCGGGTGAGCCTTTAACAAGCTCTTGAACGGCGTCTTGCATAGTGTCGAGCAGAGTTGCGCTGTCCTTGGCCTCGATCGAGCGCTGCACGCGCTGATGGACGCGCAGGTCGCGATCGACCACCCCGGCCGCCAGCTTCGTCCCGCCGATGTCCACGCCGATCACCAGTCGCGAAGGCATGTAGCCACTATATGTAGTGACCTTATGTTCGAGCCCCCCGACGACAGGCCCCGCAAGCGCCCCCAGAACCCGCGCGCCAAGCCCGCCGCGCAGAGCCCGCGCGGACGGCGCGCGGCAGACCAGGAGCCCTACACGCTCTACCGCTCGGCCCCACGCGGCCTGCGCGCGCGGCTGCGCGGCCAGTCAGATGCTGAGCTGGGGGCGCAGGTCGATGCGGGTCGCGCCCGCCAGGCGCCGCGCGGCTTTGAGCGCGTCGATTACCGCGTCGGGGAGGACGCGGGACGCATCGGCGGCGGGCGCAACGGCGGCGGCGGCGGGCGTGGCGGCGGCGGGCGTGGCGCCG
>JAJZDA010000259.1 GCA_021851525.1 Actinomycetes bacterium | reverse complement strand
CGCCCGCTCTGCCGCCGGCGGCCCCGTCAGCGCCGCCGGGCGCCGCTCCCGCAGACCCGCGGCCATCACGCTCGACCGCGTGCCTGACCGCGCGCCAGGCGCGATAGCCGGCCGGAACGCGCGCGAGCAGCCACAGCGGCCGGTAGAGGTAGCCGACCGCGAGCAGCAACGGGTTCGCCGCGGCCGGCGGCCACCAGAGGCGGATGAAGCCGGCGGGCGGCAGCAGCTTGCTCCACAGGATCCGGATTCGCGCCGCGCCGCGCGCGGCCGCCAGCTGCTCGAGCCCCAGCGCAACCGAGGGCGGCGTGGTTGCCAGCAGCGCGGTCATCACCGAGCTGCACGGGGGCACGCCGATGCGCTCGGCCAGCTCGGCCCCTGCGGGCGTCAACCGCACCCCGGCCGCGAAGGCGTCGACGGCGTCGATCTGGCCGGCCAGTGCCAGCGCTCGGCGCCAGGTCTCGTCGTCGACCATGGTGAGCGCCGCGCGCAGGTGCTCGAGGCTCCCCTCGTCACCGCCGCCGTGCCCGGCGGCATGCAGCACCGCATAGAGCGCACGGCCGGCCTCCGGCAGTCGGTGGACCCGCTCACCGCCGACCGTGAACTCGGTGCACAGCGGCCACAGCGCCTCCCACACCGCGCGCGGTGAGCCACCGGCCCCCTGCAACTTTCGGTGCAGGTCGATCTTGCCGAGGTCAGCCTCGCGCAGCCAGCTGCTGCTGTGCTGCACCCACCAGCGCGGCAGGCCCCGCCGGTCACTGGTCGCCACGAAGCCCAGCTCACGCAGCGTCGCCTCCGCCGCGGCCACGTCATCTGGGGCCACCCAGAGGTCCCCATCGGCATAGCTCCTGGGGGTTTGCGCCGGATACCACTCAGCCATGGCCCGTCCCTTGAGCAGCACGCACCGCACGCCCCGCTCACGCAGGTGGCGCACGACGTCAGCGGTCGCGGCGTCGATCCGCAGGTTCCACATCAGCGTGAGGACCTGTGCGGAAAGACCCTCTCCTGAGCTCACGAGGCAGGACATTAGGCAAGTTTCTGGACGGCGTGGCAGGTGCTGCACTACCATCCACGCTCCGCGGGTGGGCGCGACGCTGCAGGCCCGTGGCAGGCAAGCACTCAAGGTAAGCCGCAGAGAAAGCGATCACATGGCCCGCAGGATGCAAACCGTGTCAGATCGACCCGCCGCGCGTTCAGAGCGCCTGCTGGTCGAGGCAATCGGCGACGAGACGGTCATCTACGACTCGGATTCGAGCGTCGCCCACGCGCTGAGCCCACTCGCCAGTGCGGTGTTCATGTACGCCGACGGCGAGCGCACGCCGGCGCAGATCGCGGAGCTCAGCGCCTACCGGCTCAATCAGCCGATCGGTGAGGACGACGTGCGCGAGGCCGTGCGGCAGCTGGCGGCGCTGAACCTGATCGAGGCGCCGCAGGCCCCCGCCGAGCAGGGCGGGCTCTCCCGCCGAGACGCGCTGAAGGTGTTTGCGGCGACCGGCGCCGGCGCGGTGCTGATCAGCTCCGTCTCAGCCCCGTTCGCGATGGCTGCGGGCGTCGCCAACAACTATCTGTGCGCGACCGACAGCGGTTACCTGGAGAACTCCTCGGGCCAGTGGCTCTACCCGCAGGTCTGGTCCTCCGTCGGCTCGCTTGACTACGTCAACGGCCAGAACTCCTACGTCGGCACCTGGCAGCTGGCGGCTCCGGGCACCGCGGGCGGTCCGGTCAACGGCTCGGCCTCCGGCGATTACAACCTCGGCCAGCCGTGCTACATCAGCCCGCCCACCAGCGGCACCAAGACCTACCAGTGGTACAGCGGCACCTGGCGCCAGGGCTACTACAACAACCACTACTACGGCAACGGCCAGTGCGAGTACCAGAACACGCCGATCCCGCTCTCCGATGTGGGCAGCAAGGCCCAGTGTGAGACCTACGGCTTCTACGTCACGGGCGCCAACCAGTGGTACGCCAACGCCCCGGCCAACACCACCGGCGGGGTCAGCGGCAACACCGGCGGCGCGCTGTGCGCGAGCGGCGGCTCGGACTACTACAACGTCGACGAGGGCGTCTGCTACCCCGGCAACTACATCTGCGTGACCAGTGACGGCGTCTGGGACGGCACCAGCGGCGGCGGCAACCCGGTCACCTGCAGTCCGGGCCATACGCTCGTGCACCTGGGCATCACCAGCGCCGGCACCACCGGCGTCTACCAGTGCCTGCCCTGCGACGGCAACATCGTGGGCAGCAGCTACCAGTGCTGCAACGTGGTCTGCGCGCCCTCCGGGATCGGCGGCGTGGTCACGCCCTCGAGCTGGTCACCGTCGACCAGCACCGCCAGCGGCCCCGGCGTCTACACGGAGTCCGCCTGCCAGATCTGGGGCGGCATGTTCTGCTCGCAGTATGCGTCCAAGTGGTGCACGGACAACCCGTGCAACCTGACAGGCAACTGCGCGTCCTAGCGGCGCCGGCCGGCGGCGCTCGCCGGGCGCAGTGCGCGGCGCCGCCAGGGTCGCCTCGAATCGACAGGCGCTTCAAGAACCAGACCACCAGATGAGCTCGCTAGTCCTGCTGCTGCGCGTCGTGCTGCTCGTGGTGTTCGCCGTGGCGGGCGCGGCGAAGCTCACCGACCTGCGCGGCTCGCGGGAGACGGTCGCGGCGTTCGGCCTGCCAGCGCGGCTGGCCG
>JAJZDA010000073.1 GCA_021851525.1 Actinomycetes bacterium | reverse complement strand
GTTCGTGGTTACGCTGTTTAGGATGACTGGACCAGAACCCCCGTATCACGTTCTTCGCGCGGCGGATGTTGATCTGTCGCTGCCCGCCGGTATGGAGACCCGCAGTCAGGGGTTGCGTCGGGCTGCCCTGACGGGTAGGCATGTTGGTGCTGTGCATACCGGCTTTGGGCTGGTGCAGCTGGACTCGCCTGGCCATGTGGCGACGCATCTGCATTCGACTGAGCAGAGTTTCTATGTGCTGGGCGGCCATCCGTCGTTGACGCTCGATGGGCGCACGTTCCGGCTCTCCGCGGATGAGTGTGGGTTGATTCCGGTTGGTGTGCCGCATTCGTGGCACAACAGCTCGGGTGAGACCGCTTCGCTGCTCGAGGTCAATTCGCCGGCGCCGCGGTTGAGCGGTCCGCCGGACACGTTTTGGACCGGTGAGCCGGTCCCGCAGGATGCCGGTGAGAGTCCTGACATTCGGGATCCGCGCACGCGGACGTTCTTTCGGTTGGGGCCGGGGCAGATGGATGTGGACAACCTCAAGATCGGGGCCGGGGTGAACGCGCCGACGGTTTCCTCGAGCATGGCCACGGCGCTGCTGGCCTACAGCGGGATCGCGGTGAAGATGCTGGTCGATTCGCGCCTCGGTGCGGTGCTGCACTCGATGTTCATGGTCGAGTATCAGCCCGGCGGTCAGGCGTTGCCGCACGACCATCCGCTGGAGGAGGCGTACTACATGCTCGAGGGTGAGGTCGTCGCGACAGCGGGCGCTGATGAGTTCACGCTGCGCCCCGGCGATTTCTTCTGGACCAGCGTGGGTTGTATCCACGCCTTCTACAACCGCAGCGGCGGTCGTGTGCGCTGGCTCGAGACGCAGTCACCGCAGCTACCGAGCAACTACTCATACCGGTTCAACCGGGATTGGGATTACCTGGCAGAACAATTGGGAGCAGATAGATGATCGCTTCACGCGGCGCGACCATGGCGGTCGATTGGGAGCAGCGGATCGACTTTGCGCGGTTGCGCTCGGACCGTCTGCAGCGGGCAAGGGCGGCGCTGGAGGCGTCTGACCTCGGCGCGGTGCTGCTGTTTGACCAGAACAACATCCGCTATGTGACCAGCACCCACATCGGTGAGTGGGCGCGTGACAAGAGCGCGCGGTGCGTGCTGCTGCCACGCACCGGCGATCCGGTGCTGTGGGACTTCGGCTCGGCCGCGCGTCACCACCAGCTCTACGCGCCGTGGCTGCCGGAGAGCAGCTGGCGTGCGGGCGTTTCGAGCATGCGCGGCGCGATGCCGGAGCAGACCGGTGTGCCGGACATGCTCGCCGACCACATCTATGAGGTGCTGCGTGAGCAGGGACTCGAGCGTGAGCCGCTGGGTATCGATCTGACCGACATGGAGACGCTCGCGTCGCTGCACCGCCGTCAGATCCCCACGGCCAACGCGCAACCGGTGATGCTCGCGGCCCGCAAGATCAAGACCGAGGACGAGATCGCGCTGCTGGACCACGCCGCCGCGATCGTCGACGCCGTCTACGAGAAGATCTACGAGATGCTGCGCCCGGGCGTGCGTGAGCATGAGATCGTCGCGGAGGCGCAGAAGCTGCTGTTCGAGCTCGGCTCAGAACAGGTCGAGGCGATCAACGCCGTCTCCGGCGACCGCTGCAACCCCCACCCGCACGTCTTCTCAGACCGGCTGCTGCGCCCCGGGGATCAGGCGTTCTTCGACATCATCCACTCGTTCATGGGCTACCGCACCTGCTACTACCGCACGTTCTGCGTCGGTGGCGCCAGCCAACCACAGCTGGACGCCTACAAGCAGTGCCGCGAATGGCTTGACAACGCGATCGAACTGGTCCGCCCCGGCGTCACCACCGACCAGATCGCAGCCGTCTGGCCCTCAGCCCAGGAACTCGGGTTCCCCAGCGAGGAGGCGTGCTTCGGGCTGCAGTTCGGCCACGGCCTCGGCGTCGGGCTCTACGAATCACCGATGATCTCCCGCCTGCACTCCTTCCAGGACCCGGTCGAGATCGAGGTCGGGATGGTGTTCGCGCTGGAGACGTACTGCGCCGCAAACGACGGACGCTCCGCCGCACGCATCGAGGAAGAGGTCGTTGTCACACCCGACGGACCGGAGATCCTGACCCGCTTCCCCGGCCAGGAACTGCTGGTCGCCGGACGCCAATACGTCCGCGGCGCAGACCTCGTCGGCGGCACCCACGACCCCGCCAACACCCTATGAACACAGCCGCGCCCAGAAACCCCGAAGGGCCTGGGCCGGCAGCGACACCAGCACCCCCAGCACACCACCGGTGCGCTGGGGGGCAACGCCAACACCGGTACCACGCGCCAACCGGCTGAACCCGTGATCAGCACCACCCAACGCCGGCCACACGCCACGCACCACGCGTGGCCGCCCTCAGCGCCCGGTGAACCTCGCGCGCTGCGCCCGTCGCCGGATCGGGCCCCGATGCGATCATCGCATCGGGGCGCATCAGCCCCGGCGTGCCGCTCGCGTACGTAATACAGTCAGGCTCGTGGAGATGCGCACTGACACCGTCGTGCCGGCAGCGCCCGAGTCGGGCTCGGACTCGGCGACGCGCGACGGCGTCGGCCCCGAGGTCGTCGGCCGGCGCGTGCGTGAGGAGCGCCTGCGCCAGAGCATCGGGGTACGTGAGCTGGCGCGCCGGGTGGGCGTCTCCGCCAGCCTGATCTCGCAGGTGGAGCTGGGCAAGGCCTCACCGTCGGTCGGAACCCTCTACGCGATCGTCAACGAGCTGGGCCTCTCACTCGACGAGCTGTTCTTTCAGGTGCATGGCGCTCGCCAGCAGGACGGCGGCGCGCGCCAGCAGGACGGCGGCGCGCGGCGCGCCGCCGGCGACGGTGAGCCCGCCACCCGGCAGCAGGCACCGCGGCCGTGGCCGGGCAACCAGCTGGAGGACGCGCCACCCGTGCAGCCGCCGAAGGTCACGCCGGTGGTTCACCACGATGAGGCCAAGGTCATTCAGCTGGCTACCGGGGTGCGCTGGGAGCGGCTCACGCCGGAGACCCCGCAGGACGTCGACTTCCTCGAGGTGACCTACGGCGTGGGCAGTGAGTCCTGCCCGCCGGACTCACTGATGCGCCACTCCGGCCATGAGTACGGACACGTGCTGGAGGGCCGCCTGGGAGTGACCGTCGGGTTTGACACCTACGAGCTTGGCCCCGGGGACTCCGTGGCCTTCGACTCGACGATGCCCCACCGACTGTTCACGATCGGCGAGCAGACGGTGCGTGCGATCTGGGTCGTGGTCGGTCGCCGCGGGGACGCGCGCCTGGGCCGCTTCTGAGGGCGCCGCGGGCGGATCCACGCGTGAACGCGGAGCAGCTCTCAAACCTCGCCCACCTGCGTCGTGCCAGAGACCTGATTGACCGTGAGTACGCGCGGCCGCTCGATGTCGCGCAGCTGGCACGCGCGGCGCTGATGTCCCAGGCGCACTTCTCGCGGCAGTTCCGCTCAGCCTACGGCGAGACCCCGTACGCGTACCTGATGACACGCCGCATCGAGCGTGCCAAGCTGCTGCTGCGGCGCGGGGACATGTCGGTCACCGAGGCGTGCATGGCGGTCGGCTGCCGCTCGCTGGGGTCGTTCAGCGCCAGCTTCACGCGGCTGGTGGGCGAGACCCCGACCGCCTACCGCCGGCGTGACCACGCCTCGCTCGCGAAGCTGCCGGGCTGCATCGCCAAGGACGTGACCCGCCCCGCACTCACCAACAGCAGGATCTGAGAAACGGGGGCGCCGCTCCCGCATTAGGGTGAAGCCATGACCCACATGCTCTCAACCTGCTTCATCCTCGTTCACGACCCCGACCAGGCGCTCGCCTTCTACCGTGACGCGCTCGGCCTGGAGCTGCGTAACGACGTGGCCCGGGATGACTTCCGCTGGATCACCGTCGGCTCGAGCGCGCAGCCCGAGCTGAGCATCGTGCTGACCAACTACCTGAGCGGCAGCCCCGCCGACACCGACGCGCTGGCCGGCCTGCTGGCCAAGGGGGCGCTCAACGGCGTGCACTTCCGCAGCGACGACCTCGACGGCAGCTTTGCGAGCCTCCGGGAGGGCGGCGCCGAGGTGGTGCAGGAGCCGACAGCGCAGCCCTGGGGAGTGCGCGACTTTGCGGTGCGAGACCCCTCCGGCAACCTGATCCGGATCGCCGCGGCGTAGCGAACCGCGGGCGTGCCGCGTGGCACGCGGCGCGCCCGCCGGCGTGGGACTCCGGTCGGGCTCTAGCCCCGGGCGCCACCGGCAGCGCGCAGCCGGCCTCGGCGGCGGATATATTGGCCACGTGAGCACCTCAACACGCATGCGGCGCGCGCTGCCGGTCACCCCGGCGCGATGCCTGACGATCGTGGCCCTGGCCGGCGCGGCACTCGTGCCGCTGTCCTCGGGTGGCGTGGCGATGGCGCGCGGTGCGCGCGGCACGGCCGCTCCGGCGCAGATCACAAACCTGAAGGCGCTGACGCGCCTCAACGACTACTCCTTTGTCTACAGCGCCACCTCGGGATCCGCCAAGATCCGCAGCGTCGGCACCGTCCACAGCCTGACCGACTGGAAGCTCGTGACCGGGATCTCCAGCGTGTCCACGACGATGTACGACGTCAACGGCCGCGGCTACTCGATGGTCAAGGGCCTGGCGATGGTCGAGCACCTGGCGCTGCGCACGCCACAGGGTTACCAGCACCTCAACGGCGAGCACACGTGGGGCAGCGCGCTGGTGGCCATGACCCACGTAAGCGGCGTGCGGATCGAGCGTGGCGGAAGCTGCCGTGTGGCGGGAGCCCGGGGCACGATCTACGACCTGGGGACCCCCGGCGTCGACAAGCACATCTTCTCACTCGCTGAACAGGCCTGCGTCGACGATGCCAACGGCGCGCTGCTGTTCATGGCGGAGGGAATCCCCGGCGGCTCCGCCGCCAGGTCCCTGCATCTGAGCGGCGACCGGGAGTTCTTCGAGGTCACGAGCATCGGCCATTCCGGGATCGTGCGGGCGCCGCGCGCGGGCAGGGGACGCTAGCCACCCACCGTGCGCAGGCTCGCGAGCGGCCTGGCGATCCAGCGCGCGCACGAGCTCCGAGAGGGAGCTGGCGCCGACCCGTGGCTGACCGCGGCGCTCACTACGAGTCCTGCGGCAGGTCCTCCTCGTCGAGCCAGTCGACGGCGCGCCTGACCGCCTTGCGCCACTTGCGGTAGCCGCGGTCCCGCGCGGCCGAGTCCATGTTCGGCAGCCACTGCGCCGCGATGTGCCAGTTGCTGCGCAGCTCCTCCCGGCCTGACCAGAAGCCGACCGCCAGTCCGGCGGCGTAGGCGGCTCCCAGCGACACCGTCTCGGCGACTATCGGGCGCACGACCGGGACGTCCAGCACGTCGGCGAGGAACTGCATCAGCAGGTTGTTGGCGGTCATGCCACCGTCGACGCGCAGGCTCGAGAGCGAGACGCCGGAGTCAGCGGTCATCGCCTCCACGACCTCACGCGTCTGCCAGGCGGTGGCCTCCAGCACGGCCCGAGCGAGGTGGCCCTTGGTGATGTAGCCGGTCAGACCGGTGATCACGCCGCGCGCGTCGCTGCGCCAGTGAGGCGCGAACAGCCCGGAGAAGGCGGGCACGAAGTAACAGCCGCCGTTGTCCTCGACCGTGCGCGCCAGCGTCTCGATCTCCGGAGCCGAGCCGATCAGCTCGAGGTTGTCACGGAACCACTGGACCAGTGAGCCGGTGACCGCGATCGAACCCTCCAGGGCGTAGCTGGGCGGCTCCTCCCCAACCCGCGCGCAGACGGTCGTCAGCAGCCCGCTCTCGGAGAGCACACGGCGCTCCCCGGTGTTCAGCAGCATGAAGCCACCGGTGCCGTACGTGCACTTCGCCTCGCCTGGCATGAAGCATGCCTGACCGAAGAGCGCCGCCTGCTGGTCGCCGATCGCAGCCGCCACGGGCACGCCGGCCAGCTGACCGCGAGCCTCGCCATAGACCTCCGCTGAGGGGCGGATCTCCGGAAGCAGCGTGCGTGGGATGCCGATCAGCTCGAGCATCTCCGGATCCCAGTCGAGCGTTTCGAGATTCATCAGCAGCGTGCGACTGGCGTTGGTCACGTCCGTCAGATGCCGGCCCGTGAGCCGCCAGATCAGCCATGAATCCATCGTTCCGAACATCAGATCCCCATCCTGGGCGCGCTGCTGCAGGCCCGGCACGCTGTCCAGCAGCCAGCGCAGCTTGGGGCCGGAGAAGTATGTGGCGAATCCCAGCCCGGTGATCTTGCGGACGTCGACCTCACCGGCCCCGGCCAGCTCGCGCACGAGCCTGTCGGTGCGGGTGTCCTGCCAGGTGATCGCCTGGTGCACCGGCTGGCCGGTGTGCCGGTCCCAGACGATCGTCGTCTCGCGCTGGTTGGCGATCCCCAACGCGACCAGATCGGAGGGCTCGAGGTTGGCGTCGCGCAGCGCGCGGCCGGTGACCGCCTCGACGTTGCTCCAGATCTCAGCGGGATCCTGCTCCACCCAGCCTGGATGAGGGTGGATGTGGCGATGTTCACGCTGGGAGAAGGAGACGATCCTGCCGGCTCGATCGAACACCAGGCAGCGCGAGGATCCTGTGCCCTGGTCGACGGCTGCGACGTAGCGCTCCCTCACGGCTGCATCTCCCCCCGGTTCACCACGGAATCGCACCGAGCTCGTGCGAGACCGCGCGGGCGGCCTCACGCACGTATGAGAGTAGTTCGGCGCGGGGCTTGCGTGTGGTCAGAAGCCGCTCGGCCTTGCCGACGATCCCCATCGCGCCCACGGTCCGCCCGGTGCGGTCGATGATCGGCGCGGCCATCGAGGCCTGCCCGGCCAGCAGCTCGCCGACCTCCCACGCCCAGCCGCGTTCACGCGCGAGCGTCAGCTCCTCACGCAGGCGGTCAGGCGCGGTGATCGTCCAGTCGGTGAAGGCCTCCAGCCCCTGGCCGATCAGCTCGTCGGCGGCATAGGGATGGTCGGCCAGCAGGACCTTGCCCATCGCGGTGGCGTGGGCCGGCAGCAGCGAGCCGACATCCAGCGTCTGGAAGCTGTCGTCGGGGCGAAAGACGTGGTGCACGACGAGCACCCTGGAGTCGTGCAGCGTCCCGATCCTGACCGCCTCGTGGGTGCGCGCGGCCAGTGAGTCAGACCAGTTCAGCGCGCGCGTGCGCAGCTCGTTGCCGTCGAGGTAGCTCGAGCCCATGTGCAGCAGTGCGGCGCCCAGCTGGTACTTGCCGCTGTCCTTGTCCTGCTCCACGAAGCCGACGTGCTGGAGCGTCCGCAGCAGGCCGTGGACGGTCCCCTTGGGCAGGTTCAGCTCGCCGGCCAAGTCGACCACACCAAGCCGCCGGTTGCGCCCGGACAGCAGGCGCAGGATCGCCGCGGCGCGTTCTATCGACTGGATGTTTCCGGGCACTGCAGGGAACCCTAGACGGGTTCGGGCACGACGGCGAGCGCGACCAGCGCGCCCCCGTTTGGGGCGACACCGCGAGGCGTCGCCTGGCCGAACCGCGTTTGACATTGTCGAACTCGTGCGAATAGTATCGAACCGTCCTACCAAGCGGTACTCACGAAGGAGAGAGAAGTGAGCATCATCACTGCCGAGATAGTCGGCACTGCGCTGCTGATCCTGTTCGGCGACGGCGTCGTCGCGACCGTGATCCTCAAGAAGGAGAAGGGCGAGGGCAGCGGCTGGATCGTGATCACCCTCGGCTGGGGTTTCGCCGTGATGGTCGGGGCCTACGCCGTCGGTCAGTTCGACGGCGCCCACCTCAACCCGGCGGTGACCCTGGGGCTGTGGATCCACGGATCAATCACCGGCGCGCAGGCCTGGCACTACTTCATCGGTGAGGCGATCGGCGCCTTCATCGGCGCCGTGCTCGTGTTCCTCGCGCACTATCAGCACTTCGGCGAGACCGAGGATCAGGGCACCAAGCTGGCCGTGTTCTGCACCGCCCCGGCGATCCGCAACTACTACTGGAACTTCATCACCGAGGTGATTGGCACGTTCGCGCTGGTCTTCGGGATCCTCGCCATCACCGCCACCGGCAACCACGTCGGCGGCGCCGGCTACACCAACCTCGGCACGCTGCTGGTCGCCTTCCTGGTCGTGGCCATCGGCATGTCGCTGGGTGGCCCCACCGGGTACGCGATCAACCCGACGCGCGATCTGATGCCGCGCATTGCGCACGCGCTGCTGCCGATCCCCGGCAAGGGTGGTTCGGACTGGGCGTACGCCTGGGTTCCGGTGGTGGGACCGCTAGTTGGGGCGGCGATCGCAGCCGGCGTCTACGCCGCGGTGTTCCCGAGCTGAGCTGACCCAGCGACGAGAGGAGCAAGGCTATGAAGAAACTCATCAACAGTCCAGACTCGGTGGTCGCCGACGCCCTGCGGGGCGTCGAGGCCGCCCACGGTGACCGGCTGCGGGTCACGTTCGACCCGTTCACCGTCGTGCGAGCCGACGCGCCGATCAGCGGCAAGGTCGGCCTGATCTCAGGCGGCGGCTCCGGCCACGAACCGATGCACGGCGGTTACGTCGGGCCGGGAATGCTCGACGCCGCCTGCCCCGGGGAGGTGTTCACCTCCCCGACCCCGGACCAGATGCTGGCCGCCACCAAGGCGGTCAACGGCGGCGCCGGAGTCGTGCACATCGTCAAGAACTACACGGGCGACGTGCTCAACTTCGAGATGGCCGCCGACCTGGCCAAGGCCGAGGGCATCGAGGTGGAGACGGTCCTGACCAACGATGACGTGGCGGTCGAGGATTCGCTCTACACCGCCGGACGGCGCGGGGTCGGGGTGACCGTGCTGGTCGAGAAGATCGCCGGCGCGGCCGCGGCCGCGGGCCGCAACCTGCAGGAGGTTGCGGAGATCGGCAGGCGCGTGAACGCCAACGGCCGCTCGATGGGGGTCGCGCTCAGCGCCTGCACCACGCCGGCCTCCGGCAGGCCGAGCTTCGAGCTCGGTGAGGACGAGGTGGAGATCGGCATCGGGATCCACGGCGAGCCGGGCCGCTTCCGCGAGCCGATCGGCAGCGCGGCACAGCTCGCCAGCCGGCTGATGACCCCGATCCTCGAGGATCTGCCGTTCCGCTCCGGGGATCGCGTGCTCGCGTTCGTCAACGGCATGGGCGGCACCCCGCTGATCGAGCTCTACGTGTTCTACGCGGAGGTCGCGAAGCTGGCGGCGGAGCACGGTCTCAAGCTCGAGCGCAACCTGGTGGGCAACTACATCACCTCTCTGGAGATGCAGGGAGCCTCGATCACGTTGCTGAAGCTCGATGACGAGCTGCTGCGCTATTGGGACGCGCCGGTGGACACGCCGGCACTGCGCTGGGGCGCCTGAGCGTGGCGGTCGACCGCGACACCACGCTTGCCTGGATGACGTCGTTTGCGGCGTCGATGGAGGAGCACCGCGAGGAGCTCGTCCAACTCGACACCGCGATCGGCGACGGCGACCACGGGACCAACATGAACCGCGGCATGCAGAAGGCGGTGGCGCAGCTTGCCGCGGCCGAGCAGGCCGACACCGGCGCCGTCCTCAAGACGGTGGCGATGGCCCTGATCTCAACCGTCGGTGGTGCGGCCGGTCCGCTCTACGGGACGCTCTTCCTGCAGCTCGGCACCGTGCTGGCCGGCCTGCAGGAGGTTGACCTCCCGAGCTATGCGGCGGCGTGGCGCCGGGCGCTCGAGGGCGTCCAGGCCCGCGGCAAGGCGCAGGCGCAGGACAAGACGATGGTCGATGCACTGATCCCGGCGGTGGCGGCGCTCGAGGCCGCCACCGACCTGGAGGACGGCATCAGGGCCGCCGCCGAGGCGGCGCATCAGGGCGCCCTTGCAACGACGCCGCTGGTGGCCCGCAAGGGCCGGGCGAGCTACCTCGGCGAGCGCAGCGCAGGACATCAGGACCCGGGCGCCACATCGACGTACTACCTCTTCAAGAGCGCGGCGGAAACGTTCGCGCACTGATCGAAAGGAACCTCATGGCGAAGTACGCAGTAGCGATTGACCAGGGCACCACCAGCTCACGCGCGATGGTCTTCGATCATTCCGGGCGCGTGGTGGCCGTCTCCCAGAAGGAGCACGAGCAGATCTACCCCAAGCCGGGCTGGGTGGAGCACGACGCCAAGGAGATCTGGGCGCGCTGCCAGGAGGTGCTGGCGGAGGCGCTGGCGCAGGCCGGCGCAAGCACCCAGGACATCTCCGGACTGGGCATCACCAACCAGCGCGAGACCACGCTGGTCTGGGACAAGACCACCGGCGAGCCGATCCACAACGCGCTGGTGTGGCAGGACACGCGCACCGACAAGATCGTCGACGAGCTTGCCCAGGTGGGCGGTCAGGATCGCTTCCGCGACAAGGTCGGGCTGCCGCTGGCCACCTACTTCTCCGGTCCCAAGGTGCGCTGGGTGCTGGACAACGTGGAGGGCGCCCGCGCCAAGGCGGAGGCCGGTCAGCTGGCGTTCGGCAACATGGACACCTGGCTGATCTGGAACCTGACAGGTGGCGTCAACGGTGGCCTGCACATCACCGACGTGACCAACGCCAGCCGCACGATGCTGATGGATCTGCGCTCCCTCTCCTGGGATCCGCACATTGCCGACACCATCGGGGTGCCGCTCTCGATGCTGCCGGAGATCCGCGCGTCCAGCGAGATCTACGGCGAGGTCAAGGTCGGCGCCGCGGCCGGCGTGCCGCTGGCCGGCGACCTGGGCGACCAGCAGGCCGCGACCTTCGGCCAGGCCTGCTTCGACGTCGGCCAGGCGAAGAACACCTACGGCACCGGCAATTTCATGCTGATCAACACCGGCACCGAGCTCAACCACTCCAAGTCCGGCCTGCTGACGACGGTCTGTTACAAGATCGGCGACAACGCGCCGGTGTATGCGCTGGAGGGCTCGATCGCAATCACCGGGGCATTGGTCCAGTGGCTGCGCGACAACCTGCGGATCATCAAGTCCGCGGCGGAGGTGGAGGAGCTCGCCAAGACCGTTGAGGACAACGGCGGCCTCTACATCGTGCCGGCCTTCTCCGGCCTCTACGCGCCGTACTGGAAGTCCAGCGCCCGCGGCGTGTTCGCGGGTCTCACGCGCTACGTCAACGCCGGGCACGTGGCACGGGCCTCACTGGAGGCAACGGCCTTCCAGACGGCCGAGATCGTCGAGGCGATGGCCGCCGACTCAGGCGTGACGCTCGACTCGCTCAAGGTCGACGGCGGCATGGTTGCCAACGACACGCTGATGCAGTTCCAGGCGGACATCCTGGGCGTCACCGTGGTGCGCCCGGTGGTTGCCGAGACCACCGCCCTGGGCGCCGCCTACGCGGCCGGTCTGGCCACCGGCTTCTGGAACAGCGAGGACGACCTCCGCGCCAACTGGGCGGAGGACAAGCGCTGGAACCCGCAGATGGACGCGGACCGGCGCGCCGAGCTGATGAAGGAGTGGAAGAAGGCCGTCACGCGGACCTTCGACTGGGCGCAGTGACGACGTCTCTGTGGCCGACGTCGTCAACGGGGAGGGCGGCCGGCTGGCCGCCCTCCCCGCCGTGCCCCGCTGCGCGCGACACCGGGCACGGGGCCTGGGTAGGCTGAGCTGAATGGTCACGCTGACTACCGATGTGCTCGTGATCGGCGGCGGTGCGACCGGCGCCGGAGTCGCCTGGGACGCGTCGCTGCGGGGGCTGGACGTGGTGCTGGTGGAGCGCCACGACCTGGCGCAGGGCACCAGCGGACGCTTCCACGGAATGATCCACTCCGGCGGGCGCTACGCGGTCAAGGATCCGCTCGCGGCGCGCGAATGCATCGCCGAGAACCGCATCCTGCGGCGGATCGCGGCCGACTGCATGGAGGACACCGGCGGGCTGTTCGTCACCACCCCCCATGACGACCCCGCCTTCGCCGAGCGCTTCGCCCAGGGGTGCGCGCAGACCGGCGTGCCGTGTGAGGAGATCACGCCCGCGCAGGCGCTGCGCGAGGAGCCGCGGCTGCACCCGGGAATCTCACGCGCCTTCCGCGTGCCCGACGCCAACATCGACGTCTGGAAGACCGTCTGGGCGCTGGCCCACGGCGCCCAGCAACACGGCGCCCGGATCCTCACCTATCACGCGGTCACCGCGATCCTGCGCGACGGCGATCAGGTGCTGGGCGCGCGCGTGCACGACCAGCGCGGCGGTGAGGACCTGGAGATCCGCGCGCGCGTGACCGTCAACGCCACCGGCGCCTGGGCCGGGCGCATCGCCGAGCTGGCCGGGATCGAAGGGGTGCGGGTGTTCCCCGGCCGGGGAATCATGATCGCGATGAACCACCGCCTCGTGAACACCGTCGTGAACCGCTGCCAGATGCCGACCGACGGCGACATCATCGTCCCGATCCGGACCGTCTCGGTGATCGGCACGACCGACCATCACACCGACGACCCCGACGACCAGACGGTTGAGCAGCGCGAGGTCGACCAGATGCTGGACGACGGCGAGAAGCTGGTGCCGGGCTTCCGCCAGGCGCGCGCGCTGCGGGTCTGGACCGGCGTGCGGCCGCTGTTCGAGGATGCCAAGGCGGCCGACACCGACACGCGCGACGTCACCCGCGCGCACGCGCTGCTCGACCACGAGCAGCGCGACGCCGTCAACGGCTTTGTGACGATCACCGGCGGCAAGCTCACGACCTTCCGCCTGATGGCCGAGCAGACCGTGGACGCGGTCTGCCGCCAGCTGGGCGAGACACGGGCCTGCACGACCGCCAGCGAACCGCTGCCGGGGTCAGAGCGGCGCGAGCATTACCGGCTCGGCGAGCGCCTCGCGCGCAAGGAGGCGGACCTCAACGGCGAGCAGCTGATCTGTGAGTGCGAGATGGTCTCCCGGCAGCGGCTCGAGCAGGTGATCGCGCGCACCGGCAGCACGGACCTCGATGACATCCGCCGCCAGCTGCGCCTTGGCATGGGCCCCTGCCAGGGCGGCTTCTGCATCTACCGGGCAACCGGGGTCCTGCACGCGCGTGACGGGCTCGGCGCCGATCAGGCCGACGCCTCGCTGATGGCCTTCCTGCAGGAGCGCTGGAAGGGCGTGTGGCCGGTGCTGCACGGCGACCAGCTGCGCCAGGCGCGGCTCGATGAGTGGATCTTTCACGGCGTGCTGGACGTGGAGCACCTGCCGAGATGAGCCGCGGATTCAGATACGACGCGGTGGTGATCGGCGCGGGCAGCGCCGGCCTGGTGGCCGCCACGCGCCTGGCGCAGGCCGGGGCGAGCGTCGCGGTGCTGGCCAAGGGGGTCGGCTGCACGCACCTGGCGGCGGGGACGGTAGACGTGCTGGGCTACGCGCCGGAGCTGGTCAGCCGGCCACTGGAGGCTGTCGCGGCGCTGACCCACGAGAACCCGCAGCACCCCTACGCGAGGATCGGCCAGCAGCGGATCGGCGAGGCGCTGCGCTGGCTGCAGGCGACACTCGACGCGGGGCCGCTGGCCCCCTACACGTATGTCGGCGACGCCGATCACAACGGTCTGCACCCAACGGCGCTGGGCGCGCTGCGCCCCTCGGCACTGGTGCCGAGCACGATGGCCGCCGGTGAGCGCACGCAGCTGGAGCGCGTCTGCATCGTCGGCACGCCCGCGCTGCGGGACTTTCACCCGAGCCTGTGCGCCGCCAACCTGTCACGCGCCGGCGTGCAGGCGCGCGCGGTGAGCGTCGAGCTGGAGCTGGAGCGGGCCGACATGAGCACGCTGGGGATCGCCCGCCGGCTCGAGGAGCCCCGCTGGCGGGCGGAGTTCTGCGCACGCCTGACCCCGCTGCTGCGCTCCGAGGAGCGGGTCGGGCTGCCGGCGATGCTCGGCCTGCGCGAGCCACACACCGTGCACGCGGACCTCGAGCACCGGCTTGGCCGGCGGGTGTTCGAGATCCCCTCGCTGCCCCCCTCGGTGGCGGGCATGCGCCTCTATGAGAGCCTGCGAGCCGCGCTGCGCGCGGCCGGCGGGCGGCTGATGCTGGGGGCCGAGGTGGTCTCGCACACACGCGAGGACGGACGCCTGAGCGCGGTGCAGACGGGCGCCGCGGGTCACGCGGCCAGCTACAGCGCGGACGCGTTCGTGCTGGCCTCCGGGGGGTTCGCGTCGGGCGCGATCGAACTGGACTCGCACTGGGCCACGCATGAGCGGGTTTTGGGGCTGGCGCTCGACGGCGTGCCGGCCCCCGGCGAGCCCCGCTTCCTGCCCGACTATCAGGCCGCGCAGCCGCTGGCGAGCGTCGGCGTGGCGGTCGACGCGCAGCTGCGGGCGCTGGGCGCGAGCAACGTTTACGTGGCGGGCGCCTCGCTGCCGGGCGCGGTGCCGTGGCGCGAGGCCAGCGGTGAGGGGATCGCGGTCGCCAGCGGCTTCGCGGTCGCGCAGACAATCACCGGCGGGAGGGAGAGGCACGGATGAGCGACCTGGCCGAGCTGGCGCTGCTGCGCGGCTCACTGGACCACTGCATCAAATGCACCATCTGCGAGACGGCCTGCCCGGTGGCCGCGGCCACACCGCTGTTCCCCGGCCCCAAGTACGCGGGCCCGCAGAGCGAGCGCTACCGCGTGCTCGGCGAGCCCTCGGTGGACGCCTCCGTCGATTACTGCTCGGGCTGCGGGATCTGCTCACAGGTCTGCCCGCAGGGCGTGAAGATCGCGGAGATCAACGCGCAGGCGCGTGACAAGCTCAAGCGCCAGCGGGGCGTCCCGCTGCGCGACCGCATCATCACCAGGCCGACCTGGCTGGGGCGGGTCGGCACGCCGGTGGCCCCGCTCGCGAACCTGACGCTGCGGCTGCGCCCCACGCGGGTGCTGGCCCAGCGGCTGCTCGGCGTGCACCGCGACGCCGCGCTGCCGCGCTTCGCCGGGCGACGCTTCTCGCGCTGGGCGGCGGCGCGCAGCAGCCCGCGCAGCGCCCGCCGGGTCGTGTACTTCCACGGCTGCGGCACCGAGTACTACGAGCCCTGGGAGGGTGAGAAGGTCGTGGCGATCCTCGAGCACAACGGCTTTGAGGTCATCACCCCCAGGCAGGACTGCTGCGGGCTGCCGCTGCAATCCAGCGGCCTGTTCGACGACGCCCGCAAGGCGGTGCTGAAGCTGGCCCGCGCGCTGGCAGCGCACCTGGACGGCGAGGAGACGATCATCGTCGGCAACGCCACCAGCTGCACGCTGATGCTCAAGCGTGAGGCGCGTGAGATCCTCGCACTGAGTGAGGACCCGACACTGCGGCTGGTCGCCGAGCGCACCTACGACATCTGCGAGCTGCTGCTCGAGCTGCACCACCGCGGCGAGCTGAGGACGGACTTCCGGGCGCTTCCCGAGACGGTCGCATACCACGCGCCCTGCCAGCAGCAGGGGCACTGGATCGGCAAGCCGGCGCTGGAGCTGCTGGAGCTGATCCCGGAGCTGGACGTGCGCGAGATGGACGCGCGCTGCTGCGGGATCGCGGGCACCTACGGGATCAAGGCTGAGAAATATGAGATCGGGATGCGGGTCGGCCAGGAGCTGTTCTCCCAGGTGCAGGCCTCGGGTGCCGCCACCGTGGCCTGTGACAGCGAAACCTGCCGCTGGCAGATCGCGCACGCAACCAGGCGTGAGGCGGTGCACCCGATCGATTACCTGTACCGCGCCTACGGGCTCGGCCAGCCGGGCGTCTAGACGAGCAGCCGTCGATGGTCGGGATCGTCGTTGTCTCACACAGCGCCACGCTCGCGCAGGGAGTGGTCGAGCTAGCCCGGGAGATGGCCAGCGAGCAGCTGGCGATCGAGGCCGCCGGCGGGATCGAGGAGGCCGGCGTGCTGGGCACCGACACTGAGCGCGTACGCCAGGCGATTGAGCGGGCGATGTCAGCCGACGGCGTGCTGGTGATGATGGACCTGGGCAGCGCGCTGATGAGCGCGGAGTTCGCGGTGGAGCTGCTGGGACAGAGCAGCGGGCCGGTGAAGCTCAGCTCAGCGCCGCTGGTGGAGGGCACCGTGGCGGCGGCGGTGGCGGCCAGCGGCGGGGCCACGCTGGAGCAGGTGGCGGCCGAGGCGCGCGGTGCGCTGGCGATGAAGACCAGCCAGATCAGCGACGATCAGACGGGCCCCGAGCCGGGCGCCGGAGCCGAGCCGGGCGCCGGGGCCGAGCCGGGCGCCGGGGCCGAGCCGGGCGCCG
>JAJZDA010000258.1 GCA_021851525.1 Actinomycetes bacterium | reverse complement strand
TGGTGGCAGGCGGCGCGCTCTCCGGCGCCACCGTGAGCGCGCCCGCCACAGCCCAGGCGCGGGTGCTGGCCCACGCCGCCGCCGCGATCTCCCGGCGCCCAGGGACGATCGTGATCGAGCGACAGCGTTCGACCTGGAGCGGCCCGCGCGGCAGCACCGGGTCGGACGTGGTCACCTACGTCACGGCGAGCGCCGCCGGCGGCCGCGACGAACGCGACTTCTCGAGCGCCGGTGGCAGCCGGGCGGGCTTCCAGAGCCTGAACGTCGGCAACAAGCTCGAGCTCTACGACCCACTCAACCGCACGATCTACGAAACCTCCCTGCGCGCCTGGGAGCGCGCCGTGCGCAGGCAGATGGCAGCCAGCGCCGGACCCGGCTCGCGAACATCGAGCGTCACGTTCTCGATGAGCTCACCGACCCCGGGCCGCTTGAGCGTGATCGCTCAGCAGCTGCGCCGGCACCTTTACCGCGTCGCCGGCCCCGCCACGGTCTCCGGACGATCGGCGCTGAAGCTCGTGCCGATCCACCGCACGTTGCGCCTCAGCGCGCACAGCTTCGAGATCTTCGGCACCTACTACGTGACGCCGCGCAGCTACGAGCCGATCCGTGAGGTCTTCCCGCAGATCACGATCAGCTGGCTGACCTACCGGGTCCTGCCCTACACGGCCGCCAACCGCTGGTTGGTGTCGCTGAGCGCGCGCCACCCCGGTGCCCACATCGTGCACGGCGCCACCGCCTACCTGCGCGCGTCGCAAACACAGGGCACCACGGGGATCAGGCACCACCGGTGAGGGGTCGGGCGGCCCGCTGGCCGCCCGACCCCTCACCGGAGCTGCTCAGACGATCGTGTAGAGCGGGCCGTCGCCGCCCTCGGGCACCGTCAGGCGCCCACCCTTGGCGGTGATCGCGCCGCACTGCACGCAGTTGGTGTAGTTGACGATCACGTCCACGTCACCCTCGGCGGGCGCGTCCTCGGGGATCTCGTAGACCCCGGCTGGGCACATCCACCTCCAGGTCTCGGCGATCTCGCGCGGCACGCGGGTCTGGACGCGGATGTGGTTGGGGGCGTCGTCGCGGGTCGCGTTGCCCGAGATGTAGACGCTCGAGAGCTTGTCGAAGGTGTACTTGCCGTCGGGCTTGGGGTAGCGCTTGGCGGTATCACCGACGAACATCGGCTGCTCGTCGTTGCGGTGCCACGGCAACCGTCCGCTCGGGAGCAGACCCTTGGTCAGCATCGCCAGGTTGACCATCGGCCCGCCCTTGATGAAGCCCTTCTGGAACGGCTGGCGGGTGTTGCGCGTCTCCCACAGCTCGCGACCGGTGGATGAGCGCTCCACGGCGGTCTCGTAGCGCTCCAGCGGAGTCCCGTGCTTGAGGTGATCGTAGATCGCCTCCGCGGCGAGCTTGCCCGACTGGATGCAGTGGTGCACGCCCTTGAGCGCGACGGTGTCGACCATGCCGGCGGCGTCGCCGACGATCACCGCGCCCGGCATCGAGAGCTTCGGCATCGACCAGTAGCCGCCGGCCGGCAGCGCCTTGGCGCTCCAGGCGACGCGCTCACCGCCCTCGAGGATCTCACGCACCAGCGGGTGCGTCTTGAAGGTCTGCAGCAGATCGTGAGCGGAGGTGGTGGCGTCGCGGTACTCGAGGTCGACCACGAAGCCGATCGAGACGAGGTCCTCACCGGTGCTCTCATCCTTCATCGGGTAGATCCATGTGCCGCCGATCTGCCCGTAGCGGGCGCTGAGGTTCAGCGGCCACGGTCCGAGCGTGTGGATCACGCGGTCAAGCGGCTTGGCGACCTTCCAGACCTCCTTGACGCCGAGCTCCCAGACCTGCGGCTCGCGCCCGTCGGCGAGCCCGAACTCACGGATCGCGGCGCCGGTGATGTGTCCCCAGTTGCCCTCCGCCAGCACGGTCACGCGCGCCCTGATGTCGGTGCCGGGCTCGAAGTTCCGCAGCGGCTGACCGTCCTTGCCGCGGCCCTTGTCGCCCGAGCGCACACCGACCACGGCCCCGTCCGCAACGATCAGCTGTGTCGCCGCGGTCTCGGTCAGGACGTAGGCGCCCGCCTCCTCGGCGACCCGCTGCTGATAGCGCGCCAGCGCCGACACGGAGATCACCTCGTTGCCGTGATTGCGGAAGTTCGGTGGCGTCGGGATCTTGATCGCGCGCTTCTCGTTGGGGACGAGGTACACGGCCTCCCTGGTCACCTCGCCGTAGGCGAAGCGCTCCCGGCGCCAGTCCTCGCGGGTGAGCTCCGGGAAGAGCTCCTGCAGCGGACCGGGCCGCACCACCGCGCCTGACATCACGTGCCCGCCGCAGACCTTGGCCTTCTCGATCACCGCGACCGGCACCTCACCCAGTGACTCCAGCAGCTCAGGATCGTCGGCGAGCAGCTGCAGCAGGCGGTTGGCGGCGGCGAGGCCGGCGGTTCCGCCGCCGACGATCGCCACCCCGACCTCGATGATCTCGTCCTCCGGGTCGAGCCCGCGCTTGACGAACTCACCCTGTGAGTCGACCGGCGGCGGGAACTCGCTGGGGGCGTGCCCCCCGCGGCGCAGCGCGGGCCGGGCGTCCGCCACGTCCGTCCCGGACGCGCCCTGCGCCGTCGCGCGCTCGCTGCTGTGCTCACCGCTCGCGGACATCCGCCTACTCCCCCTTCTTGGCCCTGATCGCCTCGGTCAGCTTAGAT
>JAJZDA010000072.1 GCA_021851525.1 Actinomycetes bacterium | reverse complement strand
CAGGCGCCGGCCGCGCAGGCGCCGACCGGGCAGGCCCCGGTCGGGCCGGTCCCCGCCGGTTTCATGCCGCAGGCGTTCACGGCGATCAGCGAGTTCACCTGGTGGCTGCTCGGGCAGGCTCCCTGTGGCCGTCCACCCTGCACCTCGATCGTCCGCACCGACGACGGCGGGCGGAGCTTCGTCGGGATACCCGCGCCGCGCACCTCCGCGGTTAGGCACCTGCGCTTCGCCGACGCCAGCGACGGCTATGCGTTCGGAACGCAGCTGTGGACGACGCATGACCAGGGGCGGACGTGGACCGCGGTTGACCTGGGTGGCGAGGTCACCGACCTGGAACCGGGCTTGGGCTACGTCTACGCGACTGTCACGGACGGCAGCGGCGCGCGGCTGATGCGCAGCCCGCTCTCGCACGATGCCTGGACCACGGTGCTGAGCTCAACCCGCGGGATCTTTGGGATCTGGGTCCACGGCAACGATGTGGTGACCGATCTGGCCACGCCCACCGGCAACGACCTCGCGCTCTCCACAGATGCCGGCGCCGCGTTCGTCGAGCGTCCGGCTCCGGCGGCGGTCGCATGTGACTTTCAGCTGCAGCTGCCACAGGTGATCTGGGCGCCGTGTTCCACGGGCACCGGCGCGAGCGTCTGGCGCTCGGCTGGCGGCGGCGCCGGCTTCAGCCCGGTGGCGGGCGCCGTCAACGCGCGCGGACCCCAATTTCCCAACTCAATGGTCTTTGCCGCGGCCGGGGCGGACGTTGCTGTGATGGGCGCCCAGACGCTCTTCTACACCGGCGACGGCGGCCGTTCGCTGCAGATCTCAGCCGCCCCGATGGCCGAGCGCTGGCTCGCGCTCGGCTTCACGGACGCCACGCACGGGGTGGCGATCGGGCAGTTCAGCATCGGCCGCGCGACGGTCACACGGCTCTACTACACCGTGGACTCCGGGCACAGCTACCACTACGTCCCGATCGGGTAGCAATGTGCGCGCAGCGCGCAGCGCGCTGCTGGGCTCACCGGGCCAGTCCGGGCGTGAAGCACACGGCCAGGCAGCGCAGATCGGTGGAGAGCTCCAGCTCCAGGATCCCCTCGGTGTGGTGCGGGTGGCTGATCAGCTCCTGAGCGCCGGCGTGCTCGATCCTCAGCTCGCTGCCGTTGACCGTGGCCACGCCGCTGCCGCTGAACACCCCCCACACCCCGCCGGCCGCGTAGGGGCCGCTGTAGGGGCCCTCGACATCCTCGCTCTGGGGCACGAGCAGCGCTGCGGGGTCGTCCTCGGGACGCGCTAGCGGGACGGGGTCTTCGGTCAGGCCCAGCAGCTCCTGGATTGCCAGCTCAGTCTCCGCGTAGGCGCCCTCACCGAAGTGGAACTCGAACAGCCGCTGGTCGGCATTGAAGAGGTAGCGCGCGGGCCAGCCGGGGTTCTCGTACTCCTGCCAGATGACGTGGTCGACGTCGACCACCACCGGGTACTCGATCCCGAGCCTGCGGACCGCCTCGGCTACGGCCGCGGGATCCTCAGAGGGTTCAAAGCCGGGCGAGTGAACCCCGATCACGCGCAGTCCAGCGGCGGCGTAGCGGGCGTGCCATGCTTTCAGGTAGGGAAGGGTGCGGATCGAGTTGGGACGGCAGAAGTCCCAGAACTCGACGAGCACGGGACGGCCGCGTTGCTGGTCCATGCGCAGGGAGGCGACGTTCACCCAGGGCAGCCTCTGGGGGAACGCTGGAGCGGGGATGTGGTCGACCGGAGCACGCATTTGCCTGAGCGTACGCCATCGCTATACTTTCTGAACTGCCAAATCCTGACCGATTTTGAGGAGTTTTGATCATGAGCCCGTCCGGAGCTGAAGTTCTCCGACAGATAAGGGATCGCATCGACGAGGTCGATCCCGCAGCGACGCGTGAGGCCCTGGCCAACGGCGTCCTCGTGATCGACGTGCGCCAGGACGAGGAGTGGGCCACCGGCCACATCCCGGGGGCCCGCCACGTGCCCAAGAGCCACCTCGAATCGCGCATCGAGTCGATCGTCCCCGACAAGTCTCAGCGGGTGATCCTCTACTGCGCCTCCGGGCAGCGTTCCGCCTGGGCCGCGCGCACGATGCTCGAGGACCTCGGTTATGAATCGGTCGAGTCGATGACTGGCGGGATCACGCTCTGGAAGGACCACGGCTATGAGGTCGAGGTGCCGCGCTTCATGAGCGCGGAGCAGCGCAACCGCTACTCCCGTCACCTGCTGCTCAATGAGGTCGGCATCGAGGGTCAGCAGAAGCTGCTTGACGCCAGGGTGCTGCTGCTGGGCGCCGGTGGCCTGGGCTCGCCCGCCGCGCTCTATCTGGCGGCCGCCGGGGTGGGCACGCTCGGCATCGTCGACGATGACACCGTCGATCTGTCCAACCTGCAGCGCCAGGTGATCCACAGCACCGAGCGCGTCGGCGTGGCCAAGGTCGACTCCGCCGAGCAGACGATCAACGCGCTCAACCCGGACGTCAAGGTGGAGAAGCACCGGCTGCGGCTCGGTCCGGACAACATCATGGACATCCTGCCCAACTACGACATCGTCGTGGACGGACTCGACAACTTCCCCACGCGGTACCTGCTCAACGACGCCTCGGTGCGCCTGCGCATCCCGGTCGTCTCGGCGGCGATCCTCGGCTTCGACGGGCAGCTCTCCGTCTTCAAGCCCTACGAGGGGCCGTGCTACCGCTGCCTCTTCCCGGTACCGCCGCCGGCAGAGCTGGCTCCCTCCTGCGGCGCCAACGGCGTGCTGGGTGTGCTGCCTGGCACCATGGGGCTGCTGCAGGCCACAGAGGTGGTGAAGCTGATCCTCGACGTCGGCAACCCGCTGATCGGCCGTCTGATGATGTATGACGCGCTGGCCGCCACGGCCACCGAGGTCAAGGTCCGGCGTGACCCGCACTGCCCCATCTGCTCGCGCGATCCTGAGGAGATCGGCGATCATGAGCTCGGGGTCTTCCCGGATTACGAGGCGTTCTGCGCCGGCGTCCACTGAGCGCCGGCCACGCCAACTCAAGACAACTTAGAAACAGGAAGCTGACAGATGGCAACCATTCGCATTCCCCCTGTCCTGCGTGCCGCGGTGGGCGGCGAGCGTGAGATCAACGCCGACGGAGACAACGTCGGAGAGATCCTGCGCAACGTCACCTCGCAGTACCCGGGGACCGAGGCGCAGCTCTTCAGCGCCGAGGGTGAGCTCAACCGCTACGTCAACGTGTACCTCAACGATGAGGACGTGCGCGTGCTGGACGGGCTCGACACCGCGGTCGGCAACGGCGACACGCTCGTGATCCTTCCGGCGATGGCTGGCGGCGCGCGTTAGCGCCGCCAGCTGTTCACGCCACGTTTACCGCCGCCAACGGCCTCCGGCTATACTTTCTGAAGCAATGGGACACGGCGTACGCAACAGACCGTGCGGTGGTCGCTACGGAGACATCGTCGAGGCGATCGGCCACACGCCGCTGATCGAGCTCAAGCGCCTCAGTCCCAAGCCCGGCGTGCGGATTTGGGCGAAGCTCGAGTCGCGCAACCCGACAGGCTCCGTCAAGGACCGCGTCGCGCGCTCGCTGATCCTCGATGCTGAGGACAAGGGCCTGATCCGTCCCGGGCAGACGCTGCTCGAGCCGACCTCCGGCAACACCGGGATCGCGCTGGCGATGATCGCCGCGCGCAAGGGTTACAAGCTCAAGGTGGTCATGCCTGACAACGTCACCCCGGAGCGCAGCGACCTGCTGCGCATGTACGGGGCGGAGATCGTCTACTCCGAGGGCGCCAAGGGGTCAAACGGCGCGGTTGAGCTGGCGCTCGACATGGCGGCCAAGGATCCGTCCTACTACATGCCCTACCAGTACGGCAACCAGGCCAACCCGGATGCGCACTACAACGGCACGGCGCTCGAGATCCTCGAGGAGCTTGACGAGGTCAGCGCCTTTGTGGCGGGCCTGGGCACCGGCGGCACGCTGATGGGCAACGGCCGGCGCCTCAAGGAGGAGCTCGGTGACAAGGTCAAGATCGTCGCCGCCGAGCCGATGCAGGGCGAGCCGGTGCAGGGGTTGCGCTCACTGGATGACGGCTTCATCCCGCCGATCATCGATCTCTCGATCCTTGACCGCAAGATCTTCGTCACCAACCGCGACGCGATCCTCTGGACGCGCAGGCTGCTCGACGAGGAGCAGCTCTTCGCGGGCGTCTCCACCGGCGCCATCGCGCGCGTTGCGCTGCGCATCGCCGGTGAGCTGGATGAGGGCAACGTCGTCTTCATCGTCGCCGACGACGGCACCAAGTACTTCTCATCGGGGATCTACACGCGCCCGATCGATGAGATCGCGAACCTGGATTCCACCGTCTGGTGGTAACAGGCGGATGAGGATCTCAAGGGCTCTCCACGACGAGCTTGTGGCCCACGCGCGGGCTGAGGCTCCCAACGAGTGCTGCGGCATGATCGCCGCGCGCGACGGCGAGGCGGTGGCCGTGCACCGCGCCGTGAACAGCGCGCACAGCCCGTTGCGCTATGAGATCGACGGTGCCGAGCAGTACCGCATCCAGATGGCGATCGACGACGCCGGGCTTGACCTCGGCGCCATCTACCACTCGCACACGCGCAGCGAGCCGTACCCATCGCAGACCGACATCAACCTCGCCTTCTACCCGGAAGCGCTCTACATCATCGTCGGTCTGGCGTCCGGTCCAGAGGCCGACGTCAGGGCCTACACGATCCGCGGCGGCCAGGTGGAGCAGGCGCCGCTGCAGATCGTCTGAGCCGGCTCACGGTCCACGGGCGCCGCCGGCGCCTGTGGTGGGTGAGGCGCCCAGGCCGGTGAGGCGCCCCTTGGGTGGGCGAGGCCGCTGGGTGGGTGAGGCGCTCAGCCGGGGGGCAGGGAGCGCGCCTGGTCGACCCCGCCGCGAACCCAGTCCCCCAGGTCACGCTCATCCACCAGGCCCTCCTCGTCGACCCGTACCCAGCCGCGCAGCTCGCGACCGCGCATCACAAACGGTCCCACGTGCGGCGCCGCCAGAAGCTCCTCCCACTGCTGCTCCTCGACGCGCAACAGCAGCCCGCCACCGCCTGAGACGGCGACCGCGATGTGCCCACCGATCAGGAACGCGACGCCGCCGAACATGCGCTTCTCAACGACGTCCGCCTCGAACAGCAGCAGCTGCCTGACACGATCCGCAAGCAGCTCATCGTGGGCCATGCGCCGATTATCGACCCTCGGCCACGCGGCGCAGGGTTGAGCGCCAGTCCGACTCCACGGCGTCCAGCGTGCGCCCCGCGAAGGCCCGGGTGATCGCGGTCCGCTCACCGCCCTCACGCAACCCGAAGACCAGGTCGGCCACCGCGGCGCTGCCACGCGCCTTGACCAGCAGCTCCACCAGCGCCGGCGCCAGCAGCGGCGCGTCGCCTGCGCCGGGCGGAAAGCGCGGTCGCCGGCCGTCACGCATGCGCGCGGCGATCGCCCCGCGCGAGTACGCGCTCTCTCCGGATATCCACCTGCTGACGCCGTCGAGCAGCCAGGCGCAGCGCAGCTCCGCAAACAGGCGCAGAGGTGCGCGCGCAGCGCTCAGCTGCGGCAGCTGCCCGATGATCACGCGTCGCGCGAGCAGTGAGGCCGGAGCCAGCGCGAGCATCTCAAATGAGCCCGTCACCGCGCTGGAGCGACGTCGCAGGGCCTCAGGCGAGAGCACGTGCAGCTCACGCCTGCCGCACCAGCCGGTCACGTAGCGTCGTGCCGCACGCCCGGTGAGCGCCCACTGCAGAGCCAGCAGCGGGTTGGAGAGCGCAAGTGAGGCGACGCTGTCGTGCAGCACCACCGTCAGCAGCTGCGGCTGCTGCGCAAAGTGCTCGCCGAGCCGTTCCCGCGTGCGCTCGAGCAGCGCCAGAACACGTGCCGCGTCCGCGGTGAACTCGGCGGAGTGCCGGCAGTGGAAGTGCTCGCTCTCTGATTCGACTCGCGCCATCTGAAACCGAGTGGGGGTGGCCAGCTGGCCACCCCCACTCCCAAGAGCTCTGATCGTGGCACGCCGCATGGCGTGCGGTCAGCTGACCTACGGGGACGCGGGCAGCGCCCGTGTCCCCGGGCGGCCGAGCCCGACTCTAGACCAGGACCGGCTGGCGGTCTCCGGCGGCGATCGCGGCGATCTCCTCCGAGGCCCGCTCGAACTCCTCGTCGGCCAGCACCGGCGTGCCCTCGAAAGGCAGGTCGCGGGTCAGCTCGAGCCATGAGCGGCAGCCGCCGTACTCATCGCGCACCTTCACGGTGACGGGGCGCGGGATGCGGTAGGTCCTCAACACCACCACGTGCAGCGGGTGGCGACGCTTCCACTGCAGACGCTTCTCGGCGTAGTCAGGGGTCCACACGTAGAACGGCGAGAGCGCGTCGACCGCACGCCTGTCGGTGATCGTGTAGTGCGCCGCGACCTCCGCCCAGGCACGGATGCGGACGCGGTCCGGCTGGTTGATGTCGACGTCACGGAGCATCGCCGACGGTGACGGCTCACCGTCGCTCCAGACGCCCTCCTCCAGCGCACGCGCCAGTTCGGGACGGTGGGACTCACGCACCAGGTCGGCGCGCTGATGGTCGAAGGTGGGGTAGAGGAAGAAGCGCTCGTGCTCGAGTTGGAAGTGCTTCTCCGGCTCGCGGATTCCGCCTTTGCGCAGGGTCAGGAGTTGCTCACCCTCGGCGAGCGCACGGACGGTAACCGCCCATTCTTTAAAAGCAATCGGCATGGGTATCTAAGGGGGGAGAGATCAAGGTTTGGTAGGAGGCTCGCCGCGCTCATTTACAACGGGGCGACAAGCGCAATAGCCGATTCTATGGGAATCTGCGTAAATCGCAAAATCTTCCTGCAAAGCCCGTATATATATGGTAACCGTTCAGCGGCTCGCCGGGGGCTGCTGAGACTGTCCCGCGGTGGGACCGGCGCGCCGCTGATGGTGCCTGCAGGCCGGATGCGTGGAGGGCGGGCGGCTCTACCGATGTGCCGCGTGCGGATCCCCTGCGAGTGTGAGCACTTCGTCGGCGGCCTGGGCGATCGCGGCGCCGAGTTCGATCGTCGGTTCGTTGGCCCATCGGCGGTTGGCGTACCCGAAGGCAGCCATCGCCACCTTCGCGGCGAGCCGCGCTCGTGACGGTGCGATGCCGCCCTTGACCAGGACGTCTGTGAGGGCATCCACGAGAGCGGCGGCCTTGGCGTATGCGCGCTCCTGAAGCGCGGGAGTGACGGCGATGATCGCGTAGCGTCGTTCGGCGATCGAGCGGTCTGCGATCAGCAGCGGGACCGCGGCCCTGCGCGCTTGGACAGGGACGGGGAGCGCAGCCAGCCCGCTCGGCGATCTGTGCGGCTAGTCGGAGGAATGCCGATGAGCCCCGTTGCTTCAAGCGTCGTTGTCTTTCGTGAATACGGCAGGCCGCAGGACGTGCTGCGCGAGGAGCGCATGGAGATCGCCGACCGCAGCCACCCGGACGGGTCCGCGTCCAGGTGGCTGCGGTCGGGCTGAACCCCGCCGATTGGGCGCTGTGCGGCCGGCTCATGGCCGGGAGCCTTCCACGCGGGATCGGCTGTGACGTCGCGGGCGCTGTCGACGCGATCGGCGACGGGGTGACGGACGTGGGGATCGGGGATCAGGTCTCTGGCACGGCGGACGACGCGGGTCAGCCGAGCGCCGGCGTGGCTGAGCTCGCGATCCTCGACAGCTGGTACCGCGTAGCCGACGGGCTCGCGCTCGCCGACGCGGCCGCCCTGCCGATGGCCGTGCAAACGGCGACCTGGACGCTGGACGCGATGGATGTCGGCCCTGGCGGCAAGCTCCTCGTCGGTGGCGCCGGCACCGTCGTCGGCTTCGTAGCGGTGCAGATCGCACTGCGTCGCGGCGCTAGCGTCATCGCCACCGCCGGGCACCTTCGCCGATCAGCTCACGGCCATGGGAGCACTCGTCACCCCCCTGCGGGGAGAGGCTGCGCGAGCGTGTCCGCGAGCTCTCCGGCGGGCCGGTTGATCTGGTGTTCGACGCCTCCCCGCCCAGCAGCTGGGCGATTCCCATGTTGATCGAGACGGTCGAGGAGCCGGGCCAGGTCATGACCATCAGCAACCACGCCGATGCACGCCGGCTGGGAGCGCGTGTCAACCTTGATCACCTCGGCGGCAGGGCGCCGGCCTCAACCTTCATGCCCGAGTTCGCCAGGCTCGCTGCGGGCGGGGAGTTCCACATCCCGACGGCGCGCACCTACCCGCTGGCACATCCCGACGGCGCGCAGCTACCCGCTGGCCGAGTGGCGCGGCGCAGTCAAACTGAGCATTTCCGGACACCCCCACGGAAAGGTCATCCTCCTTCCCTGAGGTTCTCCGGGCCGTGGAGGCCTCAGCTCTGAGGGGTGCCGGGCGCGCGATCGCGCGGGCAGCGAGCGGGGGCAGCGAGCGGGGGCAGCGAGCGGGGGCAGCGAGCGGGGGCAGCGAGCGGACCCTGCTCCCATCGCTGCCTGGTCACGCGCACCGGTCTGAGCGCGAACCACAGATGGATCTGTGAGCGGCCCGCCACGCGGGCGTGTCCACTACAGGCGCAGACCGGAGGCGTGCTCCAGCGCCTCGATCAGCGCGCAGAAGTCGGCGTCGCCGTGGCCCAGCTGCGAGCTCTGCTCGAGAATCGCCTCGGTGGCGCGCGCCGCCTCGAACGCGAACCCCGCGCGCTCCGCCGCCTGCAGGCACAGGCGCACGTCCTTGAGCATGTGATCGAGCTTGAACAGCGTCGTGTAGTCGTGCTGCACCATCGGCTGGCCCTTCAGCTGCAGCATCACCGAGCCGCCAGAGCCGGCGCCCATCACCTCCAGGAGCGCCTCCAGGTCCGCTCCCAGCGCCCCGCCGCACAGCAGCGCCTGGGCGACCGTCGCGGCGTTGCTCGCGGCCACGGCGTTGTTGATCACCTTCACCACCTGTCCCTGGCCGGCCTCGCCGGCGTGGACCACCAGCGAGCCCATCACCTCGAGCAGCGGCAGCGCGCGCTGATGCTCAGCGTGCTCGCCGCCGACCATGAAGACCAGCGTGCCGGCCTGCGCGCGCGGCGCCGAGCCAGTCACCGGGGCGTCGAGGAACCCGAACCCCAGCGACCGCAGCTGCGCAGCCAGCGCGCGGGCTGGCTCAGGCCCGATCGTCGAGCAGTCGACGAACAGCGTTCCCGGCGCGGCATCGTGGGCCGCGCCCTGCTCGCCCAGCAGCAGCTCCTGCACCTGGGCGCCGTCAACCACCATCGTCAACACCACCTCGCTGCGCGCGCCGGCCTCGCGCGGAGTGCCCGCAAGCGCCACGCCGGGGTGTGCCGCGGTGAACTCTCGCGCCACCTGCTCGGTGCGGTTCCAGACGCACAGCTCGTGGCCCGCGGCCACGAGGTTCGCGGCCATCCGCGATCCCATGATCCCGAGGCCCAGGAACGCGACTCTCATCGCTCGCCTCCCGCATCCGGGTGCGATCCGCTCGCGGCGCAGTCACGCCTCGGTGAGCCCTGGGTGCTCAGGCCGCGAGCTCCTCCAGCGCACCCAGCTGCTCGGTCTCGGCGAGGTGCTGGTGCGATGGGCAGTAGCCGTTGCGCGGCAGCGGCACGCGCTGGCAGGCGGTTCCCCTGCGCGTGCTGGCGCGGCACTGCAGCGGGTTGCCGTAGGCGTCGAAGCCGTCGTGCGGACGGCTGCGCAGGAACTCATCGGCGAACCCCAGGTAGCGCTGCACGACGGTCAGCACGCGTTGCTGGGAGCACATCGGGAAGTAGGCGCGGATGTCGTTGAACAGTGTGCGAGTTGGGTGGGCGAAGTAATGGCGGTCTGTGGCGAGCCGCTCGATCGCCGCCTCGCAGGCCCGCAGGACGCGCTCGTGGTTCGCGTACGGCTGGCCCTGCGAGTCTTCGATGATCTCGTTAGCAAGCTCTCGGTAGATCGCTCGGCTGAAGCGGTACATCCGATCTCTCCTTTCGGCGTCTTGCCGCGGCCCGGTCGTTTCCGCGCGAAGGAGACTACGCCCACTGCTCAAATTCTGCTTTCTGGTCAGTGACGAGCGTCACATGGCATCGATCCAGCTTCGGGTCCTGATCCGGGAAGTCGCGCCGCCAGTGGGCGCCGCGGCTCTCCTCCCGTCTCAGTGCCGCGGTGGCGATCAGGCGCACCAGCGGGTGCGGGTCATCGAGCAGGCTGGTCAGACCGGCGGCGTCGCGCACCAGCCCGGCGTTGCGCCACAGCGCCTCACGCGATTCGGGGCCGGGGGCGGGCACGCCCTCGGGCGCGACCCGCTGCTGGCCCGCGGAGGAGGCCGGCAGTGGCGGTTGCGCCAGGGCGGCGCGCGCGGCCCGCGCGCCGAACACGAAGCATTCGCTCAGCGAGTTGGACGCCAGCCGGTTGGCACCGTGCAGGCCGGTGCAGGAGCACTCACCGATCGCCAGCAGACCGGGGACGCTCGTGCCGGCCTCCAGGTCGGTCGCGATCCCGCCCATCATGTAGTGGGCGGCGGGGGCCACCGGAATCGTCTCCCGGGTGGCGTCCAGCCCGGCCTCGGCGAGCGCCGCGATCACCGTCGGAAAGAGCCGCGGGTCGACCTCGCGCATGTCCAGCGCGACCGACCGGCTGCCACAGCGCACCAGTTCGGCGTAGATCGCCCGCGCGACCTCGTCGCGCGGGGCCAGCTCCTCGACGAAGCGCTCTCCCTGCGCGTTGAGCAGGCGCGCCCCCTCGCCGCGAATCGCCTCGGTCACCAGCAGGCCGTCATAACGTCCGCTGGCCACCACCGCGGTGGGGTGGAACTGCATCATCTCGATGTCGGCGAGCTTGGCTGCGGCGGCGTGCGCCAGCAGCAGCCCGCCGCCGGTGGCCGCGCTCGGATTGGTGGTGCGTGACCAGAGCGCGGCGGTCCCGCCGGTGGCGAGCGTCGTCGCCGGCGCGTTCAGCTCCTGGCCACCGGCGAGCACCACGCCGGTGCAGCGCCCGTCGCGCATCAGCAGCGCGACCGCGCGGCGATCCTCGAGCACCTCGATGCGCGGCTCGGCCGCCGCCAGCTCCGAGAGCTGCTGCACGATCCGCCTGCCGGTCGCCGCACCGCCCGCATGCACGATCCGGCGCATGCCGTGCCCGCCCTCGAGGCTCAGCGCCGGCCGGCCGGCGCCGTCGCCGTCGAACTGCACGCCGAGCCTTGCCAGATCCTCGACGGCCGCCGGCGCCTCGTCGGTCAGCACGCGCGCGGCGGACTCACGCACCATGCCGCGCCCGGCGCTGAGCGTGTCAGCGAGGTGCAGCTGCGGGCTGTCATCCGCGGACAGCGCCGCGGCCAGGCCGCCCTGCGCCCAGTAGCTGGATGATTGCGCAAGCTCAGTCGCCGAGACGAGCGTCACGTGCGCGCCCTCGCGGGCCGCGCAGAGCGCGGTGTAGAGACCTGCGGCGCCGGCGCCTACGACCACCAGCTGCCGCTGACCGGAGCTGGACAGACGTGCCACGCGCTGTACGGTACCGGCGCATGACCCCGCGGCCCGTGTTCCTCTCCCACCCGTCATCGCTCGACCACGACACCGGAGGGCATCCGGAGAGCGTGCAGCGGCTGCTGGCGCTGCACGCTGAGCTCGAGCGCCACGACTATCTGGGCTATGAGCGCGCCGACTCGCCACTGGCGCAGCGGCGCGTGCTCGAGCGCGTCCATCCCGGCGCCTACATCGACTCGATCGCGGAGTTCGCGGCAGCCGGCGGCGGCGAGCTGGATGCCGACACGATCGTCAGCCCGGGGTCCTACCTGGCGGCGCTGCACGCCGCGGGGGGCGCCGTGGAGCTCGTGGAGCGGATCGTCTCGGGGGGCGCGGGCGCGGTTGGCTTCAGCGCCCACCGCCCACCCGGCCATCACGCCCTGCCGGGGCGGGCGATGGGCTTCTGCCTGTTCAACAACATCGCGATCGCCGCCCGGCACGCGATCGATGAGCTCGGGCTGGAGCGGGTGCTGGTGCTCGACTGGGACGTGCACCACGGCAACGGCACCAGCGACATCTTCTGGGAGGACGGCCAGGTGCTGTTCATCTCGCTGCATCAGTGGCCGCTCTATCCGGGCAGCGGGCGGGCCTCGGACGTCGGCCGCGGGCATGGGCACGGGGCCACGATCAACATCCCCGTGCCGCCGGGCACCGGCGACGACGCCTACGTCTCGCTGCTGCGCGACGTGGTGGCCCCGGTGGCGCGGATCTTCTGCCCGCAGCTGATCCTGATCTCGGCCGGTTATGACGCGCACCTGGAGGACCCGCTGGCCGACTGCGCGGTCACCGACGCCGGCTACGCGGCGATGGCGGCGCTGATGCGCGGCATCGCGCAGGAGCTTGGCGTGGGGATCGGCTGCGTGCTGGAGGGCGGCTACGCCGTGCACGCGCTGGCCCGTTCGGTGGCGGCGACGATGAGCTCACTGCTGCCCGTCCAGGCGCCGGACCTGGGGCCCTCCGTGCACCCGCTGGCGGTCGACGCCCTGGTACGCCTGCGTGAGTTCTGGCCGAGCCTCGGATGACCGTTGCAGGGTCACTGACGCGTCCGCCGCGCAGCCGTGGGTAGGATCGCCGTGCCGAGCGTTCGAGGAGGTTCTAAGGTGCTGGTCATGAGCAGCGGGTGTCGGGGATGAGCTCACGCAGCCACGGTCGTACCGCGGACCAGCCGCGGCCGATCGCGATCGAACCTGGCTTCGTGCGAACGGCCACCGGCTCAGCGCTGATCTCGGTCGGTGAGACGCGGGTGATCTGCACCGCCTCCGTGCAGGAGAGCGTGCCCCGCTGGATGGCCGGACGCGGCAGCGGCTGGGTCACCGCTGAATACGGGATGCTGCCCGCGTCCACCGGCGAGCGCAAGCAGCGCGACATCACCAGGGGCCGGGCGGACGGGCGCACGATCGAGATCCAGCGGCTGATCGGCCGGTCGCTGCGTGGCGTGGTTGACTTCGCCGCCCTCGGCGAGCGCACGATCTACGTCGACTGCGACGTGCTGCAGGCCGACGGTGGTACCCGCTGCGCCTCGATCACCGGCGGCATGGTGGCGCTGCGCCTGGCGATCGCCAGCCTGATCTCACGTGGCCTGCTCGAGCGGTCGCCGCTGACCGGCAGCGTCGCCGCAATCTCCGCCGGGATCGTCGAGGGCGTGCCGCTGCTGGACCTCGACTATCACGAGGATTCCGGCGCCGAGGTGGACGCAAACGTGGTCATGACCGGCGACGGCGGCCTCGTGGAGGTGCAGGCCACCGCAGAGCGCACACCGCTCTCCCGCGCGCACCTCGATGAGCTGCTGGCGCTTGCGGAGATCGGCATCGCTGAGTTGCGGGCGGCCCAGGATCAGGCAGTGGCAGCCGGCGTTTAGACGTCGGCTCGAGGTTCACCGATGGAGCTGGTGCTGGCCACGCGCAACCCCCACAAGCTGCGGGAGGTGGCGCGGATGCTCGCTCCCCACGGCCTGTCCGTGCGGCCGCTGCCGGAGGGGGTGACGCTGCCCCCGGAGGATGGCGAGAGCTTCGAGGCAAACGCCCTGACCAAGGCGCGGGCCGCAGCGGCGGCGCTGGGGATGCCCGTGATCGCGGATGACTCCGGGATCGAGGCGCAGGCACTTGGCGGGCGCCCGGGCGTGCGCTCGGCGCGCTATGCCGGTGAGCAGGCCACCGACGCGCAGAACCTCGCCAAGCTCCTGGCCGAGGCTCCCGCGGGCAGCGGCCTGCTCTATGTCTGCGCGCTGGCCTACGTGCGGCCGGCGCCTGAGGCCGGGGGCGCCGCTGAGGAGCAGCTCTTCCGCGGTGAGTGCAGCGGGCGCCTGGCGCCCGTCCCAAGCGGCCTGCACGGCTTCGGGTATGACCCCGCGTTCATCCCGGATGAGCAGCCCGGGCAGCTCACGATGGCGCAGCTCAGCGACGCTCAGAAGGACGCGATCAGCCATCGTGGGCGGGCGCTGCTGGCGCTTGCGCGGTGGCTGCGGCAAGCTTCCGACAGCGCCTCATGAAGCAGCGCACGGCGGCGCTGTCGGTTGCCTCCAACACGGCGCTGATCCTGCTCAAGCTGGTCGCGGGCACGCTCACCGGCTCCGTCGCGATCCTCACCGAGGCGGTCCATTCGAGCGTCGACCTGATCGCCTCGCTGGTCGCCTTCCTGTCGGTGCGGATCGCTGAGGAGCCGGCTGACGAGCGCCACATGTACGGGCACGACAAGGTCGAGAACCTCGCCGCCGGTCTGGAGGGGCTGCTGATCCTGGTCGGCTCCGCGGGGATCGCCTTCGCCGCCGTGCGCCGGCTGGTGCTCGGCGGCCGCACGCACACGGTGGGCTTGGGGATCGCCGTGATCGCGCTCTCGGCGGCTGCGAACCTCGTCGTCTCCGGTGTGATCGGCCGGGCCGGCAGGCGCGCCGACTCCCCTGCGCTGCAGGGTGACGCCGCCCATCTGCGGACCGACGCGCTGAGCTCGCTCGCGGTGCTGGTGGCGCTCGTGCTGGTGGCCGCCACCCATGCCCAGTGGATCGACCCGGTGGCCGCGCTGCTGGTCGCGGCGGTGATCGTGGTCACCGGTGTGCGGCTGCTGGTGCGTGCCGGGGAGGTGCTGGTCGACCAGTCGCTGCCGCCCTCGGAGACCGACGCCATCGCCGCGGTGATCGAGTCCTTCGCGGATCGCGGGGTGGTCGGCTTCCATGAGCTGCGCTCGCGCCGCGGCGGGTCACGCCGTTACATCGACGTGCACGTGCAGTTCCGTGCCGGCACATCTCTGGAGCAGGCCCACCTCACCGCGCATGAGCTGGAGGATCAGATAGTGGCGCGTCTGGGTGGCGCCGACGTGTTGATCCATCTCGAGCCGGAGGGCCGTCTGCGGCCGGGTCAGAGGTCGCTGCGGGCCGATGATCACTGACCGGGGCAGGCCGCTGTGAGCGGGGCTCGTGACCGCCTCAGAAGAGGTTGATCGCGGCTGAGAGCGCCACCGCGAAGGCCACCGCCGCGTAGCCGCGGTACCCGTCCACGAGCGCGCTGACGGCCGCAACGACGCACACCAGCGTCGTCAGCAACCAGGCTATGCGGCCGAGTTTCACGCCTGCAGGATGGCACGCCGGGCGGCCTGCGCATGCGCGCCGGCGCCCGCAACCGGCGGCATCTGCGGCGTTCGGGAGCCGCGGGGAGTGGCGCCCGGGACCCGCAAAGACCCCCGAATGTCCGCAAACCGTGTTAGCTTCGGCGCTTCCTACCACCTCGAAGGAGGAGTGAAGTGACGAAAACCGAGTTCATCGACGAGGTCGCGGAGCGCGCCGGTCTGAGCAAGAAGGACGCTGCAGCGGCCGTCGATGCGGTTCTGGAGACGATCGAGGGCGCGCTCAAGCGCGGCAGCGATGTGACGTTCTCCGGGTTCGGCAAGTTCAGCGTTTCGGCGCGCAGCGCGCGTGAGGGTCGCAACCCGGCAACGGGCGAGAAGATCCAGATCGCCGCTTCCAAGGTGCCGAAGTTCACCGCCGGCGCCGCCCTCAAGAAGGCCGTCAACTAGCCGTTCAAGGGTTCAGCGGTCGCATGTGACCACGGTCGCGGAGGTTTGCGCGTGCTAGCCGGTGACGGCCTCGGTGATACGGCCGTCTCGGGTGGCGCCGCGGAGATCGGTGGACCCGCTGGGAGCTTCGGGGACCGGATGGCCGAGCTGGTGGCGCGACGAGAGTCGCAACTCGTGCTCGGCCTCGACCCCGATCCCACGCGGCTGTGGCCACATGCGACGCGGTCGTGGGGCACGGCGGGCGCGACGTCCGCTGTGCCGGCGGCCCGTGCCGCCCACGCCGTGTCCGCGCACTGCCGCATGGTGATCGACGCCGTGGCCGATCAGTGCGTCGCGGTCAAGCCTCAGGTCGCCTGCTTCGAGCGGCTGCTGGCCCCCGGATGGCAGGCCCTGCAGGAGGTTGTCGAGCACGCCCAGGCGGCGGGCCTCGCGGTGATCGCCGACGCCAAGCGCGGCGACGTGGACGTCAGCGCCAGCGCCTACGCGCAGGCGTTTCTCGGTGAGACCGCCACGGAGTTCGGCACCGTTCCCGGCCTGGGGGTGGATGCGCTCACGGTCAGCCCCTGGCTGGGCCGCGACTCGCTGGAGCCGTTCATCGCCGCCGCGCGCGCTGCGCGGCGGCCCGCGGGTCTGTTCGTGCTGGCACGCAACTCCAATCCCGGCGCGGCCGACCTGCAGGACCTGGTGCTCGCCGGCGGCGGCACGGTGAGCCTGGCGGCGGCGCGGATGATCGACGCGCTGGGCCGTGCCGGCCGCGGGCGGGCGGGGCTCAGCGATGTCTGTGCGGTCGTCGGCGCCACCGCCCCGGAGCGCCTGGCGGCGCTCCGCGAGGCGATGCCG